>SIHH01000253.1 GCA_004299065.1 Phormidium sp. SL48-SHIP | reverse complement strand
GAGGCAAGAGGCAAGAGGCAAGAGGCAAGAGGCAAGAGGCAAGAGGCAAGAGGCATAACCCACCCCTAACCCCTCCCAAGAGGGGATGGCAAGAGGCAAGAGGCAAGAGGCAAGAGGCAAGAGGGGGAAAGAAGGGAACAGGGAGGGGGGAATGGGGTCAGATGGATGGGGGGCGATCGCTGTTGAGTTTGAGTTTCAGGAGAGTTATTAAAGATGAGTCGTCGTATGGTGTTGGGTTTGAAGGATTCCTTGGGGGGACGGTTTTTGGTGCGGCCGGTGACGGTACTGGGGGTGATGTTGGCCACCGGGGCCATCGCCGCTGGGACCTTTGGAACCTCGGGACGAGACGGGATGCGCGGTCGTGCTGGCCGTTCGGGGGAAGCGGGACCGGATCAAACCTTGGTTGTGGAGGGCCGGGGGCGATCGCTGCAACTGATGGGAACGCCGGGTCGTGATGGGGAGGATGGACGAGCGGGGGAGGATGCGTATCACTGTTCTCAGCCGAGTAATCCCAGCTATAACTTGCGGGGGGCTGATGGCGGTGATGGTGGCGATGGTGGGACTGGCGGTGATGGTGGCGATGGTGGGAACCTGACGCTGTATTACTCGGAATTGGAGCCGTTACGGGAGATTTATGTAGACGCTCGCGGCGGTGAGGGAGGCTATGGGGGCTATGGGGGCTATGGCGGACGGGGTTGTTCTTGTCGTCGTCGCCGTTGGACTGTAGAGGATCAACGCTATTACTGCACCAGCGGGCGTTCAGGGCGGCGAGGACGCACTGGACGGGCGGGGAATGAGGGGGACCCTGGTCAGTTGCGGATTGTGGCGGGAACGACCCTTCTGGAGCCGGAACAGCCTTCGGCGGAACGTTCGTTATCGGCGTGGGTTGATGGCCCCATTGATTTATCGAAGAATGTCTGGGTTCGTCGGCGGGGGGCGCGATCGCTCTTGGGGCCGGGATCGGTTATTGCGGATGAGTATGAGGAGTTTGTTGAGCGTTTAGAGCGATCGGTGGCGGTGGTCTGGAACAGCGATCGCCGGCCGTCGGATTTTGCCGATCTCGAGGTTCGCGTCAGTTTGAATGATGATGAGTCGGTGGCGATGACTCTTCCTGAACCGCTCTGGATTCAGGGGTCTTGGCAGGAGGAGGAGCAGATCAGTACCTATTCTGTTGATTACAGTTTACGGCGCAGTGAGGCGACGGAGTTGGCGATCGCCGATGCGAATCGCAATCCTCGGGAGTTTAATATTGCTGTGGTCGATACCGCTCAACAATCGGAGGTGTTGGAGACTGAGTTTGCGGTCAAGATTCGCTCAACTCAGTCTCGGGCCGGGTTCCGTCATGTCCGGGACTATCGAACTCGCTTTGAGGGGGATCTTCCGGCTCATTTGGTGTCTCAGGACTATAACCGCTTTGTTCTGGATTTGTCCCGTTTACCCCTAGAGACGCGGGATTTAACGTCTCGCAGTCAAGTGGAGGTGGAACTGATTGTCACTCGTCGTTTGGGAGAGTATGAGGCGGAACAAACTCTACTTTGGCAAGGGCAACTGGATTGATCATCGAGCATTAAGGCGGTTTTGGGGGAGTTTGTTCGGGTTTTCGGGAGTTGCTGTTTCCGAGGTTCGGCGCGATCGTATGTCCCAGATTTCGCCCCTACAGCCATCTGTGACACGACGTTTTAAAAATGGTATCAACAGGAAAATCAATCGTCAAGATCGGTCGATTCTTCTTCGTTGAGCTTATAGCGATTATAGATTTTCTCGCCCCTAGACTCAATCACAAAATCAAAAACTTTAACATGGTTTTCGTCAATTTTGTCAAAAAATTTGCCGGTAACAAATTCTTTTTGTCCAGGATTAAGTTCGTAGGTCAGATCGGTGATACCGTCTGTGTAGGAATCTTCGAGAGTTATGCGAACAAGCTCTTTGTCGATCAGATCAGCTTCTTCCTTCGTGATATTTTCAAAATTGATGTCAAGCGATTCACATATATCTAAGATTAAGCTGTCTACAGACGGTTCAGCCTCTTGGTTTTCTGGCTTAATTTCTGACTCGTCATCTCCTGGGAGAACGCCAATTTTTAGTCTGTCAGACTCGGCATCATAGCCAAAACACATAACGACATCTTCGTCGTTCCAAGTCCCCAGACATTGATTGTTTTCTTCTTCATAATAAAAGAAAGTAAATTTTTCAATTATCAAGCCATATTTGTTGTTGATAAGCTCTTTCATTTTTTTCTTTGCCAGATTTTTGTTGATCGTCTTGGTGATAACTTCAAAAGCTGTGGCTACAAAAATATTAAGCAGGGCTTTAGCTAACCAGCCTGCGCCTTTGATGATGTTAGTTAGCATGAGATGTATTGAGTTTCTGCTTGATTCTCTTGGATACGATTTGTCAATGACCTTGCCAGACATCTGACACCGAGGAGGGCGAACGGCCTCCCCTCCACGGTCGGGGTTAGGGGTGGGTTCCCCTACAGCCACCTGTGGCACGAATGAATGAAAATTGCTAGAACTCTTCTCTGGAGACAGCCACCCTGCTATTTCTTATTAGTTTGAAGAAAGTTGGATTTTGAAGTTTTCATCAAAATCGCTGTACTCCAAAACTAAATCTTGAGAGGATTGCGGAATCTCAAAGGTTATCCATCCTCGTGTTTGTTCTTGAGATGAGAGACGTTCAAAAACGGGGAATTTAGGACCTTTAATTTTTGTCCACTCCGGCTCATACACAAATCCTTGTCCGTCTTTTAGCTTAAAACTCATTAAGCCAACAGACTGAAGCTCGGATGATTTATTCTTCATGGATACATCTAATGAGAGATAAACATGGTTGTCTTCAGGTTCATAGAATTGATTGTATTCTGCTGGATACTCAATAGAATTGACTCTGACGTTGTAATTCCTTGAATTGTAGGCAAGTGGTTGTGATGTCTCTCCCTGTCCCGCAATCGCTGAAATGATTTGATTCATATCAACATCTGGATTTTTTTTGTTGATATACGCTAAATAGACTAAGACAACTTTTTCATCTTTTTGAATCACGGAGATATCTATGCCACCAAAATCCTCAAAATCTCCGTCCTCTATTTTGCCACCAAGCCAAATATAAGGGCCAGAAATATTTGCAAATTCTTTAAATTGAAGAATCTCTGAATCAACTTCGTCTAATAGGTCTCCCAGAGCTTGAGTTTTGAATAAAATCTCATAGAGATCTGACGACTCTAAAACGCCCTTACTCGGGAATTGAGAGATAACTTCATCACTAGCCACACAAAGCAGATCGACTTGTTCTGGCAAATTTTCTGCCTCTTTAACGTTGACAAAAAATTTGGATTCACTCCCCAAAAAACCACAAGAATTTGCCTCGCCCTCAAGCTCCGAGAAGTCTATTTCTGTATAGTTGCCCAATAGGTTTTGTGATAAAGTAGTAAATAAATCGGGTTCACCAGCAAAGGCAATTAAGTGAGATGTTAGGGTCAGGAAAAGGATTATGACGCTAAGTAAGAGTTTCATGACACTTGGTATTGGTATGGCCAGATAACCACTAAGCTACCATGTTTTTTATAGCAACTGAGTCATGTTATATTTTTTAAAGATTTAAGGAACCGATTTAGGATCGACCAAGGTGATAGCGATCGCCTGTCCGAGTACAGCGCCTAGAGCGCGTTCAATTTCAGCTTGTTTTGATCGCACCAATGACTGCAAAACTTTGGGAACTGAGAGTGTTGCTGTGGTGTCTCTGAGGACTACCAGTTGTGCCTGTTGTCGCAGTAATTCGCGGGTTGCTAACGACTGTATTTGGCGGAGCATCTCTTGCCAAACTGCTGCCATCTGGTCAGGAGGCAATGACATTGGGGGAGGTGGGGGTGGCGGTTCAGGCGGTCGGTCTGTTTTGGGAATTTCTACAATCTCGATGTCAAACGAATACAGGGACTGTTCCTGCTCTAACTCGCTGCGACGGATACGCTTGACCCATTTTCGTTCGATGTATTCATTCCAGCGAAACCTCTGATCCTTGGCGTTCTGCCGTTCTTCATAAGATACGTGAGCGATCGCATAGACGAATGGTTCCTGGGAGCGGGCGATCGCATCCTGCAATACCACCTCAAAATTTTCCACGCGGTCAAACAGTGCCGCAATCAATTGGCAATCTGTGAGAGCGCGGTGAGCGTGACTAACTCCAATACCGTGGTTGAGTGCGGTCTGCACCAAGTTTCTCGGCTTGTCATTCTCGGGCCAGCGGAAATCCTCATAGGTACAAAGCCAGGGTTTACTCAGAGCCGGTAATACTCCTCGTCCAAACCACTGTTTATCAAAGTTGGCATTGTGAGCAACCAGATAATCTATGTCCTTCTGCCATAGCATCAATGTTGACGTGAAGATACCAAGAGGAAGTTCTGGCACCTGTTGAGAAGCCTCTGCTGAGATACGGTTGACTCGCTCCACTGGATTGGAATCAACGGGAAACAATGTCGAAAGCTGCTGGAGAACGCAGCGGTGGGGAACAGAGTAGAGAATCGCCCCGAGTTCGATGACGCGATCGCAACTCGGGTCGAGGCCAGTGGTTTCGAGGTCGAGGATGAGTAACCTAGTCGTCATACTGGAAACCTTAGCGAGCCGAAAGGTTTAAATCACTAATCCGCTGCTGAGTTAAGCGAATACGACAGTTTTCCCAAGCTGCGTTGCCACCCCCCGTCCGTTCAAATCGACAGACGGTGTCTCGATACTGTTGCCATGTGCGTTCCGAGGCATCGAGCAAAGCCGTTGACCTGTAAGCTCGAAAGTTATTGACAATCGAGCGATGTTGGCGCTCAAGGCTTGCCAAATCCTGCCGATGATTGGGATAGTAATTGTACTGGTAAGCGGTCAACTCCTCGGTTCGGACGTTGGTGAGCCTCGTCTGGCAGGTGATCTCGAGTAGGGGGACGATTGACCCGAGTCGGCCACTCACTTCGAACTCGCAGGCCGCATCGCGGTAGTTAATCCAGTCAAGTTGAGCATCAATCAGTAACTCGCGCCGGGGTTCGGATAAATTGCTGATGACTTCGTTGTACATCCAATTGAGTTCGGCATCGGCGGCGGTAAAGGCTTCGTTGACACAGAACGCCATATTTTCTGGGGTGTCGGGCCGAGAACAGGTGGGCCGCTGAGACTGTGCGGGTTGTACCGGGCCGAGCAGGAGGGCGATCGCCCCAACCGCGACCCAAGAGGCCATAGTAAGGTGGGGGGTTGAGCGGCGTGCATTTTGAGAGACCATTTGTCGTCATTTAACCTCTGGGATAGAGTTCTCTTGAAAGAGTTAGGTCAGTCTAGGCAAGAGGGCCAGAACTCAAGCCAGACCAAATGTGAGACTCTCTGCACCGGCTAGGGGGGTTGTCTATTCTGTCGTCCTGGGTCTTTCCTGCCTCTAACTCTAGTTTAGGCTGATCGCCCGCTGAATAGTTACGGATTGATTGTCGATGAAGAATCATAGCTGATTGTTCAGGCGCAAACGGTTTGCACTCTTAGGGGTTTGGCTGTGGGGGCGAACGGCTGTTCGCCCCCACAGTCGGGTGTATGGCAAGATGATCGAAAAAGAGGATAAGATGCGGGAAATCCGATCAAG
>SIHH01000252.1 GCA_004299065.1 Phormidium sp. SL48-SHIP | reverse complement strand
ACCGCCGATCGCAACGAATACAGCCAAGTCCGCTAACTCCCTCTTACCTCTTGCCATCCCCTCTTGGGAGGGGTTAGGGGTGGGTTATGCCTATTCCCTATTCCCTATTCCCTATTCCCTGTTCCCTGTTCCCTATTCCCTATTCCCTGTTCCCTTCCAAAACGGCAACGCCAACATCCAATGTAATTGTTGCACCTCGGGAGTCTTCTGATATTCCGTTAGTCCGATGGTCATGTTTTCATGACTGGCCGCCGGTTGGGCTTGATAGGTTCCTAGGAGATAGTCCCACCAGGGGAGATTGAAGCCAAAATTACTGTTGGTTTCACTGGGGATGACGGAGTGGTGGACGCGGTGCATATCGGGGGTCACCACGACGGCCCGCAAGAGGCGATCGAGGGCTTGGGGAACGTTGACATTGCCATGATTGAACATGGCGGTTCCATTGAGGATAATTTCAAAGAGAATCACCGCCAACACGGGCGCACCAAGGAGGACAATGGCGATGATTTTAATGCCCATGGAGAGGAGAATTTCTAGGGGGTGAAAGCGTAGGCCCGTTGTGACATCGAAGTCCAAATCGGCATGATGGACTTTATGGAGTCGCCAGAGGGTGGGGAGGGCGTGGAACATCACATGTTGTAGATAGATGATGAAGTCCAAGGCCAAAAACGAGAGGACGATCGCTTGCCAGGTGGGTAGGGAGAGGACGTTAAACAGTCCCCAGCCTTGTTCGACGGCGATCGCGGCCACTCCCACGGCGGCCAGGGGAAACACAGCCCGCAAGATGAGGGTATTGAGGATGACGATGCCCAGGTTGCTGAACCAGCGTTTTGGTTTGGACTGGCGAGGTTGGCGACGGGGGGCGATCGCTTCCCAAAGTCCCATCAGGACTAAAATACCAAAGAAGCAACCCAGGCGAATTAGGGGTTCGTTTTCCATCAGATGTTGTCACGGGTTATCTCAATTCCAGTATAGCGATGTTGGCATTTTAAAGCAGAGGACGAAGCATTCCGCGTTTCGGGAATTACAATGATGGAAAGCCAGACCGTCAAACCAAGGGATTATGACACCGACTGTTTACATTGAGAATCTCAAAAAAACCTACGGCGATGTCACCGCCATTGAGGATGTCTCGTTTTCGATCAAGCCGGGGGAAATTTTCGGCTTACTCGGACCCAATGGGGCGGGTAAAACCACCACGATTCGCTGTCTGTGTACTCTCTCGAATCCTGATTCGGGACGGATTGAGGTGTCTGGGGTGTCGGCGATTGATCGCCCTCGGGTGGTGCGTCGTCTCCTCGGCTATGTAGCCCAGGAGGTGGCGTTGGATAAGGTATTGACGGGGCGGGAGTTGTTGCGCCTACAGGCGGCGTTGTATCACTTGCCTAAACGGGAGATTGAGAACCGCATTGAGACGGTGTTGGAGATGTTGGGGTTGACGGAATACGGCGATCGCAAGACGGGAACTTACTCTGGGGGAATCCGCAAGCGTTTAGACTTGGCGGCTGGGTTGTTGCATCAACCGGATCTCTTGGTGTTGGATGAACCCACTGTTGGTTTAGATATTGAAAGCCGGGTGGCGGTTTGGGGCTTTTTACAGCAGTTACGGGAACGGGGAACTACGATTCTCTTAACCAGCCATTATCTCGAAGAAGTGGATGCGTTGGCCGATCGCGTGGCGATTCTCGATCGCGGCCGGGTGATTGATGTGGGGACTCCCTCTGGGTTAAAAGATAAGGTGGGCGGCGATCGTATTACGCTACGTATTCGCGAGTTTGCCCCCTTGGAGGAAGCTAACCGTGTTAAGGAGATGTTGGAAGCCCTTCCTTTTGTTCGTGAGGCGATCGTTAATGAGGCTCAAGGAAATTCTCTAAATTTGGTGGTTAATTCCCAAAGCGATGCGTTGACTCAGGTGCAACAAACGTTGCAAGGCCAAGGACTTCCCATTTTCGGCATTGCCCAGTCTCGCCCTAGTCTCGATGATGTCTATCTTGCGGCTACGGGGCGCACTCTTATGGATGCTGAGATTGCCGCTGCTGGCAATCGTGATCTCAAAAAAGAGAAGAAACGTCAGATGGCGGGGAATTGAGCGCTGGCTTAAGGGGAAAAAGGGGTAAGGGCATCAGTGGCACGTCCTTACCTCTGGGTTTGTTGATTCTTTATTCAACGATAATTATTTTTAGGCAGGTTGGATGTTTGATGCCGCTGTTCGCAGAACCCCTCCCGCCTTTCCATGAGTTCTTTTATTGTCCGTACCCGCATTATAACCAATAAAATGAGAACTCGTCAAGGGCGAATTGTTAAGAAAATCATCAAAAACGGGAGCATTGAAAGTAACGTCAAGAGGGGACAGATTGAGTGGGTGGGATGTTGACGTTAAAACCCTTAAAATGGTTTCCGTAAGAGCAGCAATCCAGAGAGAAAGCCGAGGATTCCCCCAGAAGCATGACAGAGAAAACAGACTTCAGGAATCGATAAATCAAAAATCGTTTGAACAACAATAATTAAGAGAACCGAGCGAAATCGTTCCCGAGCAATTTGGGCTTTATCCTGTCGCCAACCGCACCAAAAGACGGCTGCGATCGCCCCAATTAAGCCCATCACCGCTCCAGACGCCCCAACAACAAATTGTTCCTGAGTTCCTTGGAGGGCTAATAGGGTAATAAATCCCATCGATCCGATGCCACTAATCAGATAAATCAACAAAAAGCGTAGCCGCCCGAACCGGGCTTCGACAAAGGTTCCTAGAATATAGAGTCCAAACAGATTCATTGATAAATGAGCCAGCCCAAAATGGAGAAAGGTAGAGGTAATTAAGCGCCACCATTCCCCGGCGAGGGCTTGACTGGGAACTAATGCCCCAAGACGGTATAACACCCAAAGGTTTTGACTTCCGCCGAGTCGTGTGGCGATGTAGAAGGCTAAAAGGTTAAGGGCAATGATGCCCCAAGTTCCTAAGGCGGGAGGGGCAGAAATGGGATTTCCATACCGTCGTTCTTCGTTTAGGGTTAGTTTGAGTTGGTCTAAGATATGGAGTGATAGACTGTTGAGTTGGGGGGAGTCAATGGGAGTTTCTAAACGACGTTGACTATCAGCTTGTAGGAGATGATCACGAGTCTTGAGAAGCTGTTGAAAGAGGGGTTTGGCAAGCGGCGATCGCCCCCCATATTGGTAAGCCGTAGCGAGCCAAAATTTCTGCTTAATTTCAGGATAAGTTCGCAGTTCAGTTTTAACCAGTTGTGACACGGCCTCGGCTTCCCCGCCAAAGGCTAAAACATAGAGTCGGGCTAGGGAGAGACGTTCAAAATCCCCTAAACGCTGCATCCGTTGGCTGAGGGCTAGATATTCCCGTAACATGAGATTGAATTGCCCCGTTTCCCCTAAGGCCCGGAGGTAGTAGAGACTGAAATTGAGCGGGATATGACCCCCCTGATGGGCTTGTAGCCAGGTGATAAACTCTTGCCATTGGCGTTGAATTAACAACTCCAGGGCGATCGCTAGGAGGTGAATAGGAGATTTTGGGGTTTGATGGGGTTTTAGGAATTGAATCGCCTTGGTGGTGTGGCCTCGCTGGGCTAAGGCGAGGGCTTTGAGGGGAACGATGCGATCGCCCCAACCATCGGCCGGGTGAAGGATTAGCAGCACTCTAGCGAGAACACAGGCCCCCCTATAGCGAGAGGCTTTCACCCATAGATTCATCTGACGCACCCCCAGAATGGGGATCAAGACCGTCAGAGTCCAGATGGCCCCGCCGACGATGGCCGCGACACGGGTTGAGATGAACGACAAGCCGAACGATAGGCCCAATAAGCCGCCACAGAGAATCACCCAACCCCACTGTTTCGGGCGAGTCGACAGCGATTGCCAGATGAAGACTACAGTTGATAAATAGATAATCCATAACACAAGGCGATCGAGGGTCATCGGGATTCCTGAATTGAGCGTTAGGGGGCGAGGGCGTTCAACGGTATAATCGAAGGTCGCAGTTTCCCCACATTCCCGTCAGGGTGAAACTGGGGAAACCGATCCATTTTGATAGATACGTCTTAATCTAATCCTAGTCCCCCTATTACGGAGAACGAATTTTGGGAGTTGAACTACGCAGCTTTGTCTATATTGACAGCTTGCAACCTCAACATGCAGCCTACATGGGAACCGTTGCTTTGGGGTTTTTGCCGTTACCGGGGGATACGTCGCTTTGGGTTGAAATTTCACCCGGAATTGAAATCAATCGCATTACCGATGTGGCCCTCAAGTCCACGGGAGTCCGTCCTGGGGTACAAGTGGTTGAACGCCTCTATGGGTTACTTGAGGTTCACGCCAGTCGTCAGAGTGATACTCGCCGGGCCGGTGTGGCGATTCTCGATGCGTTGGGGGTGACGGAACATGAACGCCTCAAACCCAAGATTATGTCGAGTCAAATTATCCGCAATCTCGATCCCCACCAAACGCAGTTGATTAACCGTACTCGCCGAGGACAGATGATTCTGGCGGGGGAGAGTTTGTTTGTCTTGGAAGTGGCCCCGGCGGCTTATGCGGCGTTGGCGGCTAATGAGGCGGAAAAGTCAGCCCTGATTAATATCCTTCAGGTGCAAGCGGTGGGAAGTTTTGGCCGCTTATATCTCGGGGGAGAGGAACGGGATATTATTGCGGGGTCTAAAGCGGCGATCGCAGCCATTGAGAATGTTTCGGGGCGATCGCAGGACAAGGGTCGTCATGAGTAATTGAGAATCGATCATGGTTTTGTCTGCGATCTGTTGGCTTGGTCTAATTCCTCACCGTGATGACAATTTTCCCGGCGGCTCGTTGGCTTTCGCTGTAGCGGTGGGCCTGGGCAATTTCAGTGAGGGGATAGGTGCGATCGATGACCGCCTTAACCTTGCTGCTGTCGAGTAAGTCAGCCAGGGACTTTAAATCGCGGCTTTTGGGTTTGGCTAAGATAAGGCGAGCCGTGGGTCCGGGGAGGAAGAAGGTCTGGGTGATGGCCCCGAGGAGTTCTATGCTGGGCAGGGTTGAGACATAGATTCCCTCGGAGGTTAACACCTGGGAACATTCGGCAAAGGAGCGCTTACCGACAGCATCAAAGATGATGTCATATTTGGGGAAGTCTGAACGATTGACATACTCCCCACTAAGCAAGAGATGGGGATTCTCCGGCTAATCAAACAGATAATCGCTACTCAACTGACGGTTGGTTTGACAAAGCGATCGGATTGCCAGAAACCCTGGTCTTATGCCCGTTCTTTGTCCATTTAGAGTCGTGGGTATGCCCGACCCCGACTTTTTCTATGTTTTTGGCAGCATTCTCATCTCTGTCCTGTTCAGTTCCGCAATTAAGACAGACAACGGAACGAATAGACAAGTCTATTTTGCCCCATTTATAGCCACAGTCTGAACAAGTTTGAGATGTAGGTTCCCAACGACTGATAACCTTAACTTCTCTATCGTTGATAAGTTGAGCCTTAGCTTCACAGAACGTTCGGAAGTTACCCCAACCTTGCTCACTAATAACTCTAGCTAACTTCCGGTTCTTGACCATTCCTGACACATTCAAGTCTTCTAGGCAAACCACTTGGTTTTCGTGGATTAACCGAGTCGTTATTTTGTGTAGGAAATCTTTGCGGGTGCTGGCTAGTTTCAGGTGAAGTT
>SIHH01000251.1:1850-5658 GCA_004299065.1 Phormidium sp. SL48-SHIP | reverse complement strand
ACAAACCTCTTGACCGGCTTCATCGACGATCGCAAACACATCGAATTCGCCGAATTCAAATTCTCCCGTCACCGTGAGGCGATCGTCCACACGAACGTGCTGACGGGTGGAATCCCCGCACACGGCCCAGGTATCGGTGGTGATGCTGCGATCGCCAACCCGTAAACGGAACCCATCTTCCCAAACTCGTTCAACCACTCCGGTCAAACTGTCATCGTTGGCCTGAGCCGCAGGAAGATTAACGAACGTCGCCAGCGAGAGTGTCGCGGTACTCAATAATCCGGTGGCGATCGTGACCATGGGGGACAAGGACAATTTCATCATAGTGTCAGCGGTGATTACCGAGGTCATGTTTACTTGACCCTTACTGTAGGCAATGATTATGTCCACAACATGACCGTTAACGAGTGACTCGATGGCGGGGGTTACCAATCTCGCACCACCGTCGATTCTGGGTCCGGGGCGAAGGCCAGCCAGAGCGGGAATTGCAACAGTCCCAGACTGAGCTGATTTTCCGACTCATCGACAATAATCAGGGGCATCAATCCCGCCTGCATAAACCGCTCAGCCCGTTGTGCTAGGGGTTCAGGGGCTTCAAACAGAGCCACACCGCGATCGGGGCCAAAATCAGCCCGAGAGATGCCTAGACAGTCCTGTAAGCCGCGCCGCCATTCCCCGAGACGTTCAGGGCTATTGGCCAGCACCAACACCCGTAAACGACGCTTGTACATCAGATACAACACCGAGGCGATCGCCGACGCAATCAAGATATTCTGAAGGCGGCTATTGGTGGACTTCATCGCCCCACGTCCGCCCTGGGTGAAAAACCAATTGGCCACTCGTTCAGCGTGGACCGGTTCAAAGGTGCGACGCAACTGCCAGGGGGGACCATAATAGTCAGGATTGTTGCGATATTGATCCAAAGCCCGACGAATCAAGCGTCGTTGTTCCCGGAATCCCTGTTCACTAAACTGAGGACTCGTGGCCGCCTCACCGCGACTCTCACCCCGTTCACCTCGGGAGCGGCGGGGAGCGCCCTCCACGGGAGTTGGAGCCGCAGATGGGGCTGGGGGTGGCTCAATTTGCAACTGTTCAGCCGCAACAGATAAGTCTTGTAAACTGCCCACAAGATAGTTCTTAAACCCCTGTACCCGCACGGCGATATCTTGGGAAACGCCAGCGAAGGAAGTTTGCATTTCCTTGCGGATGCGCTCTTGGCGGCGTTCTAAACGCTCGACATCCACGGTTAGGGCTTGTTTGCGTTTCTTGAGTTCGCTCACGCCTTCTTGCACTAAGCGCCCTAAATCTCGTTGCAACTCAGCTTGAGCCTGCTGCATTTGCTGTTTGGCGCTTTCGAGTTGAGCGATTTCCCCTCGTAAAGCCTCAGCCCGCTGTTCGAGAGCCTCAATCTCGGGTTGCACCATTGGGGAGGCTGTTGGCTCTGAGAGGGGTTGAGGAGGCTCTGGGGCGGTTTCGGGTTCGGGGGCGGTTTCGGCTTCCCCGATGTCGGATTCGCCCGAGTCTGCGGCCACTGGCTCAGGCTGGGGGCTGGGGGGAGACTCTTCATGATCCTGCCAATCGCTCTCCTGGACTGGCTCCTGGATTATCTCTCCTGGAGGGGGGTCATGGGGGATGCTGTCGTAGTCGGCGTAGGCGTCGGACTCGTCATCATCATGATCCTGCCAGTTGCTGTCCTCGTCATCCCAGTTACTGGTTTCGTCGTCATCATAGAAGCCAGCGTTGGAGTCTTCCGAGGCGCGACTGGGGGAGTTGGAGGAATCGAGAGAGGCTTGGAGGGGTTCAGCGAGGGGTGCGATCGCCCCTTCGGGTAGGCCGGAATCATCCCCTTGAGCCGCTCCAGGTTGCCCCATTCCCTGAGGTTGGGGGTCGGGGTCGGGGTCATCTTCCCAGGGAGAGGGTTCAACGGGGACCGACTCGGCATCGACATCCCAGTTCTCTGAGTTGAGGTCGGGTTTGGGGGTTCCGTAGGGGGTGTTTTCCTCTAAAGTCATCTCGATTCCTAAGGGTTGACAAACGAGCAGATGTATGGTAAAGCGACTCGGTGATTAGCGGGACGATTGGGGACAGCGTTGTTCGAGGCAGTTGCGTAGCATTTTGGCATTAAACAACACCGGCAGAAAGTGAATACTATTGACTTCCCGGAAATAGAACAAAATGGGAACCGGCTGCCAGAAAATCTGCCAATTGAGCCATTCAGAGTAGGGAAAGCGACGAATCAGAGAGTCAGAACGGTAAACATCGAGGTCCGTTTGGGTAAATTCGAGGCGAATGGTTGCCGCTTGCACCATTAAGAAGAGGCCAAACAGGGCGATCGCCGCCGCCAGCCAAACCTGCACCACCATCAGAGGAATCGCCAATACCACTAAAAATACGGGAATAACGTAACTCGGTTCGAGTTCAACAATCGGTTCGAGTTCAACGCGAGTTGAAGGTGAGGTAGAAGTCACAGGCAAATCCCCTAAAAACAACAAACATCGGCTGGGCGATCGCACGTCGCCCCGGTCGATGATCTCATTCTAACCAGTCTTGGACGACCGCTTCCAAAGCGAGAGGAGTCGCCCAGGTGAGGCAATCCCCCCTCCCCGCTGAGTTAATTGCGAAACTCGACCCAAACCCGGAAACCTTCGACTCGTAAGGATTTGCCACGGGTTCCACAATACTGGCCATCGCCCATGACTGGCGTATCGCCCATATTCTGAATATGCCCAGAATAGCGGACAGTGTACCGGCTAGCGGACTCGCCCGTTAAGCGAATGGCAAAGCCTTCGACTTGCCGGTTTTCCCCCCGACTGCCGAGATATTGCCCTTCCGTCAGCCAAGGGGTATCGCCAACACCCGAGATATGAGCCATATATTCGAGTTTGACCCCAGGAAAGGCATTAGCCAGACGGAGTTGGAACCCTTCGATACTGCGAGATTGCCCCCGCGTTCCGGCAAACTCTTTCGAGGCAAATTGGCGATCGCCCAATCCTTGAATATGCACCAACACCGTCAAAGGCATCGACCCAGTTTGCGTGCCTCCCGTGAGACTTTTGGCCCCAAACACAATCAAAGGTTCTTCCGATTGGCCCGACTGAGGGGCAGGCTGAGGGGCGGGCTGAGATGGGGCCGGTTTCGCCGTCGCCGTTTCCGTCGCATCTCCCCACATCAACAAATCCGCCCCACCACTAATTTGAGGGCGGACTTGTTCAGCTTTGGGCGTGGGAACCGTTTGCGAGGCTAAAGGCGTTGTGGCCGAGGGGCTAGGTGTCGCCGAGGGGCTAGGTGTCGCCGCCGGTTGAGAGGTCGGGGCGACTTGGCTAACATAGAGTTTGCCTCGGGACGCGGCAATGGCGATGGTTGGCCCGAAGATTTTTTCTAAGGTGGGTTGGAGAGTGGCCCATTGGGCATCGCTGAGGCGATCGCCCTCATCCACGGCTTTCAACAGTTGGGCCACAGGATGTTTCCCACTGAGTAAGTCGTTGACATCGGCCGGAAGTTGATTGGCCGGGGCATTACTGACCTGATTACGGAATAAGCGAACCTGCTGTTTAAATTGAATTAATGGTTGGAAACCCGGTTGTTCCCGGTGATCGAGGGCATCGAAGCGGTCTAAGATGGCGATCGCCTGGGCTTTCGCATCTCCACCCATAGCGGCAGGTTGGGATTGCAAGAGGCGTTTCACCTCCCCCCAACTCATGCCATCATGAATCGCCCCGAGTTGGGCAATTTGGGCTTCCAAACTGGTGAGTTGATTCAGTAAAACGGTTCGATCAGGTTTCATAATCTCAAACAAGCGTCAGATATA
>SIHH01000251.1:0-1750 GCA_004299065.1 Phormidium sp. SL48-SHIP | reverse complement strand
TAAACAAACAGGTGGCGATCGCCGATGACCATCCCATCAGACGAACCAGCGGCACTCTCAGAAGTTCCCCGAAAGGCATTGTAGCCCGCCATCTCCCCGGTGCGATCGCCCAACCCCAGAAGTCAACCCCAGAAGTCCACAAGGGAACTAAAACTGCGGTACACCCGGATAAGCCTTCGCCTTGGGATGAACCGCCCCCTCGCCACAGGTGCGAGGCGTGGGAAAAATCTTACCGGGATTGGCTAACCCCTTAGGATTCCAGGCATCTCGTACCCATTTCATCGTATCGAGATCCGCATCCGTAAACATTTCCGGCATATAACAGCGTTTATCCGCCCCAATCCCATGTTCTCCAGAAATCGACCCTCCCGCCTTCACACAGAGTTTAAGAATCTCACCGCCGACTTCCTCAACCTCCTCCAACTGGCCCTCCACCCCATTGTCATAGAGAACCAAAGGATGCAAATTTCCATCCCCAGCGTGAAACACATTGGCGATGCGATAACCACTGCGTTGACTCAGGGCCTCAATTTCCCCTAACACCTCCGCCAAACGAGTGCGAGGAATCACCCCATCCTGAACATAATAATCAGGACTGAGATGGCCCGCCGCCGCAAACGCCGCCTTACGTCCCTTCCAGAGTTTAGCCCGCGTCTCGGCATCCTCCGCCACCGTCACCGTTCGCGCCCCCTTCTCCTGACAAATCTGGGTCACTCGCCGCGTCACCTCGGTCACTTCCGCATCCAAGCCATCGAGTTCCACCAAGAGAATCGCCTCCGCATCGCGGGGATAACAGCCCGTGGCCACCACATCCTCCACGGCGTTAATACTGAGATTATCCATCATCTCCATCCCCGCCGGGACAATCCCCGCCGAGGTAATCGCCCCCACCGCCGCCCCAGCCGCTTCAATACTGGTAAAGTCGGCCAAAACCACGGCGATGGATTCAGCCGTTTTGAGCAGTTTTAGGGTGATTTCCGTGGCGATTCCCAGGGTTCCTTCCGACCCCACAAATAGCCCCGTCAGGTCATATCCTGGCATTTCGGGAATCTCACCGCCGAGTTGCGTAATACTGCCATCAGGAAGCACAACCGTTAGCCCCAAAACGTGATTGGTCGTCACCCCATATTTAAGACAGTGAACCCCACCGGAATTTTCCGCCACATTACCACCAATAGAACAGATAATCTGGCTAGAGGGATCGGGGGCGTAGTAAAATCCTGCCCCACTAACGGCTTGTGTCACCCAGTTATTGATCACGCCCGGTTGCACAATCACGCGCTGATTGTCGTAGTCAATATCGAGGATTTTCCGCATTAGGGCCGTGACAATCAGGACGCTATCGGGTTCTGGGAGTGCGCCTCCCGAGAGTCCCGTTCCCGCCCCACGGGCGACCCAGGGCAGGTCGAGGCGATCGCACAGGGCCACGGCTTCTGCGACCTGTTCGGTGGTCTTGGGGAGGACGACAAGGGCGGGTTTTTGCCGATAACTGGCGAGTCCATCGCATTCATAAGTCAGCAGTTCTTCTTTGCGACGAATCACGCCGTTTTTGCCCAGGATGGCTTCAAAGTCTTTGGCGATGCGTTTCCAGTTGGGGGAGGTTTGCGTGGAGAACATAGGAGATAATTGTCGTTTTGCGGGTGAGGGGATAGATTGGAGTTCAGCTTTCCCATTTTACCGCGAGCCGTCTCCCCCTAGAGGTTACAGGTGTTTATTTTCTCAGATATCTTCTCAGATATCTTCTCAGATA
>SIHH01000250.1 GCA_004299065.1 Phormidium sp. SL48-SHIP | reverse complement strand
CGGAGCCGCCCAGAGTCCGTGTCACGGCTTGAGCCATGACACGAGGGGGGAGGGGGAGGGGGCCAGGACACTTCTGCCACATCAGCCATGCTAACTATCCCGCTTAACCTTTGAAACCGCCGCCTTTGAAACCGCCGGACGTTCTAGCTTCCTAAACATTAGCTCTAACCGTCCGCTATACTCTTCAATTAAGGCAATTTGACGACGGTAAAAACTCCGAAAGGCATTGGAAAATAACAACGTAACAATCGCCACCACCAAACCCAATACCGTCGATCCCAGCGCTTCACTAATTCCGCCGGTGACGCCGATGGTATCACTCTGGCTGACATCCCCAAGTCTCAGAGAGGCAAAGGAGGTCATTAGCCCCAATACCGTCCCTAATAACCCCAACAAGGGAGATACAGCGACAATCGTATCAAACACCGTATTAAACCGCCGTAGGACAGGAACCTCAGCTCGGGCGGCGGTTTCTAGGGCTATTTGAAACTCCTCAATGGTCGCCGCCTCTAACTCCAAGGCTTCTAAAAAAATGCGACAAATGGGAAATTGTAAGTTTCTTTTAAGAATCTTAATTGCAGAATACCAATCCGATTCGAGGACTTGAAAAACCCGTTTCAGCACCGTATCCTGTCGGCGCAAGATGCGGAGCCAAAAGTAACAGCGTTCTGCGATTAAGGCGAGGGACAGGATGGAGAACAGCAGCAGGGGGATGGCAACAATACCACTCGATGTAAAAATGTTTGAGTTCAATCCCTTAGCCTCCGTAAATAGGGAGTCCGAGCATCTAGGAGACGTGTCACGGCTTCAGCCATGACACGAGAGGATGAGACAAGGAACTCGGATAAGTGCCTAATATCCAGCCTCTTCTTCATACTCAGGCTGTTTGCTCTTCTGAGGGATATTGACCTTCGGGGGGTCATACACCCGAGAATCCTCTTCCTCAGACCAAGCGTCAGCTTCAATGTCTTCGTACTCTACCGGTTGAGAATAGTCAGGATACTCGGCTTCCTCATACACCTGTTCCTCCCGGTACGGCTCCGGCTCATAGGGTGGCTCGTAAGGATTGCGAGTGGTTTCGCTCCAGTTTTCCGTCTCCGGCTCGTCGTACTCCACATACACCGGCTCAGGTTCCGGCTCGTAGAGGGGTTCGGGTTCCGGTTGCGTCCATTCGTCTTCATCCCATTGCTGCTCGACGGGAGCTTGCACCACCCGACGGCGTGGCTCTGGGGGAGCGGTGGGAACGCCGCTGCCTAACTGATTTTCGGGGCGAGCGGTGGGGGTGTAAAACTCTTCTTCTTCCTCCCGTTCCCAGGGCGCACTCCCTAAGCCTAGGCGTTCCATCACGCCAACGGATAACTGAGTCAACCGTTCTTCGGCCCCTTCAAAGACAATCAGACGATTCGGGCCACTGCTGACAATCTCCTCAATGGGGAGTTCATAGGTACTCAGCAGTTGTTCAGGAATTTGGGGAATGCCAATCGAGGCGACAATGATGGAGACGACTTTGCCATCGCGGGTGTCGAACTTGAAGCCTCGCACTTTGCCGAGGAGTTCGCCGACTTCCGTAATCACCTCGCTGTTGATGATGGTGCTGTACATCTCAACATCGAGATCGTCTTCGATGACTTCATCGCTGTCTACTAGGATGACATCACCAATCTGGCGGATGCGATCGAGCTGCATGTAACGGGGCAACCCAGCCACCGCCAGGATATTATCTCGCATTCCGAGGGCGACGACTTCCCGGCGATCGATATCTACCCAAATTTGGCTGACGACTCCGAGCCGCCTCCCGCCGTCGCGGGTGATGACTTGGGTTCCTAACAGATCGGAGCGTTGACGGATGTGTTCGGATGTCATTCTAGATGGAATCCTACGAGTCGAATCCTGGTTAATATACTGTACTATCAGACCGATCGCTCTGGCGAGAAAGATTCTTGGTGTTCCGTGGGTCGTTGCTGTTGCAACGTTAATCCCAAGACTTGGGTATAAGCACCTCGTGCTTGGGTGACACCAATGGTTCTCGCGGCAGCGGCAATGGTCGGACGGCGCAAACTCACAACAATAAATTGTGCGGCTTGGGCTTGCTTTTTAATCATTTTAGCTAATCGTTCCACATTTGCCCCGTCCAGAAACATATCCACCTCATCAAACGCATAAAAAGGCGAGGGACGATAGCGTTGCAGAGCAAAGATAAAACTCAAGGCCGTCAGGGATTTCTCCCCTCCTGACATCGAGGCCAACCGTTGCACCGGCTTCCCTTTCGGATGAGCCACTAAGTTCAACCCGCCATTAAACGGGTCTTCCGGGTCGCTCAGTTGCAGATGTCCGTCCCCCTGAGACAGTTCAGCGAAGATTTGGGCAAAATTCTCATTCACTGCGTCAAAAGCCTCTTTAAACGCCCGTAAACGCAGGGTGGTGAAGTTTTCAATGCGTAATAGCAACTCCTGCCGTTCATCTTGCAGGATGGCCAGTTTCTCGGTGAGTTCCCCTAGACGAGCTTGGGTGCGCTCAAATTCTTCTAGGGCCAACATATTCACCGGTTCCATGGCTTCGATGCGTTTGGCGAGGCTACGGAGTTCTTTGTCTAAGGCCTCAAGTTTGAGCTGGGGGGGGACTTCTGGGAGCGGGTTGGGGAGTTCTTGCTCTTGTTCCCGCAGTTGTTCGCGCACTTGCTGGAGTTGTTCAACTCGCCCGTCTTGGGTTTCTTGGAGTTTCTGTAATCGCCAGTCGGTTTGTTGTTGGCTGACGCGCAATTCCCGGAGTCGGGCTTCGGCGCGATCGCGGGCCTGTTTCTCTTCCCCCAATTTGGCCTCAATTTCAGCAAAACTGGCACGAGTCTGAGCCATCTGGGCCTCTAATTCCTCTAATTGCTGCGCGACTTGCTGCTGTTGCTGCTCAATCTCCTGACGGCGATGCTGAAGTTCCCCCAACTGCTGCTGACGTTCCTGGGTTTTCTCAACCAATCGCTCCTGTTGACGGACTAATTCCCGCAACCGTTCTTCGGCGTCTCGCAAACTCCGGGTACGTTGGGCCAGGATTTCTTCGCGCTGTTGAATCTCCTGTTGATACTGTTGCCATTCTTGGTGGGTTTGGGATTTCTCCAATTGAGCCAGTTGTTCTCGCAGGCCTTGCAACTGCTGTTCCTGTTGCGGGAGTTGCTGTTGCAGTTGCGTCAAGCGGGCCTGGTTGCTGTCAAGTTCCTGGCGTTGTTGGCGTTGTTGCGATCGCCCCTGCTCTTGTTGCTGCTGTAAACTCTCAATATCCTGCCCCAGTCGTTCCCGGCGCAATTGGTGTTCCCGATGTTGCTGTTTCGCCTCCATTAGAGCCTTCGCCCCCAACTTGAGTTCACTACTCCAGCGCAAAATCTCCCCCTCACAGCGTTCGAGAATCTCGCCAATCTGCCGCAGGCGATCGCGTAACCCCTTGACTTCCGCCGATTCCCCAGTGTCCACATGGCCAAAATGCAGATGGGACGATCCCCGCCGCTGACTTCCCCCCGTCATGGCCCCACTGGCTTCGAGGAGTTCCCCATCGAGGGTCACCATCCGCGCTTGTCCCAACAGACGACGGGCATTATCTAAGGTGTTAAAGACCACCGTTGAGCCAAAGACATAGGCAAAAATGTTGTCATAGCGTTCTTCGCAATCAATCAGATTCACGGCATAGTCAATAAAACCGGGACTCCGTTCCACCTCAGGCGATCGCTGAAACCGAGGGGCGCGAATCTTATTTAGGGGTAAAAAAGTCGCCCGCCCAGCCCGTTTCTCTTTCAGAAGCTGAATCGCCGCAGAGGCGACTAAATCATCTTCAACGACAACAAACCCCAATCGTCCCCCGGCAGCCGTTTCCAGGGCGATTTGCACGTCGCTTTCGACCCGTCCAAGTTGGGATACCAACCCACAGACTCCGCTCAATCCTGACTGTTCCACCACTTGACTGGCGTAACTGCCCGAGGCTTCCTGGAGGGCTTGATTTTGGGCTTCGAGCTTATCGAGGCGGCGTTGTTTGTCCCGCTGTTCCTGCAAGAGACGGGTTTGGGTGTCTTGCTGAATCTGCAATTCTTCTTCGGCGGCTTGGCTGGTGCGTTCGAGCTGTTGCAGATGCTCCTGGGCCTTGGTTTCGGACTCCTGGAGTTGGTCATAGTCTTGTTGACTCTCGTGCAGTTGCTCCTCTCGTTGGGCGATCGCCGTCTCTCGTTGGCTGAGTTGTTCCCCCAATTGAGCCAGTCGTTCCTGAAGTTGGGCCTGTTCGGTGCGTTGGGGTTCTAGGGTTCCTAGGAGGGTTTCGGTTTGTTGACGCAGTTGAGTTTGTTGTTGGACCCAGGCCTGGGCGCGATCGGCGAGGGCGTTGGCGGACTCTCGCGCTCGTTCGAGTTCCCCTTGAGCCAATTCTCGTGACTCCCGTAGGGTGGGGAGTTGGTCGGTTTCGAGCAGTTGCTGTTGTTGCCGCAGTTGCTCCTGTTGCTGGTGGGTTTGAGCGATCGCCGTCTCGGTTTGGGCGATCGCCGTCTGCAATTCCTGACAGTGTTGTTGCAACTCCTGCTGTCGTTGCTGGCGTTGCTGCTGTTCGGCGTCCTGACGGGCTAATTCTGACTGACGGGCCAAGAGTTCATCTTCCCCCAAGGCCTTCACTTGCTGATTTAACAGATCCAGTTCATCGCTGGCCTGTTTCAGAGTCTGGGTGAGTTGGGCCAGACTCTCCTGGAGTTCTCCCCGAGTGCGATCGCCGGCCGCGAGTTGTTCCCTAATCTGTTCTTGGCGTTGACGCAATTGCTGCCACTGTAATACCCGCGCCCAGGCTTGTTTTTCTTGCAATTCCTGGCGCAATCGTTGATATTGTTCGGCTTTGAGGCGATCGGCGGCCAGGCGATCGCGTTGGGTTGTCAGTTCTTTCTCGACAATACGACAACGATCTTCGCGTTCCTCGACTTCGGCGAATTTGTCTTTGGCCCGATCAATTTTGCGATCGAAGGCCGCCACCCCCGCCAACTCATCGATAATCTCGCGGCGTTCCCGAGCGTTCATGGAGATAATACTGGTGACATCCCCCTGAAGCACCACGTTATAGCCCTCGGGATAGACGCGCAACTCATTGAGTTGTTCATGTAACTCGCCCAGGGTACAGACTTCACCATTGATGGCATATTGTGAGGTATAGCCTCCCGACCGTGTCACCCGTAGCCGCCGCGTGACCCGCCAATCTCGATGTTGCGGTGTTGCGTCGTCTTCCGAGGCGTTCTGATTTGGAGTCTCTTCGGGAGTCTCTTCGGGAGTCTCTTCGGGAGTCTCTTCAGGAGTCTCATTAGCTTGCACCCGTTGCCACAAGCGATCCTCAGGGGACAAATCAAAGGTGACACTGACGCTGGCCTCCACCGTCGATTTGCGTTTATTTTGCTGTTGATTGACCAAATCCGGCAGGCGATCGGCTCGCATCCCTTTCGACGAGGCGATTCCCAGACAAAACAACAGAGCATCTAAGATATTCGATTTCCCAGAACCATTCGGCCCCGAAATCACCGTAAACTCCCGGCGGAACGGGACTCTGGTGGTTCCCCCAAAGGATTTAAAGTTGGTGAGTTCGATTTCCTTGATGTAAACCATGGGGGGAAGAAGGGAACGGGGAATAGGGAACAGGGAACAGGGAACAGGGAACAGGGAACAGGGAACAGGGAAC
>SIHH01000249.1 GCA_004299065.1 Phormidium sp. SL48-SHIP | reverse complement strand
GGAAGTAACTCAGTCATTGGCTTCTGTACTCAGTTCGAGAAGAACTCGAATCAGTCGTTTCTCAATCTCGTCAAGATAGTCGGTTAGCCCAGTATGCTGACCCCGTTGTCGTAGAAGTTCTAGAGAGGTTTCTTCCCAACACTGCTGTTCTCGTGACCAATGACCACCCGTCAGTTCTTCAAGGACAATTTTGGGATTACGAATTCGTTCAGGTTCTTCACGAGAATTAGAACGTAATCGATGTGACTCCTCGCAGGGATCGAACGGTAACTGCTTCTTGATCGCCTCTAAGAGCTGAACCTCCTCTGGGTTGGAAGCAACAAATCCATTCAAAACCCAAGCTTCTCGCATTCGATTCGCCACACCAATGATAATTTCTAATTGAGGCGACTGATCAATCTGTTCTGCACGGGCCTGCTGCATTCCCTCTCGTCGCTCAGGTTGATTATCTAAATCTCGAATGAAGAGAACGGCTTTCAGAGAGCGGCTATCTTCATCCGGCTGGCTCTTTTTAAGTTGGAGAACTCGGATTAGATTCAAAATTTTAAGGGTTGCTGCACCATCCGCTTTCAGAGGTTTCTTTTTGCTGTGTCCCAAAAACTTCGGAATTGGTAAACCTGACGCCCTAGCACGCTGCATGATATCCTTAATATCGCTCCAGCATGAATAATCAGTTCCTGGATCTAAACCACTCCATCGAAACAAGTAGGGTAAAAGCTCAGGCTCTAACCAATCTACCGTTTCTACTAAAACTCGCTCAGCCAATTTGCTGGCCGTTTCAGCATCAGCACGACTCTCAACAATGACAATAAACTCAATCATCGACCCCAACTGTATCGATCCAATCTTCTCCTTCCGCATCCCAAAACTCACCGGTGGTTAAGGTTTGTTTAGCCCAGTCCACATCAGGATGCTCGTCTAATCGTTTAGAACGAGTAAAGCCTGAGTTTCGATGACTTAAAACATGAACTTGGGATGGAGTTAGCTCATCGACAATATACGGGGAGTGCGTTGACACTATAATTTGCAGATTTTTATTCGCCTGAATAATCTCTTTGAAAACCGTCATCAACTCCCGTTGCGCTTTAGGATGCAGTCCTTGTTCCACATCATCGAGTAACACTAAGTTGGGTAGAGTCGGATTCATTAAAACCGTCAAAAGACCTAGAGTTAGAATCGTTCCTTCACTAATAGCATGGGCTGGAATACGCTCACCCGTATTCATATCTAAGACAACTTCTTGTCCTGTCATTTCCTGGCTTTCTTCATAGGAAATTGACTTTCCATCGACTTCAATTAAACGTTGGCGATTCATGAGGACTTTGGCGCGTCTGACTCCGACCTTCTGAACGCCGGGGACAACCCGCTGCAACATCTCCTGCAAGGCTTGAAAATTATCTAGGGCTTCGCTACGTAGATAGTCTAGGGTGGGTGCTAATCCAGAACCATCAAATTCAACTCGTGGCGTAATGGCTTCACTATAAGCCGGTTTGGCGAGATTGGTCGCAACTAATTTCAGATGAACGGCAAACCTTAAAGCCTGAGAAATTGGAAATGGGGTGGTACTTAAGGAACTATCCCAACCTTGTGCGTGTCCTGTATCGTCAGCAAAAGTCCATGATACTCTTGGAAACCATTTGTTCTCTTGCTGTCGTTCAAAGTGATAGGAGGCTTGCCAATCTTGTCGGTTTTTCTGATATCCCCAGAAGCCACAGGCGCTGACAGACAGATGAGTTTGTCCCATCGTTGTCAGAAATTCTGGTGCTCGTTGATGTCCAAATATGTTTTTAAAGGGTGAATCTGCAAGGCGACTCAGATAATGTAGCGCTTGCAAGACCGATGTTTTCCCAGAACTGTTTTGTCCTACTAGTGCATGAAGGCGTGAACAATCTAGGTTGAGCGCTGTCGATGGATGACTTTTGAAATTATAAAGTTCTATCTTTTCAAGCATGGATTTTGGGAATCTTCCGGGTTTGAGATGACAAGTGCATAATAGTGATATAAATTCAGAAAAAAATCAACTTTTTGATAGAAGACTTAGTGGATTTACCCAAGGTAGGGGTTGGTCGTCTTTCGACTCACTCCGTCACGGTCTCTAGTCATACACCCGCTGGCCATCTCCCGGTAACAACATAAGTTCCGAAGGACGAATAATCGTCCCCACGGTTACTTCAATATCGCCATCCCAATCCTCAATAGAAATGACCTGATTTCCCGAACCTCGATAATCCGAATACCGACATCGTTTAGCCGTCCGATTTAACGTCATCCCCTGGCGAGACATCGTCGCTTCCCCAGATTCAATACAGCGGTAATCATTCCCCTCAAACTGTAACTGCTTGGGGGGAGTTCCCGTGATTTCTAAATCGTCGGTGGGGGTTAACCAACTCACCTGAACTTGGTCATCTTCCTCGATCGCCAACCAACGAATGCGATCGCCATCCTGCAAAAGATATTCTTGCCACTGATAGCCATCATCATCATAGACCAACTTCCCCTGCACAACCCAATCCTCTCCCATATATTCGACGATATCGCCAATTTGTAGGGTAAAAATACTGCGTTCTAAGGGGACGATCTGGGGAGATTTGCGAACACTTGCTAATTGTCGTTGACGAACAAAGACAATCGTTGAAATAGCTAATATAACGATAACAAGAATCCAAAAATAAGTCAACATATTTTAGCCCTAATCAATAACTATTTGTACTACAACTCAAACCCATCCCAACGATTGTGAGTTTGATACGTAACAATCGCCGGACGAGACAGACGATTCACCTCCACATCCGAAAACTGAATATCTGCCGGTAAATCAAACAAATGCGCTAACAAAGGTTGCGTTAAAAAACGTGTTTCCACCGGCAACGTCCAAGTTTCTGGATGAATCGCCTCACGACTGGCTAAGACAAACCCCCAGGGACCAAAACTGGGAACCTGAACCGTATAAGGATGCACCGAAAGTCCCACCGACTCCAGCGTCGCCGCAATACAGGCCATCACCCGAGGCGCAAAAAAGGAACTGGAGGCTTGAGTAACCAACACCCCATCGCTGGCGAGACGGGGTAAGAGACGGCGATAAAAGCCTTCTGCGTAAAGTTTTGCTAAAATCGCTCGATCAGGGTCTGGGAAATCGGCGATAATCACATCAAACTGCTCATCTAACGCCGGGGCTGCTAAAAACGCATCGGCAATACGCACCTCAAGACGAGGATTATCTAAAGACTCCTGATTCACTCGTTTAAGAAAAGGATGACGGCGGGAAAGATTCACCACCTCGGGATCGAGATCAATCAGTAATAAACGCTCAACTTGTGGCCATTTCAGCACTTCCCGCGCCGCCATTCCATCCCCAGCCCCCAGCAATAACACCCGTTTCGGATTAGGAGTCGCACTCATGGCGGGATGCACTAAGGCTTCGTGATAGCGATATTCATCAATCGTTGAAAGTTGTAAATCTCCGTCTAAAAAGAGGCGAACATCCTGTCGCCAACGAGTCAGAACAATCCGTTGATAGGGCGATCGCACTCGGGCAATAATCGGCGCATCATAGAGGTTATTCTCTAGCGTATTACTCAAGGGAATCGCCAAGGGAGCAAAGCCAATTAAAATCAGGCTAATCGCCAATCCCCAAATCCGCCACGATCGCAGACTGGGGAAGTTTTGGGCCAAAATCACCACCATCAAGGCGGGGAAAGCGCCAATAATCGCCGCTGAGGGAAACAATCCCAACCAGGGAAGTAAAATCACCGGAAAGGCCAAAGAACCCACTAAGGCCCCCGCATAATCCAGGGCCAAAACCCCTGCAATGGCATCTTTTACCCCGTCATCTTGTTCAAAAATACGAGTCAGTAAGGGGATTTCAATTCCCGCTAAGGTTCCTAAAATTAGGGTGACGAGACTTAAGCCAATCCATAACGGACCATCGACCACGAAAATCGCAAATAAGCCTAGGGGTAAAAAGGCACTTAAGGGGGCGATCGCCAATTCCACTTGCATAAAATGCCGCAACAGTTGTTCTTGTTGTTGGCTGCGATCGCCCTCCGTCACCAAGAAGCGACTCAAGTAGGAACCAATCCCCATCGCCGCAAGAAACCCCCCCACCGCCACTCCATACGCCAGGGCCTGATTTCCCACCAAATAACTGGCTAAGGTTCCTAACAGCAGTTCCACCGCCAAACCACAAGCCGAACAAACCGCCGTCGCGGCTAACAATAAATTGCGTTGCGATCGCCCTAACGGTACCCAGGGGCGATCGTCCTGAACCTTCCGAGAAGCCTTGGTTTCTTCAGCGATAACATCAGCCGCCTTAGGGTGATTTGAGTCCATAACAATCCTATCAATACAAGTGAACAAAATTCCCGATTGTTAAATCACCGTCTCTCTATTTCCCAAACCCCGTTCCACCCCCAGAAAAGCCGCCTCCATAATTGGCGCGATTTCCCGAGTAATTCCACGTTCCAGAGCGATACACCCCATTTAAATAAGTTCCTTGGCGGGGCCAATACCGTTGTTGTTGGTTCTCTTGACGTAACGTAACCGCCGTTCGGGATGAATAGGCCGCCCCAACGGTTAAGAATGCTAGAATAATTGCTACAATTGCCAAGATTTTGGTTAACATTGTTTGCCCGACTGCAATAAACGGCAATAACTTGTAGTTCTGATCAAGATACCCAGGTTAATCTCGGGCAATTTCAACCACCGAAACCCCCGTCAAGGTTTGTACATTTTCCTTGACTCGTAATACTGTATCATCCACAGGAGCATCAGGCGTTACTTCGATATAGATGCCATAAGATCCTCGTTTTTTAAAGATAAAATACTGTTTTAGTTGACCCGTTGTTCGTTTAATATCTCCATCCTCATCTCGATGAAAAGTTAGAGACACGGGTGTGACTTGATGGTGCATATTTTCCCCATAACCATCACTAACCCAGAGATTAACATCCAAGGAGCGAGGCGAGGTTTCATCCGCGACAATCTTTAACTTACAGCAAATTAAATTATCCTCGCCCCCCATAATCGCACGACCTCCAATATCGCTATCCTTCACAAACTTATTAATCGTCTCTTGACCTGAATTCTGAGTCGAGAGGAAGCAAAACGAGGCTAACCATCCTGTTCCAATCACGCCAGGGATGAGATAACGAGTATCAATGGCCCCATTAAAAACACGAACATGAAAACGAACCGACTCCCCCTCAACCGGTTGTCCTGACGTATCGGTATAATCAAGAATATTGATTGCAAGAGTAATCGTTTCTGGCTCATCTCCAGCCTGCAAATCCAAGGCTGCTTGGACATCTTTTTCCCGCCAAGTTCCCGATTCTCCTCCTTCTCGCCAAATTCCTGATTCCACCCAGGCTTGTTTTAACGCCGAGACAATTAAATTTCCCTCGTCATCTAAAACCCGAAGTTCATAGGTTGCCCAACGATTGTTATTGAACGAAGCATCCACATCAATCCGCATCGCCCCAATTAACTGAGGCTTCAGTTGCCAGGTTTTAAATTCAACAACTTCCCCTGGAGTTACTTCAATGCGATCGTCGAGAAGTTGTTGTTGAAAAATGGGACTAATAATTCCCGCCAGCAAGACTAAATTGGCTGCAAATAGAGCCAAATAGGTTGACCAATCGATAAAACGATAGGTCGTTGTTTTCGTGACAGAAGACATAAGACCTCTCAG
>SIHH01000248.1:4165-5699 GCA_004299065.1 Phormidium sp. SL48-SHIP | reverse complement strand
AAATGCGATAAATCATACCGTACATCCTGAAAATCCTTAAAACTTTTGCTTGTGAATTTATTTGTGAGGCTAGTTTCTGGCGAGTTCATACCTGAAAGATTCGCGGTTTAATTGGTGTTTGCGAGGTCAATGCTAACGGTGACATGGAGATTGGTAAAATCAGTGGCGATTTGACTCGATTCATCGTCAAGATTGATGCGAACTTCTACAATTCGAGCATCGACATTGGCGGCGGGGTCGAGATCCAGTTCACTTTGGCGCAAGACTTGTAGGCCAACCTGTTGTACCGTTCCCTGAAGATCTTGGGGAAGAGCGTTGCTGCTAATGCGGGCGGGTAAACCGACCTCGATTTGGCCAACATCGCTTTCGTAAACTTCCGCGAGAACCGTCATGCTGTTAGTTTGTCCGAGGGAAACAATCCCATCCGGGGCCACCACTTCACCGGGATGAGTGTGAATATCCAGGATGCGTCCGGCTTGAGGCGCTTTGATGACAGCTAGGGCTAAGTCGGCTTCGGCTTGATTGAGTTTGGCGATCGCGGCTTGGAGTTGGCTTTGTGCTAGACGGATATCGGTGGGCCGGATTTGGGCGATCGCCTCTAAACTAGCTTCGGCTTCTCGAATTTGGCTATCTAGGGTGGACTGGGTGCGGACTAGGTTGGCTTCGGCTTCTTGAATTTGGGCCTGGCCGGTGCTGATGATGCGCTGATACTGGGCCTGGGCTTCTTCAACCTCTCGGACGGCGCGAGTCGCGTCGAGACAACGGAAGTCTCGTTGCTGTTCTGAAACGGCTCCCTGCTGATAGAGATCTTCGTATCGCTGACAGTCTTTTTCGGCGGTGCTGACTTCGGCTTCGAGGCGACGGAGTTGGGCCTCTTGGGCGCGACGATCGCCATTGAGTTGGGCGTCGAGGTTGGCGATGGCGGCTCTCTGGCTGGCGAGTTGTCCGTTGAGTTCGGCTTGGTTGCGGTTGAAGCGAGCTCGTTGGGCTTCGATGTCTCCGGGTTTGGCTCCAGCTTCGATTTGAGCCAGTTGAGCCATGGCGATGTCAATGTCTCGTTGGGCTAGGTCGACCGCCGCTTGACGCAGATCGTAGCGATCGAGGATGGCGATGGTTTCTCCGGCTTCTACGGAGTCCCCCACGTTCACCAGGAGACGCTCGACGCGATCGCCTTCGCGAGATGGTGGGGCGGCTACATGGATGATTTCTCCTTCGGGTTCTAGCCAGCCGAGAGCGGTGACGCTTTGCGGTTCGCTACGACGGACTGGGAGGATCTCCTCGGAGGGTGATTGTTGTGACTTCGCGATCTGATAGCCTCCAACTCCAATCAGCAGCAACAGCCCCAATAGGGTGAGGACTGTTCTCTTACTCCCGCTTTGAGTGGGTTTGTCGCCCATGGCCCAACTGCTGTTCATCTCAACCTTGCTCCTGACTAAACCGTTTAGTTTAGTATAACGGATCGAACGCCAAATTCAAACTAAACCGTTTAGTTTATGCGCTAGACTAAACGGACACGAACTAGACGAAAAAGACA
>SIHH01000248.1:0-4065 GCA_004299065.1 Phormidium sp. SL48-SHIP | reverse complement strand
GTTGTCAGAGTTGTGTTGTCAGAGTTGCGTGATCACCGTACCGTCATCAGAGCAGGAGGGAGAACCATGACCAGCGAGAGAGAGGCTTCAGGGAAACATGACAGAATCCTCGAAGGAGCGATGCAAGAATTTTTGCAGCGGGGATATGCGGGGACGAGCATGGATCGAGTGGCCAGCACCGCCGGAGTCTCCAAAGCGACGATTTATAGTCACTTTGGCGATAAAGAGGGATTATTCAAAGCCTTAGTGCAACAATTCGCCCAGAGCAAACTGGGGCCAATCCAACGTCAACAGCCCTTAACGGGGGAGCCAGAGCAAGTATTACGGGAGTTCGCCCAGACGCTGATCGACGAAACCGGGTCAGATCCCGATCATCTGGCTTTGGTGCGGTTGATGATTGGTGAATCATCGCGATTTCCCCAGCTTGCTCAAACCTTTTTGCGTCATTTCCTGAAGCCAGGACTGGAGGTGATCAGCGAGTATCTTAAAGAACAGCCTCAGTTGCAGATCGACGATCCAGAGGCCACGGCTCGGGTTTTTGTGGGGGGGCTGATCCATTATGTGATGGTGGACAAGATCATTGAGGGGGGCGAGGTGGTTCCCCTGAGGCGCGATCGCATCATCGAAGCGGCGATCGCGTTACTGTTGTCTTAAACAGCCGTGGCGAGTCCTAACCCTGAACCGGCTTAAGCCAATTATGGTCAGGGTTAGTTGGGGGATGTTCTCAATAAAGCTTAAAATAAGGCGGAGCAGACGGACCACTCGACCTGACACTTGAGCAACGTTTGCGAAGCCACCCCCGTTGTGTTCGACCCTTGCTGTCGAATCGCGCGGCCACTTCGGACGATCAACGTCGGCGATTGCACAGAGTTCGTCTCCCTTGCGAGTCTGGCTTAGGCGTTTTCTAGCCGAGAATCTGATGATTCTGTTGATTCTGTTCATTGCGAACAGTTTTGAGGCGATCGCCAGATCGAAACTAAACTATAGTGTTCACGTACTGTTCCATCTGCTCCGGCTAGATTCTCTGGTACTTACTCCTATGAAAATTCTCAAGATCCTCACCTTACGCGGACCCAACTACTGGAGTATTCGCCGCCAAAAGTTAATTGTGATGCGCCTAGACCTCGAGGATCTGGCCGAGCGAACGACGGACACGATTTCTGGATTTTACGAAGCCCTCAGCGAACTGTTGCCGAGTATTGAAGAGCATTTCTGTTCCCCAGGTCATCGGGGCGGCTTCCTGAAACGGGTCAAAGAGGGAACCTTGCTTGGTCATGTGATTGAGCATGTGGCCCTAGAAATGCAAACTCTGGCCGGGATGGAAGTGGGCTTTGGTCGCGCTCGCTCGACGGCGACTCCTGGAGTCTACAATGTGGTCTTTGAGTACAAAGATGAGCGGGCGGGTCGTTATGCGGCGCGGGCGGCGGTGCGTCTGTGTAGCAGTATTGTGGAGACGGGCCGCTATCCCCTCGCGGAGTTGGAACAGGATTTAACGGATTTACGAGATCTGCGGGATGAGGCGGCTTTGGGACCGAGTACGGAAGCGCTGATTAAGGAAGCCGATTATCGCTATATTCCCTGGACACAACTGAGTGCGAGGGCGATGATTCGCTTCGGGACTGGGGTGCATCAGAAACGAGTTCAGGCGACGCTGACGGATAACAGTGGCATCCTGGGGGTGGAACTGGCCTGTGATAAGGAAGGAACGAAAACCATTTTGGCTGATGCGGGGATTCCGGTTCCTCGGGGAACGGTGATTCATTATCTCGATGAACTCGAAGATGCGATCGCCGATGTGGGAGGCTATCCCGTGGTCATCAAACCCCTCGATGGTAACCATGGCCGGGGCATTGCTATCAATATCCGCAGTTGGCAAGAAGCCGAAGCCTCCTATGATGCGGCGAGTGAGGAGTCGAAGACGCGATCGGTGATTGTGGAGCGCTATTACGAAGGCCAAGACCACCGAGTGCTGGTGATTGACGGTAAGTTGGTGGCCGTGGCCGAACGCATCCCGGCCCATGTGGTGGGGGATGGTAAGTCGACCATTGCGGAGTTAGTCGATGATGTGAACCGAGATCCCCGCCGGGGCGATGGTCATGACAACATCTTGACGCGGCTGAAGTTGGACAATACCAGTTTGCAATGGTTAGACCGCCAAGGTCTCGATGCCCATAGTATCCCCGATAAGGGCGAGGTCTGCTATCTGCGAGCGACGGCAAACCTGAGTACGGGGGGGATTGCTATTGATCGCACCGATGAGATTCACCCAGAAAACCGCTGGATTGCTGAACGGGTGGCCAAGATTATTGGTTTAGATATTATCGGTATGGATGTGGTCACCTCGGATATTTCCCGGCCGCTACGGGAGACGGATGGGGTGATTGTGGAAGTCAACGCGGCGCCGGGGTTCCGGATGCACGTGAGTCCGAGTGAGGGCAAACCTCGCAATGTGGCGAAACCGGTGTTGGATATGCTGTTTCCGCCGGGAACCCCCCACAGTGTGCCGATTATCTCGATTACGGGAACCAATGGCAAGACCACGACCACGCGCTTGATTGCTCATATTTGTAAGCAAACGGGCCAAGTGGTGGGGTATACCACGACCGATGGCACCTATATTGGTGACTTTTTAGCTGAGGCTGGCGATAATACGGGTCCCCAAAGTGCGGGCCTGATTTTGGGCGATCCTACTGTGGAGATGGCGGTGCTGGAAACGGCTCGCGGTGGGATTCTCCGCTCTGGGTTGGCGTTTGAGGAAGCCAATGTAGGGGTGGTGTTGAATGTGGCCGCCGACCATTTGGGCATTGGCGATATTGATACGATTGAGCAGATGGCCAGTGTGAAAGCGGTGGTGGCTGAGGCGGTTCACCCCGATGGCTATGCGGTTCTCAATGCTGATGATGAGTTGGTGGCGGGGATGGCCAAGAAGCTGCGATCGCATATCGCCTATTTCTCGATGAACCCGGATAATGAGATTGTGCGGGAGCATGTGGAGAACGGCGGTAAGGCGGCGGTGTATCAGGATGGCTATCTGGTGGTTCTCGATGGTGGTTCGATGGTGCGGATTGCTAAGGCGGAGGAGGTGCCGCTGACGCTGAAGGGAATGGCCCCGTTTATGATTGCGAATGCGTTGGCCGCTTGTATTGCTACTTATGTGCAAGGGGTTGAGTTGGAGGCGATTCGCGCTGGGTTGGCCACCTTTAAGGCGTCGGTGGATCAAACGCCGGGACGGATGAATCTCTTTGATTTGGGTGAGTTTCACGCTTTGGTGGATTATGCTCACAATGCAGCCAGTTATGAGGCGTTGGGCGGGTTTGTCCGCAATTGGCCGGGGTCCTGTATTGGCGTGATTGGGGGACCCGGCGATCGCCGCGATGAGGATTTCCTGGAGTTGGGCCGTCTCTCGGCGGAGATTTTCGACCAAATCATTGTCAAGGAGGATGATGATACTCGGGGACGACCTCGGGGAGATGCGGCGGATTGGATTTGTAAGGGCATTGAGGAAGTGAACCCGGATGCTCGGTATGAGTCGATTCTCAGTGAGGAGAAGGCGATTAACATTGCTCTGGATGAGGCCCCGAAGGATAGTTTGGTGGTGATTCTGCCCGAAAGTGTCAGCCGCGCGATTGGCTTGATTAAGGACCGTCGTCCGGTTGAGGATGCGTAGGGGCCATCTCTTGTGGTTGCCCTGTCGTGGTTGCTTGGACTGGGGGTGTGATGCCCCCAGTTTTTGTGTCTGATTTCTGTACGGCAATCGAAAATAAAATTGCGCTGCTTAGATGTTTGGCTTTGCGCGGCCCGCACCGGGGCCGCGAAGCCTTGCCAACCTCAATCAAAAATTTGGTGCGCTTTGTATTGAGGGGTGAAGCTTTATTTATAGTTTTACTATAGCAGAACGAAGTTTTCATGTCAAGGGAAATCTGGAAAATGTTAGGGCTGGGGAGGGAGGCCAAAAAAAACACCCCAGTCGGGGTGTTGAGACGAAGTTGAAGTTGAGGATGTAGCCAGAGAGAATCCTTAGAGGATATCGACTTCTGCGGTGGGGATAATCCCGAGGCCGTCTCC
>SIHH01000247.1 GCA_004299065.1 Phormidium sp. SL48-SHIP | reverse complement strand
ATGGCCTGTAGGGTTCCACTCTCCAAGTTGTCGCCTGGGTTTTAATGGCGGCGATTTCTTCGGGGGCCAAGGGTTGCACCTCAAACGTCACTCCAAACGCATCTTGAGCGGCTTGAGTTAGGCGGCTGACGAGGCCGTTGATGTCTTTGGGGAGATAACCCCCCAGAGCAGATGATGGCGTCTTCTGGACCCCAAATAACTGGGCCTGTAACACCTGATTGGGGGCAAGTTGCATCGAGCCATGTTGCAGAACAGCGCCCTGACGCCAGAGTTGGGCGCTACCAATAAACTTATATCCCTCTGGGGTGACTAAGTCGGCCGCCGTGGCTGTAGCAAAGCAATTGGGATTGTGGCCCGAGGGGGGGCGATCGCCGAAACTCAACGGAACCCCCAACCGTTGCCATCCCAGTTGTAAAAAGCCACAGAGTTGACGATAGACCGCCTCGCGACGACCGGACCAGCCGGACGTCACCAAACTATAGGTCAAATCCCCATCATGTAATACCGCCCGTCCTCCCGTGGGTCGCCGCACCCAAGACAGGGGTTGTCCCTGCCACCTCACCTCGGGCCAGTGATGAGGATAGCGGCGTTGGTGATAGCCCAGCGAGAGGGTTGGCGTTGACCAAGTATAAAAGCGTAGTGTCGGCGGCATCATCCCTTGACGGTGTTGGTCAAGTAACCAAGCATCCGCCGCCATGTGAAACCCTCCTGGAGCTTCCAGGAGGGGAATCAGCCGCCAGCAACCGTCCGAGGAGGTCACCTAGGAGGCTCCGAATTTCTCCTGTAAGTCCTCGTCATTATCGTCGGCGATCGTTGCCACAATCGTAATCGACCGGGAAATTTCGCTGGGATTCAAGTCCGCCACCGTCCGCGACGACAAGACCACCACCTGATCGTCAACAATGGCAAACCGGGACTCAAAGGTCGCCCCCCAGTTCATTTGCAACAAGTGACGCATCAAACCGGGTTCATCCGTCGCCGGTAGCTTCAACACCGGAGACCAAACCGTAAACAGATCCTCTTCCGTCTCTCCCGTCAGTTGCACAAAGACTTCTACACTGCCGTATTTGAACTTCCAAGCATAGGTGTCATCATTATGACCCACCATCGCTTTTTGGTCTTGGGCCAAACTAGAAATGACCGTTTCAATTTCTTGGGGATAGTTCACCACATCATTGTCCCCGCTCCAGTCATCGGTGGCGATATTATCGGTAGCGACATTGTCTTGCATCGTCTCTTGTTCTGTGGTCACGCGAAGTACCTCACAATCTCAGTTGCCAAACCCACTGTATCGCTTCTTTTTAGCAATTGACTAGGGACGCGGAGGTTATCCCCGCCTCCCCGTCAAGATTTGTCCTAGGCTGGCTTGTGGGCCACCCAGTATTTACTCATAAAGTGCAGTTGCGTGGCAATCTCGACAAATCCAGCGCTTTCGAGCCGTCCTGTCATATCATCCTCAGCGTAACTGCGGTGATAGGGTTCGTGAAAGGTTTTCTGGAAGTTATGGAGTAGGGGATTGAGTTTGGGGTCGTCATTATCCTGAATCGAGTCACAAATGACGAAGGTTCCCCCCGGTTTGAGAACTCGGAAACATTGGTCAATCACGTTCTGACGTGCTGAACCAGGGAGTTCATGGAAGGTAAAGACACAGGAGACGCCGTGGAACTGGTCATCTCGGTAGGGGAGATCTTCGGCGTTGGCTTGGCACAGTTGTGGGAGTTCGCCGGGGAGTTCCCCGAGGAGTTGATTGGCTTTACGCAGATAGGCGGGGGATAAATCGGTGCCAAACAGGGCCGCTTTGGGCAACAGGGAGCGCAGGAAGCGCAAGGTGCGTCCGGTTCCCGTGGCGACATCCAAGACCCGAATTTGACTGGGGGGAACGTCGGCAAAGTGACTCAACCCCTGTTTGAGAGGGGCTAAAATACGGCGACGCATGGCATCAGCGGCCCCGTTAAAGAGAATATCGACCTGGACATCGTAGAGATTAGCGGAGAGGTCGCTAAGATAGCCATCGGTTTGATGGTGGAAGTTTTGCCGATAGTATTTGGGGTAGTCGTTGAGGTCGATTGTAGCGTCGAAGGATTGATATTGTTTGTTACGAACTCGATCCCAAATTTTGAGTAAATCAAACCAAACGAGGGGATAATATTGGAAAAAGTCAGCCCAGGGATTATCAAACAGCGTCTCAACCGGATAAATGCCTTTTTCGGCATCGTTCCAGTCGGTTTCGATGACTTGATTGAGGCGGGTATAGATGCGATCGACCAGTTCCGGGGATACTGGAAAGGTCTCGTTGTCTCGGTTGCCGACTGCGAGTTGTCCGAGTTGGGTACTGAGGGTTTTATGGGCAACGCCGAAGTAGCTTTTCCCCTGTTGGAAGGTTTGGTAGGCCAGTTTGGTGAGCGTATCTGTCATAACGGCGCGTCTCGTAGGAGCCAGGAATCATTCAATATTATGAATAAATGTAACAATTGTTAGGCGGGGGGGCAAGGGGGGGAGAGGGCAAGAGGCAAGAGGCAAGAGGCAAGAGGCAAGAGGCAAGAGGGGGGAGAGGGCAATCGGCAAGAGGCAAGAGGCAAGAGGGGGGAGAGGGGGGAGAGGGCAATCGGAAAGGTGCATCGATGGAACTTTCATCAATGCACCTGTGGAGTTTAGTATTTTGGTCACTTTAAACAAGACAACAGATAACTTGAATCTATTGCCAACACAGGCTTTTTAGGTTATCTGCTGTCCTTTATTAAGTGTCCGAATTAGCGGCGGGCTAACTTCTTGGCCGACATCTTGCGCAGACGAATTGACTCGGGAGTGACCTCGACGAGTTCATCGGCGCCGATGTATTCCAAGGCCCGTTCGAGACTCATATCGACGGGAGATTGAAGCTGAACTAACTCATCGCCACTGGCGGCGCGGTGGTTGGTCAACTGCTTGGTTTTGCAGACGTTCAACTCTAAGTCTTGGGGACGGTTGTTTTCGCCGATAATCATGCCTTTATAGACCTTGGTTCCGGGTTCAATAAAGAAGACACCCCGGTCTTCGGCGTTTTTCAGGGCGTAGAAGGTGGCGACTCCTTCCTCAAAGGAAATTAGGACACCATTACGGCGGGTTTCCACGTCGCCCGAGAGACGGCGATATTCCAGGAAACTATGGTTCATGATGCCGTCGCCGCGAGTGATGCGGACGAAATCGCCCCGGAAGCCAATTAAGCCTCGGGCGGGAATCACAAACTCTAACTGTGACCGGCCGGCGGTCATACGCATATCTTGCATTTCCCCTTTCCGTTCGCCGATGCGTTCCATGCAGCCGCCGACGGCTTCTTCGGGAACGTCGAGAACCAGGAGTTCAAAGGGTTCGTAGGGTTGTCCGTTGACTTCCCGATAAATGACCTGGGGTTGGGAGACTTGGAACTCATAGCCTTCGCGACGCATGGTTTCGATGAGAATCCCTAGGTGTAATTCACCCCGTCCGGAGACGGCGAATTTGTCGGGGGAGTCGGTGGGTTCGACGCGCAGGGCCACGTTGGTTTCTAATTCTCGCATCAGGCGATCGCGCAATTGGCGAGAGGTGACAAATTGCCCCTCTTGACCGGCGAAGGGAGAATCGTTAACCAAAAAGGTCATCTGGAGGGTGGGTTCGTCCACCTTAATCAGAGGAAGGGCCTGGGGTTCGTCGGGACAGGCGATGGTCTCGCCGATGTTGGCGTCAGCAAAGCCCGAGACGGCGACAATCATGCCGGCGGTGGCTTCTTCGAGTTCAACGCGGGCCAAGCCTTCAAAGCCCATCAGTTTGGTGATTTTGCCTTTGACGATTTGGTCACCATCTTGGATGAGGATGGCTTGTTGTCCGGCTTTGATGGTTCCGTTGTGAATACGACCGATAACAATCCGACCGAGGTAGTCGGAGTAGTCGAGGGTGGTCACTTGCAGTTGCAAGGGTTTGTTGGGGTCACCGACAGGCGGGGGAACGTGACCGAGGATAGCCTCAAATAGAGGCTGCATGTCTTTGTCTTCGTCGTTGAGGTCTTCTTTGGCGAAGCCACCGAGGCCTGAGGCGAAGAGATAGGGAAAATCACATTGGTCGTCGTCGGCCCCGAGGTCGATAAAGAGGTCGAGAACTTTGTCGACGGCGATATGGGGGTCCGCTTGGCCGCGATCGATTTTGTTGACGACGACGATGGGACGGAGGCCTTTTTCGAGGGCTTTTTTGAGGACGAAGCGGGTTTGAGGCATGGGGCCTTCGTTAGCATCCACAATCAGGATACAGCCGTCTACCATGCCCAGGACTCGTTCGACTTCTCCGCCGAAGTCGGCGTGTCCGGGGGTGTCAACGATGTTGATGAGGGTGTCTTGGTAGTGAACGGCGGTGTTTTTGGAGAGGATGGTGATTCCCCGTTCCCGTTCCAAGTCGTTGGAGTCCATCACACAGTCCGGAACGTCTTCTCCTTCGCGGAAGATGCCGGATTGTTTGAGGAGTGCGTCAACCAGGGTCGTTTTGCCGTGGTCAACGTGGGCGATAATTGCAACGTTGCGAATTGGGAGAGACATAAAGAAGCGTCCAGACGGTGCGCTGTTAAAAAATTGACAGATTTCTTAACAATTGTAGCGGATCTTAGGGCGATCGCCGGGGAAAAATTCCTTAAAATACCCAGAAAATACCCAGCGCAGCTGAGGGGAGGGGTAAGCCTGCGGATTGGCGTTGGCCCGGATCAGGCAGTGCCTTGTTACGAACGAACTGTGCGGTTCGGATCGCTTCGTCAATCGCCGCGTATTGGTGGGGCTTCCCTTTGATTTTGAACTCAAGAACAAGCATCGCACCGTTGGCATCGGTTGTGCGGACAATCTTGGCACAAAAAAGCAGGATTGTCAAAAGCCGTCCTAGAAGGACGGGGTTTTAGACCCAAAATTTTCGATAAAACCATATTGGAGAGCCAGTCTTTCCAGGTTTAAACTGCATCTGAAAACGAGGAAGATTGAATGATTGGCAAGGCAACTAAATGCCAGTCTACTAAGAATTCACCATCTTGCTCGACTAAGGTTACTTCGGGTCTTCTGGATCTACGGTGGGATTTGTTACAGAATATACAAAATTGTAGTCGGGGCGAAAAATTTTTCGCCCCGACAGTAACGGGTATAATCTGCCATAAATTTTCCTTATCACCCTAAACCCAGAAGACCCGTTACTTCTCCAAATTTTCGGTCATATATGACTTTTCCAGAAATACTTAGAATCTCTTCTAATACTCGATACTCAGTCCAAGATTCGGGTTTTTCAATAGCTAGGTTATAGCTGTAGCGGTTTGCACCGACAACAACTTCGATTTCTAGGCGAATGGGAAGATCGAATCGGTGATAGGATACATCAGTTAACGCTACTAGCTCACTCAAGCGATGAGTCCCACGACCAATTTTTTGGAATATCTGCAACACCTTAAGCAGGGTTGATTTTCCAGAACCATTTTTGCCGACAAAGAGAACCGAGTTTTAGCCGGCGGCGTTAAATTCAAAGTTCTCAAAGCAGCAGATGTTGTGAATATACAGTTTGTTTATCATAACTGATGGTATAACTTGGTATTTTTCGGGGTCAACAAACTGAAAAGTAAACCGCTGACAACATTAATATAGCATGATTAGAGTCATGGGTTTAAGGGACGGATCATCAAGGGGGAGGACAACCTATCTGAGAAGATATCTGAGAAGATATCTGAGAAAATAAACACCTGTAACCTCTA
>SIHH01000246.1 GCA_004299065.1 Phormidium sp. SL48-SHIP | reverse complement strand
CTCACTCATTCAAACTGACTTGAGGCATCAGTAACATCACCCGTTGACTGTCCACCACCATCGTCCAAAAGCCCTCATTGCTCAAGCGTTGCAATAGTGCATTGGCCTCCGTCTCATCACGGCTGTAGCCCACCAACAGATAGGGACGTTGTCCATAGGAGACTAACCCCACCGTGCGATTCGTGGCCCGTTGCACTTGACGGGCCACCTGGGGTTGATTGAAGTAATCGACGAGAACCGCATATCCCTCGTCTAATGGCTGGGGATTATAGCCTCTCGTGGGGCTGGTGACGGCAATTTGCGGCAGGGGCTGGGCTTCCGGGGCGCGATTTGACGAGATGGGTGCGGCGTCGTCCTCTACGGGGATATAGACCGGTAAATCGCCAGTATCGCCGTCGGGGGCGGGACCCTCAACACTGTCGTCGGGAAGGTTCGCTGGGGGCAAATCCCCTAAACTGATCTCTAAATCGACGCCCTCATCACGACGATCGCCTGTCCTTGAGGTGTCCGGGGCTGACGCTGAAGTGGAGTCAGAGTCTCGGGCCGCCGTGCGATCGCCGCTCGATGTGGCCGAAGACGACCCCCCACCGGCGGGGCGGGCCTCGATGATCTGAACTTGTGGCAGATTCAGGGAACTCGATGAGGTTGGCCCTGAGGTTGGCCCCGAGGTTGGGGTCGAGGGACCAGCATTGTCCGCCCTGGGGGGACGAGTGACAAAAGCATTTAAGCCCGCTTCCTCCGTGATACTGCGGGCTAGGGCGGACGCCTCCTCTTGGCCGGAAAATCCCTGAATCCGTAACACCACTTCGTCGAGATAGGTGCAGGGTTGAGCCTGGAACTGACTCGGCAGAAGACTCCCCACAACGGCCAGGTCGTCATTGCCTTCAGGTAGCACTAACACCAGAAATTCCCCCGCCTGAGGGGGCGCACAGGCGGCGTATTGCCCGATCGCCTTCGGCAGTCGTCCTAGGCCCCCGAGCCAACCCAGGGCGATCGCAACCGACATGACCGTTGTAAGGGGATGAGGAAAACGCATGGGCTGTTGGTTGAAATGGGGTTGACAAATGATGCGATTGATGTATCACTCTCCCCCATCCTGACCTAAGCTTGAGCGAGAGAGGCGAGGGGATCGGGGATACTCTCCGAGGGGGCCTCAAACTGACCCGTTAGCACATATTCTAACCGCAGTTTCAGCCAGGTAATGAACTGGCGATCGCTAGACACAATCGCCACGGAGGGTTGCGGACATTTTTCCTTCGCCGCCGCCAAATGGGGCGCTTCGAGAAACGCCGGTTGTTTCACCAACCAGAAATCAATCTCCTTTTCCCGTTCCTGGTAATTGCGGACTCGTTCCTGAAGCACCTCATCGAGAGGTTCTTCGTCTAACAGGAATTTCTGGCTGGCAGCCACATAGTAGTAAGTTGTCATGGTCAGTCGAAAGGAATCGTTAGAGATAGTACGGCAGTTGCAATATCAAATCATACCGCCGTGAAACACTTTAGGGAAATTAAGTGTTACAGTTCGCGACGAATCGCCTGTTTCATCTCCCGCACGGCTCGCTCAATGCCCACCAAGGCCGCCCGTGCAATAATCGTATGGCCGATATTGAGTTCCTCCATCCCCTCAATACAGGCGACAGGATAGACATTGAGATAGGTTAAGCCATGACCCGCATTCACCCGTAACCCCAACTCACGGGCGATCGCACAGCCAGTCCGCAACACCTCAAGCTCCTGTTGGCGCTTAATCTCCGTTTTGGCTTCAGCGTAACAGCCCGTATGCAGTTCAATAAACTGAGCCTGAGTGGCAGCCGAGGCCTGAATTTGCTTGGGATCGGCGTCAATAAACAGACTCACAGGAATCTCAGCCCCCTGGAGACGGCTCACCACCTCCGTAAGGCGATCGCAACTCCCATCGACATCCAATCCTCCCTCCGTCGTCACCTCCTCCCGCTTCTCAGGAACCAGAGTGACATAATCAGGTTTGAGATCCAGGGCGATGGCCACCATCTCCTCCGTGGCCGCCATTTCTAAGTTCAAATGGGTACTCACCGTTTGTCGCAACAGATAGACATCGCGATCCTGAATATGGCGACGATCTTCGCGCAGGTGGGCCGTAATCCCATCGGCCCCTCCTAACTCCGCCAACACAGCCGCCGCCACGGGGTCCGGTTCCGTCGTCCGTCGCGCCTGTCGAATGGTTGCAATATGGTCGATATTGACGCCAAGGGTAATCAAGCTCGGTTCTCTCCTGGTGGTATCATGCTCAACGTTCAATATTCTACGTCGTTGTCTCCTGTTTCTTCTATGACCCCAACGGTTTTAGGTCTCGACGGTGGCGGTAGTAAAACCCGCTGTTTGGTCGTGGACGCCGCCGGAACCATCTTGGGGCGAGGGGAAGCCGCCGCCTCGAACTATCAAACCGTCGGCGGGGAAGCGGCCTATCACGCCATCCTCGATGCGATCGCCGCCGCCACCGCTCACCAGTCCCTCACCATTCGGGCCGTCACCCTCGGTTTAGCCGGAGTGGGCCGGCCTCACGACCAACAGATTGTTCACGATTGGCTGCAACTCCTACAACAAGATAGCCGCTTGCCCCTCATCTGGGATTTACATCCTCAGGGGGTGCGGATTTGTCCCGACTGCGAAATCGCCCTTGTGGGGGGATTAGGGGGAGATGTGGGCCTGGCCACGATTGCCGGAACTGGGGCGATCGCCTATGGTCGCAATGACAGCGGCCAGGTGGCCCGGGCCAGCGGCTGGGGCTATCTCCTCGGCGACGAAGGCAGTGCCTATGACATTGGCCGTCAGGGATTGCGGGCCGTGGTACGGGCGGCTGACGGGCGATCGCCTCAAACTCAACTCAGCCTCGCGATTTGTCAACATCTCGGTTTAGACGGGGTTCAGGACCTCGTGAGGCGGGTCTATGACCCCGATTGGCTGCCCCGAGATATGGCGAAATTAGCGCCGGTGGTCGATCAGGTCGCTCGCTTGGGAGATGCCGTCGCGACAGGGATTCTCCATGAGGCGGCCGCTGAGTTGGCGATCGCCAGCCGCAGTGTCTATCAGCAATTATTTCCCCCCAACCATGCCGTCGAGTTAGTCACCCTGGGGGGAACTTGGCAAAGTCAGGGGCAACTCAGACGACGGTTTCAACAACAGATCACCGAGTCTTGTCCGCAAATTCAGGTCGTTGCGCCTCGTCATGAGGCGGTTTATGGTGCTGTTTGGCTGGCGGGGCGATCCATTGGCTGGCAATCAGAGACTTTCCCGCCAAGCTTTGCTACGATGACGAAGGGGATTTGAGAATCTGTCTCGATGCACTCATTGAGAGCATGACGCGAGCATCAAGCGATCGTTCGGGCAGAGTTCACACCCCAACGTAGAACTTTCGGAGGTAGGCACGAAGGCGTGGAGCATTCCAACGACTTCAATTTGACTCTTTTCCGTCAGGTCCTTGAACAATCTGGGACGGCGATCGCCTTGTTTAATCGGGATCTCAAGTCGGTCCTCTGGACTCAACCCTGGCAAGACATCTGGGCGGTTGACCCCTATGCGGGCCAGCCGTACTCTGAGTTGGTTCCCCAGGCCCCTCCCGCCTGGCAAGCAGCCTATCGTCGCTGTCTTGATGGATTCCCCAGTTCTTGTCCGCCCCACTGGCTGAAATTGGGAAATGGCGATCGCTGTTGGCTACAGGAAAAACTCTCTCCTTGGCGAGATGAACGCGGCGATCTCGCCGGAATTATCGTCCAGACTGACGTCTTAAAGACGGCCGAGGCGATCGCCCTCAACTGGACAACTGTGTTTGAAAATAGCCCCGATCTCCATTGTCTCATTGACCAAAAGGGCATTCTCAAACACGTCAACCCCGCCTGGCAAAAGCATCTCGGCTATTCTCCTCAAGACATACAACACACCTGTTCCTTCAGCTATCTCCATCCCGACGATCTCGACGCGACCCGCACCGCCTTAACACAGCTAACCGCCAACACCCCGCTACGGCTGGAAAATCGCTATCGTCATCAGGATGGGTCCTACCATTGGTATCAATGGACTCTCGTCGCCCTAGAGGATCATGAACATCTCTATGCGATCGGTCGTCTTCTCGCCAGTATCCCCGCCTCAGACGAGTCCGCAGACCCCGACCAGGCTCAGGTTCAGCAACTCTCACAAAGCCTCTCGGATACCCTCGATGAGTTACGACAAACCCAACTGCAACTGGTTCAAACCGAAAAAATGTCCAGTTTGGGGCAGTTGGTGGCCGGGATTGCTCATGAAATTAACAACCCCGTAAACTTTATTTATGGCAACCTAGTTCACGCTAAAGAATACACTGAGGATATTCTCGGCTTACTCGAACTCTATCAGCAGCATTACAGCGACCCTAACCCAGAAATCACGGAAGAAGCGGAATCCATTGATATTGAATTTTTGCTCGATGACTTGCCGCAACTGCTGAGTTCTATGATGGTCGGGGCAAATCGCGTTAAGGAAATTGTCAGTTCGCTGCGGAACTTCTCACGTCTCGATGAAGTGGAAATGCGGCTGTCTGATCTCCATGAAGGACTCGATAGCACTCTAGTGATTCTACAAAATCGCATCAAGGCTAAACCGAATCGCCCCGAAATTATCATTGATAAGTCATATCAGGAGTTACCCAAGGTCGAATGCTTTACGGGGCAGATGAACCAGGTTTTTATGAATATCGTCAGCAATGCCATTGATGCCCTTGATGAACGAGATAAAGATCGCAGTTATCAAGAGGTCGAAGCCCAACCTAGCAGCTTAACCTTGACAACGGTTTGTAATCCCGATAATACGGTAACAATTCGCATTGCAGATAACGCCGCTGGGGTTTCGGAGTCCGTTCGTCAACAAATTTTCAAGCCCTTTTTTACAACCAAACCGGTGGGAAAAGGAACGGGGTTAGGACTTTCAATTAGTTATCAAATTATTGTTGAAAAACACAAAGGAACCTTGGAGTGTCAGTCAACTCTAGGAGAAGGAACCGAGTTTATTATCACGATTCCCATCTCCCACAGTTCTTCAGACTCCCAAGACTCCTAATGTAGCTAGATGTAAGCTAACTAGCTAACTGTGAAGTTTGGCCGTTACCGTGACTAGGGCTTTTCCGAGGTCACGAATCGCTGCATCTTGGTCAGAATCGGTTAAATTTCCTTGGTCATCAAAGGCTTGATAAGACCCCGAAATGGTCTTTTGTTGCGGAATGACCGTAACTCCGATATTTTGCAGAATATCTCGCACATGAGCTAAACCCCGTAATCCCCCCATTCCACCGGGAGAGGTGGCCATTAAGGCGGCGACTTTACCCCGAAAACAGGTCAAAGACAGAGGTGGTTCTCCTTCTTCGGGGCGGGAGGCCCAGTCGATGGCATTTTTCAGTAGGGGGGTAATGGAACTGTTGTATTCCGGTGAGGCAATCAGCAAGCCATCATGGGCTTTGAGGAGTTTCTTGAAGGCTACAACCGTCTCAGGAAAGCCCTCTTTGGCTTCTAAGTCTTGGTTATACAGGGGCATGGGATACTCCCCTAAGTCGATGGTTGTCACCTCCGCCCCCGCCGCCTCGGCACCCTGGGCGGCAATTTTGACGAGGGCTTTGTGAAAGGAACCTTGGCGAGAACTTCCGGCAAATGCGAGGATTTTGGTCATGGGGGGAGAAGGGAACAGGGAACAGGGAACAGGGAACAGGGAACAGGGAACAGGGAACAGG
>SIHH01000018.1:1579-28504 GCA_004299065.1 Phormidium sp. SL48-SHIP | reverse complement strand
CTATTCCCTATTCCCAGTTCCGGTGTTCCCTGTTCCCTTCTTTTGCCTCTTGCCTTCTGTGGTAAGCTAAGCGATGGCAATTTAAAACTGTTTTTTTCAAAGGAAGCGTTAATAATGACGGGTTCAGCGGAGATTCCCTACCTCTTGAGAGCGGCGCGAGGTGAAGCCTTAGATCGTCCCCCAGTTTGGATGATGCGACAGGCAGGACGTTATATGAAAGCCTATCGCGATCTGCGTGAAAAATATCCCAGTTTTCGGGAGCGTTCTGAAATCCCTGAGGTGGCGATCGAGGTGTCCCTGCAACCCTGGCGGGCCTTCAAACCCGATGGGGTGATTCTCTTTTCGGATATTGTCACGCCTCTGCCGGGAATTGGCATCGAGATGGATATCGCGGAAGGGAAAGGGCCGATTATTGATCCGCCGATTCGCTCGATGGAACAGGTGAATAACCTGCATCCCCTCAATCCTGATGAGTCGTTGCCCTTCATTAAACCCATTTTGACCAGTTTGCGGCAGGAAGTGAAAAACGAAGCCGCTGTGTTGGGATTTGTGGGCGCTCCTTGGACTCTGGCCGCCTATGCGGTGGAAGGAAAAGGCTCGAAGACCTATTCGGTGATTAAGAATATGGCCTTCTCGGAACCGACGATGTTACATCGCCTGCTTGAGAAGCTCTCCGATGCGATCGCCACCTATGTGCGCTATCAAATCGATTGCGGCGCTCAGGTGGTGCAGATGTTCGACTCCTGGGCCGGACAACTGAGTCCCCAAGATTACGATACCTTTGCTCTGCCCTATCAGAAACGGGTCTTTGAACAGGTCAAGCAAACTCACCCCGAAACCCCCCTAATTCTGCTGGTTACCGGTAGTGGTGGCTTGTTGGAACGTATGGGACAATCTGGCGCGAACATTGTCAGTGTCGATTGGACTGTGGATATGGCTGAGGCTCGTCAACGGTTGGGGAGCGGGATTCATGTCCAGGGGAACCTCGATCCCGGAGTCTTGTATGGCTCGAAAGACTTTATTCGCGATCGCATTCTCGATACAATCCGTAAAGCCGGTCATCGAGGACATATCCTGAACCTCGGTCACGGTGTCCTACCCAACACCCCCGAGGACAATGTGGCGTTCTTCTTTGAAACCGCTAAACAAGCAGATCAGCTCTTAGCCAAGGCTTAGGAGCCTATCTCGCCGTTCCCTCGGCGAGATAGTGCTAGATCTTCGTGTCGTTTCTCAATCTATTTTCTTGTCTGATGAAACGAGTCCTCCTCACCGGAGCCAGTGGCTGTATTGGTCACTATATTGCTGACACTCTGATTGCTCAATGTGATTGCGAGTTGTTTTTGTTCGTACGCGATCGCCAGAAGCTAAACTTAGACCTTGAGCGGCGATCGGGGATTCATGTGCTTGAGGGGGACTTACGGGAGATTCATCGCTTCAAAGATATCCTAGAGACCATCGACTGTGCGATTCTGGCCGCCGCCGCCTGGGGAGGCTCTCGGGAAACCTTTGACATTAATGTCACCAAAACCTGTATGCTCATGCACCTGCTTAACCCCGAGGTGTGTGAACAGGTGATTTACTTCTCCACCGCCAGCCTACTCGATCGCGACGGGGAGATTCTGCGGGCCGCCGCTCACATGGGAACTGACTATATCCGCTCCAAGTATGATTGTCTCAATCAACTGCACCGGCTCCCCATGAGCGATCGCCTCACGGTTCTCTTTCCCACCATTGTCCTCGGTGGCGACGAGAACAAACCCTATTCCCATGTATCCGCCGGGTTACCTGAAGCCATCAAATGGCTCAACCTGGCTCGCTTTATCAGTATCCACGGAAGTTTTCACTTTATTCACGCCCAGGATATCGCCGAAGTGGTTCACTACCTCATCGGACATCCTCCCGGAGAACGTCGTCACTATATCCTGGGAACCGAACCCTATACCCTCGATCGCGCCATCAGTGAACTCTGTCGTTATTTCGGGAAACGGGTTTACGTTCGCATTCCCCTCAACGCCTGGCTCACAGACTTGCTCGTAGAACTCCTCAGCCGTTTGGGAGTCTTGCAGATGGCCGCTTGGGACCGATTTTGTCTCGAATATCGAGATTTCACGTATACTCAGGCCATTACCGGTAAAGCCTTTGATTGTCCCGTTCATTGCCAAACCCTATCCGATGCCCTCAAAGAACGAGGACTTGGCCCCCAATCTCAAATACATTCTCAAACGCATTCTCAAACGCATTCTCAAACACATTCTCAAACACATTCGCCAACGCATTCTCAGACCAAAGTCCCCCCCACTCCTGAGCCAGACCCCAAAGATTAAGAAAATTATATTTTTGCTAAATTTATAAATTTATCGTTTATAATACCAAACTAATTTCCTGGCTCCGAGTTGCGAAAACCGGGTTATCTTCCCTTATCCTTAAAGAAGAAGACAAGCCCAAACGGTCTCCCAGAGAGGCTTAGACGCACTTGTTGTTTATTTTTACGTCTAAAACTGTCCACTATCAACTATCAACTGTCCCCTGGGAATTGTTGAGAATTAGTCATTTATGTTAGCCTGACAGAAACCCTTGAGGAACTCCGTTTTTATGCAGGTTTTATTAGTATACCCTCGCTTTCCACAAAGTTTTTGGTCATTCGATAAGGCAATGGAACTGGTGGGGCGCAAAGCCGTTTTACCGCCTTTGGGGTTAATCACCGTTGCTGGAATTTTACCCGATCGCTGGCAACTGAAGCTGGTCGATTGCAACATCCGAGAGATTAGCGAAGCCGAATGGGATTGGGCCGATTTGGTGATTCTCTCGGGCATGATTGTGCAGAAAGACGATATGCACGCCTACGTTGCCGAAGCCAAACGCCGCCAGAAACTCGTCGCCGTGGGGGGTCCTTACCCCACCTCCCTTCCCCACGAACTCGAAGCCGCTGGGGCAGATTTCCTCGTTCTCGATGAAGGAGAACTGACCCTCCCCATGTTTGTCGAAGCCGTCGAACGAGGCGAGACGAGCGGAACGTTTCGGTCTGAGATCAAACCCGATGTCACCGAAACCCCGGTTCCCCGCTACGACTTGCTCGAACTCGATGCCTACGACAATATGTCAGTGCAGTTCTCGCGCGGCTGTCCCTACCAGTGCGAGTTTTGTGACATTATCGTCCTCTATGGACGCAAACCCCGCACCAAAGAGCCACAACAACTGATTGAGGAACTCGAAACCCTCTACAATCTCGGCTGGCGCGGTCCCGTCTTCATGGTCGATGACAACTTCATCGGCAACAAACGCAACGTCAAACGGCTGTTGCGGGAACTCCAACCCTGGATACAGGCCAAAGGCTTCCCCTTCCACTTCAGTACCGAGGCCTCCGTTGACTTAGCCAACGATGACGAGTTGATGGAGTTGATGATGGATTGCAACTTCAGCAGCGTCTTCCTGGGGATTGAAACCCCCGATGCTGATAGTCTGTCGCTGACCAAGAAATTTCAAAATACCCGTGATCCGCTCCTCGGTGCGGTGCAACGCATCAATGAGAAAGGAATGCGGGTGATGGCTGGGTTTATTATCGGCTTTGATGGCGAGAAAGCCGGGGCCGGCGATCGCATCGTCGAATTTGTCGAACAGACCGCCATTCCTACCGCGATGGTCAGTATGTTGCAGGTTCTCCCCAACACCGCCTTAATGACACGGCTGAAAAAAGAAGGCCGACTCGTCGAAGACTTAGGAGGCTCGGGGAATCAAAACAACCTCATGAACTTCATCCCCACCCGGCCTATCGAAGACATCGCCCGCGAGTATGTCACCGCCTTCTATAAACTCTATGACCCCCTACAATATCTCAATCGGGTCTATCGCCATTTCATGTCCATGTCGGAACCGCGTCATGTGGCCTCCAATCGGGGCAAAACCACGCCCAAGATTGTCAAAGCCGCGATGACCATTTTATGGCGACAAGGGGTAGTGCGTTCGACTCGTTGGGCCTTTTGGCATCACTTGTTTAATATCTATCGCCACAAACCTCGCTTGTTGGTGAATTATCTCGTCTCCTGCGCGCTTCTCGAACATTTCGTCGAGTATCGAGAAATCGTGCGCCGGGATATTGAAGAACAACTGCAAGCCTATCTGAACCGACCCCAGCAACCCTCAGATGAACAGGAGCAACCCGTCGCGGTCGGAACCACTAGCCAAGGCTAAGAGACGCTTCGCCGACAAGGGCTAGGGCAAGGATTAAGATGGGGGAGCGCTCACTTGCTCCCCCATTTTTGCGATGACTCTGTTTTCTGGTTTCCCTTTGTCTGGCTCCCGATTTCCGGTGGCCTCGCTCTCCCTCGCGCTACTGCTGACAGCCGTTCCTAGACCCAGCCTGGCCCAAATCACCCCAGATCAGACCCTTCCGAACCCTTCCCAAGTGATTCGTCAGGGGAATCAACTGCGCCTTCAGGGAGGAACTCAGGCTGAAGGAAATTTATTCCATAGTTTTGAGCAGTTCTCAATTCCCGCCGGACATGAGGCGATGTTTGAGAATAGCCCCGAGATTCGACGGATCTTTAGCCGCGTCACTGGGGAGTTCCCCTCCCGCCTCGATGGCCGCCTCTCGGCTCAGGGAAGCGCCGATCTGTTTCTGCTCAATCCCAATGGCATTCTCTTTGGCGACAATGCTCAATTGAGCTTAGGCGGCTCATTTTACGCCAGTACCGGAGAATTTATTGAATTTGACGATGGCAGTCAGTTTCATGCCGCTGCGCCCTCGTCTAGCATCCTCTCCGTGAACGTTCCGGTGGGGTTGGGGTTCGGCTCAAATCCCGCAGCGGTGGTCAACCGATCGCGACACCAGAATGAGCAGGGGGAGACGATTGGCTTGAGCCTCAATCCGGGGGCGAGGTTAGCCCTCAGCGGCGGTCAGGTGGAGATGCCGGGGGGACGAGTGACGGTGGTAGATGGTCAGGTGACGTTGGCGACGCTGGCCCAGGGGCGGTTGTCTTTGAATTTGGGCGAGGGGTTGCAGTCGGGCCAGGTTCAGGGGCGGATTCTGCTGACAGATGGGGCGTTGCTCGATACCAGTGGCCCCCAGGGTGGGGGAATTTGGGTGTTCGGCGATCGCCTACGGGTGGAGAATGACTCCCAGATCCTGGCGGATACCGACGGAGGAGGGCCGGGTCAGGGGATTGATCTGACTCTGGGGGATTTGGTGGTGATTGATAATTCCCTTATTTCCACATCGAGTTTTGGTCCGGGGCGATCGGGAGATCTGAATGTGGTGGCTAATGAGATTACCGTGGATGGGGCGGGAGATTTGCAGTCGATTTTGGAGCGCCTGTTCGCCCTAGAAGCTATTGAAACCCCGCAACAGGTGGGGATTGGTTTATATGCGATGGCCTTTGCCCAGGGCCAGGCGGGGGATATTAACTTACGGGCCAATTCTCTACGATTGACCAATGGCTCGTTTATCTCCACCACCACCGTGGCCGAGGGCCAGGGCGGGATCATTAATGCTGAGATTACTGAGTCTTTGTCTTTAGATGGTTCTCAGATGATTGCCGAAACCTTGGGAAATGGGAATGCTGGGGGGGTCAATCTACGAGCGGGCAATATTTTTATTAGTGATGGTGGGGGGATTTTTGTCTCGACGTTTCGGGATGGGGAGGGGGGAACGGCTAATCTTCAGGCTCGCGATACCATCGAGATTGTTGGGACAACCCCCAATGGTTTGTTTAATTCAGGAATTGGCTCGAATGCGTTTCAGGAAGCTACAAGCCGGGCGGGGACGATTAATCTTCAAGCGGGTGATGTGATTGTCCGGGATGGTGGGTCTATTGGGACGGTGACGTTTGGGACGGCTCAAGCGGGTACGATTGTGATTCGGGCCAGCGATCGCGTTGAAGTCAGTGGTGTCAGTGCGGAGGGGAATAATCCCACCAATATCGCCAGTCGCAGTGAAAGCCGTGGCGCGGCGGGAGATATTGAGATTACAACGGGCCGGTTTATCTTGCGGGATGGGGCCGAGGTGCTGACCTCGACTTCCGATAGTGGTTCTGCGGGACGTTTGACGGTTCGGGCCTCGGAGTCGGCTCTGATTTCGGGGGGCGTGACGACGACGAATGCTGAGGGGGACGTGGTGATTTTACGCAGTGGCTTACGCTCAAATTCGACTTTAGAACGGCTCCCGTCGCCGATTCCTTCCTCGGAGGCCGATGTGTTGGGAGCGGCGGGGGATGTGACGGTGGTGACGCCGCTGTTGCGAGTCGAGAATGGGGCGCAGCTGGTGGTTAGCAGCGTCGGCGAGGGGGAGCGAGGGGGAAATTTGACGTTGGAGGCGGCTCGATTGGAGTTGGACAATCAAGGGCGTTTGGTGGCGGAAACGGCGTCGGATGTGGGGGGGAATATTCGTTTAGTCGCCGAGGATGTGCGGTTGTTGAATGAGAGTTCGGTGTCTACGAATGCACTGGGTGCGGCCACGGGGGGGAATATCCAGATTGATACGGCGACGCTGGTGGCCTTGGGTAATAGTGATATTACGGCCAATGCTCAGCAGGGGGCGGGGGGCCAGGTGGAGATTACGGCCCAAGGGGTGTTTGGGACTGAGGTCCGCGATCGCCTCACCGATGAGAGTGATATTACTGCCAGTTCGGAACGGGGGGCAGAGTTCAGCGGTTTGGTGGAAATCGCCAGTCCGGACACGCAATTGGATTCGTCTCTGGTGGAGTTAGCCAGCGAGTTTATCCCGGTGGACCGGTTGGTGGCTGATAGCTGTTTGACCCGAACTACGGCCGCTGGACGGTTTACGGTGACGGGAACGGGAGGTTTACCGGAAACTCCGTTTGATGCGGCGGCGGGGCGCTATTCTCTCCTGGGTGTTGTGGGGGCGGAGTCTGCGCCTGCTGAGCCGTCCTCTCGGGTTGAGGAGTCTGGCGGTCAGGTGGAGGAGTCTTGGCAGTTGGGCCAACCGATTCAGGAGGCGCAAGGGGTGCAGCAAACGGCTGATGGACGAGTGTGGTTGGGTCGTCCCCAACGGCGCGATCGTCCCTGTGGCCCTCAATAGGGGTATGGGTCTGGGTTGTTCTGAGGCGATTCTGGCATGGGTTAGGGATGGCAATTCGGGGTTCTAGGCTGGAGGCGGGAGAGTCCGGCGGTTCGGTTCATGCGGTTTGCAGGAGTTCGTCATGGAGGAGTAGGACAGCATCAAGGGCGAGGGTTTCCATGGCGAAGGTTGTACCGTCGTTGTTGGTAAATTCGACTTCGAGGGCTTCGTCGCCATATTCCATGACGACGGTTCCAACTTGACCTTTAAGTAGGCGGATGGGTTGTCCGGTTTCAAAGTGGCTGGTATCGCGATCTTCGAGGAGGGCAACGAGATCGAGGTCTTGGGGTTTTTGCGGGGTCGTTTTATTCATTATCAACAGGGTAGCAGTTGGTCAAGCGGGGAAAGTTTTCATCACTACGGATAATCCAAGCGGCCAGAATTAGGGAGGAGCCGAAATCAGTTGTCAGTCGAAATTTGATGTTGTAGTGTTGACCATATTCGTTCGTTTTGCGTAGGATGGCATTTTCGAAAATTGCAGCGTGATAAATGGCCTTTTTCAAAATTTCTGAATTGTTACGGGTAATGCCTAAACGACTGGCAAATAATCTTGCTTTATGTTGACCTTTACTGTGGTTAGAATTGAGGCAATAATCATCAATTTTATTACCAAGTTGGGCGCGATCGCCGTTGGGTAGTTTCATGAATTTCATGAAATGGACAGGATGGGGTTATGGGCGAGAGCATTTCTCGTCAGGGAGGGGGTTAGGCTGTTGTAGGGGTTCTCCGGCCCAGCCACCGATGATTTCTGTGAAAAAGTTGTCGAACCAAGTGTTATGAGGGGGAAGGGGTTGAAAGGTGAGGGCGATTTCAACGTCAGGGTTTTGTAAATCGGTGGGAAGGTCAATGTACAATCGTCCGTTGGGGCCGATGTGGGTGGTGAGGATGATGGTATTCATGGAATCAATGTTAAATGAGTTGGCTAAACTGGCTGTCTAGGGCTAGAGGCGGGAGCAAATTGGGTCGTGGCGGGAGAGTCCGGTGTGGGGTTTGCAGGAGTTCGTCATGGAGGAGTAGGACAGCATCAAGGGCGAGGGTTTCCATGGCGAGGGGTTGTATTTCCCTAAATCACTTCCTCCATTGTAGAGATTTCGAGGCGGTTGTCCTTGGGGTGCGATCGCCCCTGTGACTCTCCATAGAACCGGACCTCGTGCTTCGGTCCAGCTCAAAACGTCACGTCATCTTGTCTCGCTTTCCCCTAAACTTAAATCAGTCCCTTTAGAAAAAATAAGCAGAAGTTATGTCAGCCCCCGCACCGAACGGACAAGCGCTTCTGTCCGATCGCGAATTAGAGGTCATCGAACTCGTCGCCACCGGCTTAACCAATCAAGAAGTCGCTGATAGCTTAGAACTCAGCAAACGCACCATCGACAACCATATCAGTAACATTCTCAGTAAGACCAAAACTGAAAACCGGGTCGCTCTGGTAAGATGGGCGTTGCGCTGGGGGAAAGTCTGTCTCGATGATGTCAACTGTTGTACCCTTCCCTACCGTAGCCCGAACCCCTCAGCCCCAGAACTGTTGACAGACTAACGACGATGTAAGTCTCTCCTACCGAACTCGGACTTGAATCTGACGATGCGACCGATGCGACAATGTTGGACCATTCCCACCCTTCCCCTGGCCGTCTATCGGGAAGTGGTGGCCCATTTACGTCAGGTGGATGGCGTAGCGGCCGGATTACTCCCCCAAACCGCCCCTCATTTTGACCCCAAACTCAGTCAGGTGGGCGGCCTTTGGCTGGAGATTCCCGAGGATTGCGATCGCCACCATCGCGATCGCCTCGATGCCATCCTTCAGTATTACGGCGATCGCGCTCAACAGCCCTGGCAGCCCCTAGACGCGCAACCCTAACGGCATCCCCCCAGTTTTGACCCTCACGATTTTTCTCAACCTATGATGACGCTGCAAGCCCTGCGGGGAACGCGGGACATTTTGCCCGCTGAAATCGCCTATTGGCAACTCGTAGAAACCACCGCCCGCGAGATTTTGACTCGGGCCAGTTACCAGGAAATTCGCACCCCCATTTTTGAACAAACGGAACTCTTCCAACGGGGGATTGGTGAAGCGACTGACGTGGTTGGTAAGGAAATGTATAGCTTCTGCGATCGCGGCGATCGTTCCATCACGCTACGCCCAGAAGGAACCGCCGGAGTCGTTCGCGCCTACATCGAACATAACCTCTTCGCCGCTGGTGGTGTGCAACGCCTCTGGTACACCGGCCCCATGTTTCGCTACGAACGCCCCCAAGCCGGCCGACAACGCCAGTTTCACCAAATTGGCTTAGAACTCCTCGGAACCGACGCACCTCGGGCCGATGCTGAAGTGATCGCCCTGGCCAGCGATATCCTCAAAGCCTTGGGCCTGAAAAACCTACACTTAGCCATCAACTCCGTCGGCCAGGGAGATGATCGCGATCGCTACCGTCAAGCCCTCATCGACTACTTTAGCCCCTACCAAGATGACATTGACGCCGATTCACGCGATCGTCTCACCCGCAACCCCCTACGCATCCTCGACAGCAAAGACGAACGCACCCAGGCGATCGCCGAAAATGCCCCCAGTATCCTCGACTATCTCAGCGATGACTCAAAACGTCATTTTGACCGAGTTTGCGCCCTCCTAGAGCAACTGAGCATCCCCTATGACCTCAATCCGCGACTGGTGAGAGGCTTAGACTACTACACCCACACCGCCTTTGAAATCCAATCCGACGATCTCGGCGCCCAGGCCACCGTCTGCGGTGGCGGACGCTACGACGGCCTCGTCGAACAACTCGGCGGCAAACCCACCCCCGCCGTCGGTTGGGCCATTGGCTTAGAACGGCTGATTCTGCTTCTACAACAGCTTCAAGAGACCCCCACCCATCCCCCCGACTGTTACGTGGTCTCACGGGGCGAACAAGCCGAAGCCCAAGCCCTGCGCCTGAGTCAACAGTTGCGTCAGGCCAACCTCGCCGTGGAACTCGACTTAAGCGGAAGTGCCTTTGGCAAACAGTTCAAGCGGGCCGCCCGCAGTGGCGCCCAAGTTTGTCTCGTCTTAGGAGATGCCGAAGCCGCCGCCGGAACCATTAACCTGAAATGGCTAGAGAGTGGAGAACAGCAAACTCTGACACAATCGGAGTTATTAGACACTCTCGCGAATACCCTTTTCAACACCTGACCGCAACAATCTTGCCCCCCAATTCCTGTCGGGGCGAAACTAGATTTCGCCCAACTTCAGGATAGTCATATTAGCCACTAACTATCCTCTTTATTGCCCTGAACTCCTCGCATAATCCGCGAGAGTTCAGATTTCTCATTCACCGAAACCCGTGACGGCGAGCCACTAATAATCCCTTCATACTCACGGAACGATCCTTTAATGTCGGGACCATTAGCACTAATGGTATATTCTCGAATACCCGTATCATGCCAAGATCCTCTCATTTTGAACACATTTAACGCCCGAGACATTTGACCGCGAATTTCCACATATTGCAACATCAAAATGGTGTCGGTAATCGTGGAAATATGGGAATCGGTAATTGAATGAGACCCCATAAATTGGTCGGTTGTGTTGGTGAAAAAGCCGGTAATTTCCTCTTGTTTGGCATAACCCGTCACCCCAATCACAAATTGTCGGAAGGCATTGTTACTCACCCCTCGCGCCAAAGCCGAGAGGGAGTCAATGGCAATTCGAGAGGGTTTGAAATCCACAATCTCGGTTTTAATAATCTGGAGATGGTCTTCAAGTCCCGCTGACTCGGGATAGGCGCAGAGAATTTTCATCAGTCCCCGCCGTTCCATCTCCTCGAAGTCAATCCCCCAAGAATAGGCATTTCGCAGTAATTGCGCCCGCGACTCTTCGTAAGCAAAGAGGATGGCCCGTTCGCCTTTGAGACAGCCTTCTTCGGTGAATTTGCTCACCAGTAGGGTTTTGCCGGTTCCCGTGGCGCCGGTGGCCAGAATAATCGAATCCTTGAAGAATCCGCCTCCACACATCTCGTCCAAGGTTTTGACCCCCGACGAGACGCGCACATTGGAGGAGCGTTGCGTCAGACGCATGGCCCCGAGGGGGAAGATGTTAATACCATTGTTGGTCATGGTGAAGGGATATTCCCCCTTCATGTGGGTGGTTCCCCGCAGTTTGAGGATTTCAATGGTCCGGCGGCGGCGTTCCCCTTCGAGGACGTTACGGACGATGACGACGTTATCGGAGACAAATTCCTCAACGCCAAAGCGGGCCACGGCCCCATATTCTTCGAGGCGTTCGGTGGTCATGACGGTGGTGGCGTTGAGTTGCTTGAGGCGGGCCACCAGACGGAAGATTTCCCGCCGCACAACCGGCGCCGCGTCGTATTGTTGGAAAACGGCGGTGACGGAGTCAATGGAGACTCGTTTGGCTTTATATTTACGAATCCCGTACTGAATCCGCTCAATTAGGGCCGAGAGGTCAAAATTGCCGACGACATCCTGGCCCTCGGGGTCGGGGGACGCATCGAGGATAAAGAGTTTCCCTTCATCGACGAGTCCCTGGAGATCCCAGCCAAAGCTTTGGGCGTTTTTGATGAGGTCAGCGGGGGATTCCTCGAAGGTGACAAAGACCCCCGGTTCGTTGAAGTAGGTAATGCCGTTATAGAGGAATTGAACGGTAAATAGGGTTTTTCCGGTTCCTGAGGTCCCACTGACGAGGGTGGTTCGCCCCGCTGGTAGTCCTCCGTGGCTGATGTCATCGAACCCTTCAATCATGGTTCGGATTTTATGAACCCCTTGCAGGTTACGGGGATTTTCCTGTTCAGTTTGGCTGTCCATGGTACTTGTGAACTGTTGCGGCTTGAACGTACGGGGATAGGAGTTTAGGGTTCCCGTATCAGAGGTTAGGCTAGGGGAGGATCTGTTTAGCTAGTTTGGCTATCAGATTCGCGATCGTACAATTCCTCGTAGAGTAAGTCCAATCCGATGAGGACTTTCTCGCGGTCGGAGAGGTCACCGATGATTTTGCGCACTGGGGGGGGTAAGATTTTGGCCAGGGTTGGGGTGGCCAGGATTTTATCTTCTTCGGCCAGTTGCGGATTTTTGAGGACGTCGATGACTTTGAGGGCGTACACTCCCTGAAACTCTCGTTCGAGGAGATCGTTCAGGGTTTTGAGCGCCCGCACGGAGTTAGCCGTGTTTCCGGCAACGTAGAGTTTTAAGACGTAGGTTTTTTTGGGAGGCGTCATAATTCCCTGGGAATTGAACGACGATACATTTCGCACAGGTGGGCGATCGCATCGATTAAGGTCAATCGATAGTCTAGCAGGATTTCTTCACTCCTTCCCTCTAATTTGAGTTGTTTGGAAAATTGATCCATTAACTCCATGTGGATTTCTACAATATGGGTGACGGAGATATCGGCAAAGAAGGCGATATTAACGAGTTCATCTAAAGCTGGGTTGATATTCACCTCATCGGAGAAATAGTCCAGGACAATTTCTCGGTAGAGTTTTTGAATCTCTTGTAAAACCTCATGCTGTTCATCTTCGGGTAAATTTCGTAAAAATCGCTGTGGGCTTCGTTTATAGTACACGCCTAAGTATCCCAGCCGTTCTCGGAGCTTTTCGGTGAGCCGCTGCTGTTTCTTCATCAAAAACTCTTCGGCATGGCTGGCGATGTCAGAGTCTAGATTTTTTTTAGAACTCAGATCTGAGTCGTTCGAGAGATTGAGAAACCGCTCGATCGCCTCATGAATGGCCTCTAAAATTTCTTCATTGGATTGGTCTGGCGGCAGTAATACTTCTGCTTTGTGATACAACAGACCTGTACCCTCATCCTGGCTGGAGTCAGGGGGGCCAAGATTACCATCACTCCTATCGAGATCACTCCCCTCGACATGATCTAGGTTAGCGATATTGCCCATGATCACAACCGGCAACAGTACACCGGCCTGTTGTAACTCTTGGCTAAGATCGGCGAGAACATCGTCATATTCGAGAATTGCACAGTCAATGTGTTGCTTCTGGTGCTGAACATACTCGAGAAATTCCCCGGTACTGGTGCAGTGAAGCACTGTACAACGGGCGATATCGAGCGTCTGTTGCAGAGTCTCTCGTAAATCTTGGTGTTTGATCAGGGTGCAGATCGACAGTTGAGGTAGCACAGGATAAGGAAAAAACGGGTTCTATTATAATAATCGGCAAGTTGTCAAGCTTGCTTAAGTTAAGTTTTATGACAATAAGATTAAATTTTGCTTAATTTTATTGAGGGATGTTGCAATCATAACTCGGAATGTCTATTCCTTCCAACCGGCGGCAGCAAAAATCCCGAGTTTTGCCACCATATCTTTGGCCAGAACTGGGATTGAGGCGATCGCCTCAAGAGCCGGCCAGGGACAAGGCATAATGGGTCACAGAAGCTTGATTCACGGTCAGGTTCGGGTAATCGCTACGATTGCCTGATGGCCTGCCCCTTGATTGCAGCGGCCTCGTCTGCCTGAGTTGCCATGGATTGTCTCAATCTCCAACCGTTTGTTCAACCGGTTCCTATCTGTTATCGTCTCGATTCCCTCGCGACGGTAATTGACAAATTTCAACAGAGCGATCGCATCTTGGTGATTGACGAGAAGCAAACCCCATTGGGGGTCATCGTTGCCCATCGTCTCTTGCCGTACCTACAAGATGCCCGGGTTTGGCAGCATCCCCTACTCAGTTTTAGCAAGGCCATGACCCCCATTGACACCTTGGCCATTGACCATTGGGGCGATCGCCTCTGTTCTCGCATCTCCCTGGCCAAGATCAGGCGCCTGAAACTGTTTGAACCGGTGGCCAGTGGTGGCCGTCGAGACGTGGTGATTGTCGATGCAAGCGGGAGGATTTTCGGACTCCTCGACGGCGATCGCCTCAACGCCGAACTCAGCAACTCCCCCTCAACCACTCTCCCGGACGACTCCCAAGAGGCCAACAGTCCAGACTTAGAGGTCTTAACCCGCCGACTTGAAGTACAGACTCAGGAACTCACCGCCAAAAACGCCGATCTGATGCAAATCGATCGCCAAAAAACCGAACTCCTCTCCTGGGTCAGCCATGAACTCAAAACCCCTCTAACCGCCCTATTAGGCCTATCCAATCTCCTCCAAAACCCCAACCTCGGCAGCCTCAACCCCCGTCAAGCCAACTACGCTCGCCTCATCCAACAGAGTAGTCGGGAAATGATGACCGTTGTGAACGATCTCTGTGATTTGGCACAACTCGAAAACGGCGAACTGAGTTTAGATCGACAACAGCTATCCGTACAGGCCTGTAGCCAGGCCGCCTACGAGCAAATCCGCAAACTCCGCGATGGCTCTCGGGTACCGCAACTGACCCTAGACATTGCCCCGGAGGCTGATCAGGTTTGGGCGGATCGGACTCGCTTGAATCAAATTTTAGTGCATCTGTTTCTGAATGCTGTCAGCACAACTCCCGACAGCGGAACCATTGGCCTGCGTGTCGAACGTTGGCATCATTGGTTGGCCTTTTTAGTTTGGGATACCGGCACCGGGATTGAAGCGGCGGCCCAACCCTGGATTTTTCAGGGTTATCCCATCGCCTCGTCTTCCCAAGTCTCCCAGATGTCCTCCTTCGCCCAGGACGCCTCTGAGTCAACCGCGACCTCCACCGAAGCCCCCAGTTCTCGCACGGCCCCCCCCTCTCTCCCCACGGGCCTGGGACGGGTCCTGGCCCAACGGTTGGCCCGACTCCATGGCGGAGAAATTAGCTTTACCTCCCAAGACCCCGGAGGAAGCCAGTTTACCCTACTGTTACCCAGTCCTCGCGATTCAGAAGGCGCACCGCCCCCGGAAACTCCCAGCCGCTTCAACGCTTGGGCCAAGGATGCTCAGGTGCGCTTTGCGTTAGTGGTCGATCGCGATAGTGAACGGGTCGAGGCCCTATGTCATTATCTCGGTGAAGCGGGGTATCGGGTCTTTCTGGCGCGATCGGGACCGGAAGCCTTGGCCAAGGCGCGACAATTACATCCCTGTGTCCTGTTTTTAAACCCAAGACTGCCGATTTTATCCGGTTGGGATGTCTTGACTTTGCTCAAGGCTGATCCGGTCAGCCAAGATCTACCCTTGGTGCTACTTGGACAGGCTGAGGAGGGGGCTGAGGCGATCGCCCAACGGGGATTAGAGACGGTGGTGGACTGGCTGACGTTACCCGTCGATCGCCATCAACTGCAACAGGTTCTGACGCGCCTATTAGCCCACCAGGGCCAAGCCAGTCGCTTCAATCGACCCCTGACCCTGTTATGGCTTGTCTCTCCCCATCGAGGTGAGGTGAACCCCTCTCTCTCCCTCGAACGGGTCTTCCATCACTATCATTATCGGGTGATCGAAGTGGATGATTTTGACCAGGCGGGGTTGTTAGTCAAAGTCTGGAAACCTGATGTGGTGCTATTGGATCTCACCGGAAGCGAGGCCGATCGCCAAGACTTCTTAGCCACGTTGCAAGAGCATCCGGGGTTAACGCAACTGCCGATTGTCACCCTCGACAGTCAAACCACGGCCCTGGCCAATCGGGGCAAAACGGCAGACGGAAGACCGCTGCGGGTGTTTCCCTGTCTAACCGCCCCCGAACGCATTTCGGAAACCTCGGGCCTGCCAGCGGTGGTTGAGGTGGTGCGTATCGCTGCCAATGCCAGTGGTTAGGACTTGCCTGAAGCCGTCCTGGACTCGATAACTGTTATTAAAAAATGGACACAACTGGACTCGAACCAGTGACCCCCACGATGTCAACGTGGTGCTCTAACCAACTGAGCTATGCGTCCTCAACGATTTACCATCGTAGCATTGAGGTTTTGACTTTGGCAAGCTTTTTTTTGAGGAAATTCTGAAATTCCGGTTTTATCTCGGGGAGGAGCGCCAAAAACCCCTCCCAGAGTAGCGTTTAGACCCCAGCCAGAATCTGGTCATCCAGGGAGAAATCTACCTCAGCCTCTGGCCCTGGGCCGGCGAGATAGTCGTTCTCGTAGGAATCCTTCAATCCAGAAATCAGATCAAACTCCGGTTCCCAATCCAGTTCCGAGAGGGCCTTACCGATGCTACAGAAGAAATGCTGCGATCGCAGCGGGAAGGCTTTACGCTTACCCAAATCAAAGGCCTTGGGGTCATAGTGAACCAACTTAACCTGATCGGGATCTTTACCAACCGCGAGGGCGCAAGAGCGGGCTAGACCATCAAACGTGACATAGCGATCGCCCGAAATATTATAGACCTCACCGACAGCATTGCGATTGCCCAACACCGCCACCATAGCCTTAGCCAAATCCTGACAATGGCCCAGTTGGGTGATTTGTAACCCTGAACCGGGAATGGGAATGGGGCGATCGCGCACCAGGCGGTCAAAAAACCAGCCCTCAATGGGGTTATAATTCCCTGGACCATAAATATAGGTCGGACGCACCGAGGTCATGGGCAATCCCTGCTTCAGCAGATAGTCTTCCGCCTCAAACTTGCCACGATGACGACTCTCGGGGTCTAGGGTATCCCCTTCTCGATGAGGCATTTGGTCAGAGGCGAGATAAACCCCCGCCGAACTGACATAGACAAAATGCTGAAGTTTCCCCTTAAACAAATCCGCCAAAGGTTGAGTATCACTGAGCTTGCGCCCGGTGTTATCAAAAATGGCATCAAACGACTCTCGGGCGAGAGCCGCTTGCAGTTGTTCCGCGTCCGTGCGATCGCCGGTAATCTGACCCACACCCGACACAGGAACCGGGTGATTGCCCCGATTAAATAACACCACCTCATGACCCGCTTCTACCAATTCCCGAGTCAAATACACCCCAATAAACCGGGTTCCACCAATGACTAAAACTCGCATAACACTTAAACCTTAAACCATCAACAATCTACCTTAAATCGGCGCTCAGACAACGCCCTCATCGACGGTAGACGAAAAAAGGTGACCCTAGAGGATCACCCTTAATCACTGTCAACGGTTAACCGTTAACTGTCAATCGTGAACTACTTATTGTCCGTTTCCGAGAACTCAGCATCGATGACATCATCTCCACCATCATTACCAGACTCAGGAGGCGCACCGGCTCCGGGAGCTGCACCGGCTTCAGCACCGGCCGCATCGCCACCGGCTTGTTGATAGAGATTGGTGCTAACGGCGTAGAGTGCTTGTTGCAACTCTTCCATTTTCGACTCAATGGCCGCATCATCATCTTGACCGAGAGCTTCCTTGAGTTCGGCAATCAGACCTTCAATCTTGGTCTTATCATCAGCGGGGACTTTATCGCCGAGGTCTTCGATTTGCTTCTCAGCTTGATAGGCCAAGGTATCGGCTTGGTTTTTCTTGTCGATGCGTTCGCGGCGTTTGCGGTCTTCCTCCGCATTGGCTTCAGCATCTTTGACCATGTTGTCGACTTCGTTGTCGGAGAGAGTCGAGGCACCGGTGATGCTGATGGACTGCTCTTTACCCGACCCTTTATCTTTGGCCGTGACGTTGAGAATCCCGTTGGCGTCGATATCGAAGGTGACTTCGATTTGAGGCACACCGCGAGGTGCGGGAGGAATACCATCGAGACGGAAGGTTCCCAAGCTCTTGTTATCTTTGGAGAATTCCCGTTCCCCTTGTAGAACGTGGATTTCGACGTTGGTTTGCCCATCGACCGCCGTGGAGAAGGTTTCCGATTTCTTGGTCGGAATCGTGGTGTTGCGGGGAATGAGTTTGGTCATCACGCCGCCGAGGGTTTCGACGCCCAGGGAGAGGGGGGTGACATCCAACAGTAGGATATCTTTGACTTCTCCGGCGAGAACGCCACCTTGAATAGCGGCACCGGTGGCGACCACTTCGTCAGGGTTGACGCTTTGGTTGGGGGCCTTACCCAGAACTTTCTCAACTAACTGTTGAATGGCGGGAATCCGGGTCGAACCACCGACGAGAACAACCTCGTTGATGTCGGTTTTGCTGAGTTTGGCATCTTTGAGAGCATTCTCAACGGGGATACGGCAACGGTCGATGAGACTGGCGCAAATTTCTTCAAACTTGGCCCGCGTCAGGGTCATATCGACGTGCTTCGGTCCGTCTTGGGTGGCGGTGATGAAGGGCAGGTTGATCTCAGCTTGGGTAACGCTAGAGAGTTCGATTTTGGCTTTCTCTGCCGCTTCTGTCAGCCGTTGTAGGGCCTGTTTGTCTTTGCGTAGGTCAATCCCTTCGGATTTCTCAAATTCAGCGGCGATGTAGTCCACGATTTGTTTGTCGAAGTCATCCCCACCGAGGTGAGTGTCGCCGGAGGTGGCCATCACTTCAAAGACGCCGTCGCCGACTTCGAGGATGGAGACGTCAAAGGTTCCGCCACCGAGGTCGAAGACGAGGATGGTTTCGTTACTTTTTTTGTCGAGTCCATAGGCTAACGAGGCGGCGGTTGGCTCGTTGATAATCCGTAGGACTTCGAGTCCGGCAATTTTCCCAGCGTCTTTGGTCGCTTGACGTTGGGAGTCATTGAAGTAAGCGGGAACGGTGATCACCGCTTGGGTGACGGTTTCACCGAGGTATTTGCTGGCATCTTCGGCCAGTTTCCGCAGCACTTGAGCGGAGATTTCTTCGGGGGCGAATTGCTTTTCGGCTTGGGGACAGTCGAGTTTGACGCTCCCGTTGACGTTGAGGACTTTGTAGGGCACCTCAGTGGTTTCGTGGGTGACTTCGTCATGACGACGACCGATAAAGCGTTTAACGGAGTAGAAGGTGTTGGTGGGGTTCATGACCGCTTGGCGTTTGGCGATCTGACCCACGAGGCGATCGCCGTTTTTCGCATAGGCCACAACGGATGGGGTGGTGCGAAACCCTTCAGCGTTCGCGATAACGGTGGGTTTCCCCCCTTCCATGACCGCAACACAAGAGTTGGTGGTTCCGAGGTCAATTCCAACGACTTTAGCCATAAGTTTCCTAATTTCTAGTTATCTACAAAAAAAATAATGGGCGGTGAGCCAAGCATCTGCTTGGGGGTTCCCGTTAGCTGGGGTCGCGCATTTGGGGGAGTGCGATCGCCAACTCGGTTTCCAAGGGAGCCAGGGTTCGAATCGGATTGGCTCGAACGCTGTTAAACTCTCGCCGGTAGATTCCGATGTCTGTCTCTATACTGAATGGCTGAGGCACTTCCCTTGAAGGGGTATTTTCCGAACCTAGATGGGGACGGTTTCAGGGGCATTCAGGTTAGAAACTGGCGGCTTGGGCATCTTGTTTCTCATGGTACAGTCCGCTGATGAGACTGCCATTAGGGGAAACCGTAGTCGGGTTGATCGTAGTTTCACCATCGGGAAAACCGAAGTATGACTTCACTGTTTACTCAATCTTGGTCGGATTGGCCGGCTGTTCCGCCTCTGGTGAGCCATCAGGTTTGGGTTTGGCGGCTATGTTTGAAGGATTGGCCCTGGGGGGCTGAGGATGAGTCTCTGTTGGCGATCGCCGAACGGGAGCGGGCTCAACGGTATCGTCGTGGGGAGGATCGCCATCGCTTTGTACTGACGCGCTGTTGGCTACGACGGCTGTTGGGGGTCTATCTTGGCCAAGATCCCCGCGCCTTGAGGTTTGAGGTTACCTCTCGGGGAAAGCCGTTTCTGGCTGGGTTTCCGCTTCTGTTTAATCTCTCTCATTCGGGGGATTGGGCCTTGTTGGCGTTTGGTCGCGATCGCCCTCTCGGGATTGATGTCGAAGCGCATCGATCTGTGTCGGTGATGTCCCTGGCTCGCCGCTTTTTTCAGCCCTCGGAGTTGGCGAGGTTAGAGGCGTTACCCCCGACGGAACAAGAACGGCTCTTTTTTGAGTATTGGACGGCGAAAGAGGCCTATCTCAAGGCGACGGGGGAAGGGTTAGGAGCCTTGTCGCGGGTCGCTGTTGATGAGATGCTCCTAGAGGGCGATCGCCGACCTCTCTGGCGCTGTTGGAGGGAGTCGGACTGTACCCCCACCTTTGAGGCTCAACGGTTGCCGCTTGAGCCGGGTTATAGTGCGGCGATCGTGGTGGGTCCGGCTGGCGGGGAACTGTTTTCTGAGCCATTGCTCGGGCAATATGTTACTAAATTTAACAATAAATCCGCAAGAATACGGATTGATTTAGGCACGATTTCCGCGAAAATGAGACCATCGTTGTTGGCAAATTAAACCTCAGTCAAATCGACGAAGTTCTTGAACTGACTGGACTTTTCTCAATCGACTTGCAGATTGAGCCAGGGCCATTCTGGGGATTGTCAGGAATGTTTTATGAGAATGCCAGCGTTAATATCAAAGTTTTTTTGCGAAGTGGATTTACATCTTGTTCTGTTGAAAAAAGACGCTATGCTGTAAGCGTTGGTTGCTCAGAGATAACGTTTAACTGCAACTTGCCTCAACACAACGGGACCCAGACCATCTGGGTTGTTCTGACTCTAACTCTAGGAGGTATCCGTGACTCCCATTTTACTTCGTCAACTTTGGTCAATCGTCGAGCGGACCCAGGCCAACCTGATCCTCAGCTTGGATGATGCGAGCTTGTCCCAGTGGCTCCTCAAACAACTGCAACAAAGTTTAGCCCTAGACAGTGGTGATGTGCGGCTTTTGGATGATTACATCCGCACGAAAACACCCCTGATTCGCGACTTGGCGCAACAACGTAGTTCCTGACGTTTTAAGACCTTTGACCGATCCGCGATCACCAGTCATTTACCCCAGTCTGAAGCGTTCGTCTGGGGAATTGATCTGGGGGATTAGTCTGAATTACGGGTTCTGGAGCTAGAGCGAGAGGTGCGTGTTTTCGCATTGCCGAGATTGTCCAAAATACCCCGTCCAACCAGGCCTAGCCCTCGTCCGAGGACTTGGGTTAAGACATAGACCAAGCCATTGCCAACCCAACTGACCACTGAGCGGAGGCGGGGAGCGAGAGCATCTCGTCCTTCGAGAACCAAGGTCACGGCTTGACGGACCCCTGAGAGGGCCAAAAATTCCTCGCGACGATGGGCGTAAATGGTCATGCGCTTAATGCCCCGTTCTGTGAAGACAAAGAGCCAGAAGCGGCTTTCGTAAATGGCCCGAGGTTCTTCGAGATAGGTTTCCCAGCGATATTTCCAGGATAAATCGTTACGGAGTCGTTCGATATCTCGGGTTGAGAGGAATTGGCGATCGTAAAATTGCCGTTCAATGGTTTCGATACCGGTGACTTGATCGAGTAGGGGTTGAATCACGCTGTTCGCCACGGCAATGAGAAGATTATGCAGCAGATATTCCGCCCGCAGGGTGGCCTCGGGACTGCCAAATTCATGGCTGAGGTCATCGACGGCTAGGGGGGTTTGGAATAATAGATGTGAGAGTAAGTCGGGGAGGAGGGGGATTTTGTCGAGGATAGCGGCTTGCACGACGTCGGATTGTTGCAGCAGGATATCGACGAGTTCAACGGATTCACCGTTGAAGCTTAGGGTGTAATAGCGGCCAAAAAATTCTTGGCTTGTTCCTCGCCAGAGATCGAGGGCGAGGCGATCGCGGCGTTCGAGAAGACGCTCTGGGGTGATGTCGGAGTGACGGAGTTCGCTAAGGAGATTTTGAAACATCCGTAAGGCGGTGACGAGAAGTTGTCGCCGCTTTTCGGGGCGTAAAATATCAATTTCTAGGGGAATCTCGCTCAGGTTCCGTAGGGGGGGTTGCAGTTTGCTGAAAATTGCATCGAGGAGGAGGCCTTCGATATCCTCGCTGGCTAGGTTGGGGGAGGTGAGGGAGCCAGGTTCGGCAACCGTTAAGGCGGTGGCGGGAGAGGTCGAGGATCGGCTTGGGGATTGGCTGGGCTGGGGCGGTGAGGCGGGACGGGGCGATCGCAGTTGACAGACTAGCCAGCGAGCGGCGCTGAGTTCTCGCTGTCGTCCTTTGAGAACAATGCGCTGAATTAGGGTGAGGTTGGGATCTTGGAGCCAGCGTTCGATTTGGTCTTGTTCGCGATCGATGTACTCGACTCCGGGAATCCGAGCTTCAGCTTGAGCCGAGGTGGGCGGGGTGTTGCTGACGTTGGTGTCAGGATCAATGCGGGCCGGGGCTTGCCAGGTGGTTTCTCCCGCCAGGATGCACAGCACGGCGTTAAAGAGTTCTCGCGGTGGGGTTCCTTTGGCACAATAGCCCCTCAAGCCGGAGCGTTGGGCTAGGCTCAGTTGGGCCACCGTCAGGGGTGAACACCACAATAAAATCGGTATCGGAGATTCGGGAGGAGTTGGCTCTAGCTGTTTAGCTAAGCGCAGCCCAGCGGTGAAGTCTCCGATAATGATGACATCAACTCGATGGTCGTCTAAGGTGGATTGAGCTTGAGCGGGGGTATTGGTATCGAATACTGAGACGACTCCAGGCTGTTGGCTTAACCAGGTTCGCAGTCCTAAACGGATCACTTCATCAGCTTCAATCAAGAGAAGGGTTAACGGAGCATCGGTATCAGTCATGAGAGCGTTCGGCGATCGCACTGGGTTCGGGAACCCATGCGATCGCGAAGGGGATTGTTAGTTTAGCGAAATAGGATTAGTAGATAATTTTCTTCTCAGGAGGAGCTTCGTAGTACGGTTCCGGCTCTGCATAGTTCGGTTCCGGCTCGTAGTAGGGTTCCGGCTCGTAGTAGGGTTCCGGCTCGTAGTAGGGTTCCGGCTCGTAGTAAGGCTCGGGAGCGGGGTTGTTGTAGACCGGAGCGGGAGCTGGGGCCGGCGCGGGAGCGGGAGCTGGCGCGGGAGCCGGGGCTGGGGCTGGGGCCGGCGCGGGAGCTGACGCTTCAGCATCATCCGAGGCGGACGCGGGGGCTGGGGCCGGCGCGGGAGCGGGAGATGGGGAACTGGAGTTAGAACGAGAGCGAGAAGATGGACCTCCTTGATCTCGTTCCCGTAGCCAGCGGCCGATTTCGCCTTGGGCCTCGTAATAGAGGGGACGGCCGGGGGCGATTTGGGCGGCCGTGGCGATCGCGTCGGTGAGCTTTCCTTCTTCGGCATACTCGATGGCCTCATCGAGTATGGGCCGATCTTCAAAGCGGCTCCATTCTTCTCGGAAGCGGGAGACAGCTTCTCGGGCTTCGTCATAGAGGGGGCGATCGCGCTCAATTTGCTGAGCCAGTTCAACGGCTTCGGCAAATTTTTCCTCTTGGGCGAGCTGTTCGGCTTCATCGAGAATGGGTTGATCTTCGAGAACCAGAATTTGGGCTTGGCTCTCGGCGATCAGTTGTTGGGCTTGGCTCCAAGCGGCACTGTCTTCACTAATGTTACGAGCTTGGACAATGGCGGCCTCATGTCCTTCGATGGTGTTGAGTCCGGCTAACCGTTCGGCGCGACGCAGGTAGGGGCGATCGCCCACTCGTTGAACTTCGTTGCTCCAGTGAGCCACAAGGGTTTGAGCATGAACTCGGCGAGGGCGATTGGGATCAATGGCTGCCGCTTGAGAAATGGCTAGGTTCAAGGCGAAGGGTTGCCCCACATCAGCAACGGTACTGGCCACTTGGAGTTGATAGAGATCTTGCAGGTGGTTTTCCCAGAGTGGAATCCGATCCTGGGCCAAGGCGTAGAGGGGATGCTCAGGGGTGAGACTTTCGGCTAAGTCTTGAGCTTCTAACAGGGCTAAGATGTTCCCACCAATGGATTGTTGAAAGAGGTTCTCGGCGTTGAGGATGCGATCGGTTTGGGCAAATAAGCGCACTTCCTGGGCGGCTTCATAGACGGCGGCTTCAGGCGGAATCACTTGGGCGGCTTCAAAGGCCTGTTGGTAGTTGCCCTCAAGTTGTTGACGAATGGCTCGATCAACAACTTCTGCGCTCCATTTGTCAATGTCCTCTTGGGCATCTTCGCGGGCAAAGGTCTCCGGGGCAATGTTGATCACCAGAGCTAATGCCGCTTGGTATTCCTGGGGTGTTTCCCAGACAATGCCTTCCCGAGCTTGTTTGAGCCGTCGTCGTCCTTCTTTTTCGGCGGCAACTCGTGCCATCAAGGTATCGAGGCGAGCGCCACTCCAGTAGCGATCGCCAATCCGGCCGAGTCGCTGGGCATGGACTTCGGCCTCGTTCCAACGTTCGGCTTTTAAGGCATCTATGGCCTGACTGTAAAGCTGTTGCCCCCGTTCCCAACCCTGATCCCAGTTCTGGATTGTGGTTTGGGCTTCGTTATACAGGGGGCTGTTACTGGGAACCCGGCTCAGGAGGCCGATGGCGACGGGCAAGTTGCCAGCAATCACTTCCTGGTTAGCCCGCTGCATCAACATTTTGGACCATTGCTCGGTGAAACGAAGTCCTTGGCGGTAAAGGGGGTGGTTTTCGGGCCAGCCTTGCACCAGGCGAATGGCCTGTTCAATTTCGGGCACTTGCCCCGATTGTGCGGCTTGTTGGGCGCAGTAGAGTCGGGCGCGATCGGGGGCCATTCTCGACACGGTGCGACAGTCGGTGACGGCGGGCATGGAGAATAACCAGGTCAAGGCTCCGATCGCGGTGCTAGTAAAGCCCACTAGCACGAGGAACCAGAATAGATGCCAACCCCACAACCGTTCTAGGGCTTGTTGGGGCAGCAGGGCGGCCCGAGCCAAGAGGGGCATCGAGGCCGCTTCAGAGGGATTGGGTTGGGGCGCGTCTTGGGAGGCAGGTTCTGCCGCGTCCTCAACTGATTCTGGAATGTTGGGGAGCTGCTCGGAGGCTTGCTCCTCATCAAACCGGATGCTAATGGGGTCGCTTTGTTGATTCGCCATGCCTTTTGCCAATGCCGGAGTGTGGTGAAAACACCTTTCAATATATGCGATCTTAGCGGAATGTCTAAGCCTTAACCGTAGATTTTCGAAAAAAGTTGTTTAGATATTAGATGAACGTCTGGCTCAGATTTTCGGCTCAGATTTTCGGCTCAGATTTTCGGCTCAGATTTCTGGCTCAGATTTTCGGCTCAGATTTTCGGCTCAGATTTCTGGCTCAGAGGAGGGTGGACAAGGACAAAAGCCAGGATAAATATAGACTACAGGCAATGATGAAAACTGTGAATACCAATAGCCAAAACCGTAAGTCTGGAGCCGTTGGAACGATTGTCTTGACTCGCTATCCTCAAGCGGGCCGCACCAAAACTCGTTTGATTCCCGCGTTAGGTCCGCGAGGGGCGGCTTGGTTGCAGGAAAAAATGACTCGGCACACTGTTGATCATTTACGAGACTGGCGCGAGAAATCCGGGGGCTGGGTCCAAGTTCGTTCGGTGGGGGCGAGTCCTGGACGGGTTCAACGCTGGTTAGGCGAGGATTTGCCGGTCAAGCCACAAGGATCTGGGGATTTGGGCGATCGCCTGGTTCGGGCCTTTTGTGAGGGTTTTGCTGAGGGGATGGAACGGTTGGCGCTGGTGGGGATTGATTGTCCGAATCTGGATGCTGCGGTTCTCGATGAGGCGATGCGGGGGTTGGATGAGGCGGATGTGGTGTTAGGACCGGCGAATGATGGCGGCTATTATTTGATGGCGCTCAAGCCGACTCCGGTGGAGGTGTTGGAAGGACTTTGTTCGGGGGTTGATTGGGGCAGCGATCGCGTTTTGAGCCAAACTTTAGCCCAAATTGAGTCGTTAGGCTTAACGGTTCATCTGTTGCGTCCCTTGTCGGATGTGGATTGTCCTGAGGAGTTACGGGTTTGGGATCAGGCTCGTTGCAAGTGCGAGCCGATGATTTCGGTGATTATGCCGGTTTTGAATGAGGCGCAGCAGCTACCTGAGAGTTTGGCTCAGGTTTTGACGGGGGAGAACATTGAGGCGATCGTGGTTGATGGGGGAAGTCATGACAATACGGTGGAGATGGCTGAGGAGATGGCCCGGGATGGGTCTAATCGGGGACGAGTTCGGGTGCTGTCATCGCCTCGGGGACGTGCGCTTCAGTTTAACGTCGGTTTAGCGGCGGCCCGGGGGGAATGGGTGCTATTGCTTCATGGAGACACCCAGGTGCCTCAGGGGTTTGATATGGTCATTCGGGAGGTGTTGCGCGGGGAGGATGGGGTGGCTGGTGCGTTTGAGTTGCGTGTGGCTGGTGCGGCGAGGGGGTTGCGTTGGGTGGAATGGGGGGTGCGTTGGCGATCGCGCCTGTTGCAGTTACCTTATGGTGATCAGGGATTGTTTCTCTCTCGTCAACGGTTGCTGCAAGTGGGGGGGATTCCTGATTTACCCTTGATGGAGGATTTTGAACTGGTTCGCCGCTTGCAAGGACTGGGCCGGATTGCGATCGCTCCGGTGGCTGTCGTCACCTCTGCGCGACGTTGGGAACGTCTGGGGGTGCTACGAGTCATGTTGCTCAATCAACTGATTGTTTTGGGCTATTTACTCGGAATTTCCCCGAAACGGTTGGCACAATGGTATCGTCGCCGCCGGGGGTAGTGTTTTGGGGCGATCGATGATACTATGGATTCCGAGACTTTAAAGAGTCGTCCAGCTTATCCCTGAAACATAAAGCTGTGACGGACGATATCTGGTTTCAGTCACTGACATCGTCTCTACTACGCGCGAATTTCTCAGTTCGCTCTTCGCATAACTCATTTGAAACGGCAGCCTCAGGGCTGCTGTTTTTTTTGGCTTGGGATTGATTTAAAAATCAATCCTGTCTAAAAGCACTCGGGTTTAGGTTACTCAAATATTGGCAAATCACTATAGTGTGGCCTATAGCGAGTCATGTTTTCCTAACAATTTCGTCCAGTCTTGGGAATCTAATCTCGAACTCAACCGATGTTAAAAATCGTAAAAATATATTACAGTTAAACTAAGCAGATTTCACTGACCCAAAATAAATGTTAAATTGAGTGAGCGCGGAAGAATTAATGATTTGGACAATCCAGGATTTTGTTTTTCACTAAACAGAACTTAGGACACTCGACCAACACTCATGTTAAATAAGGAACTCTGGTTATGACGTCACAAGTTCCCTCAAA
>SIHH01000018.1:0-1479 GCA_004299065.1 Phormidium sp. SL48-SHIP | reverse complement strand
AAGTCGATGACAATGGAATCGTAACTGGGATAAAAACAGGAAACACTCAGATTGAGGGTCGCTCAGTCAACGATGCCAATCAAAAGGCTGTCGCGGAGGTGTATGTTGAGGGAAATAGAGGATGTTCCCCTCAAGCGGCGGTCGCGATTGGAACTGTCGTAACCATCGGAACAGCCGTCTTATTGGTTCCCCCTCCCATCGCCTTTGGGGTGGGAAGTGCAGCGGCGACTGGACTCTGTTGGCTGATTGATAAGGTCAATTAAAACTCTTCCTGAAACTCATCCTAAACTCTATTGGAGAAAAACTCATGAATGACTCAGATAAAATTTTGGGAATCCCGAAAAGTTTAGCAAAAATTATTGGAGGATTGGTGATATTTTTGGTGATTACCAGTTTGCTATCTAGCCAAATTTGCATCTTTTCAACTTGTACGGGAGGTCCGACTTTTACTCCAGAAATGTTGATTGGTGGAGCGGTGACCTTGATTTTAATGAGTATGTTTCCGATTTCTATCGGTCCAGCCTTATTGTCGGGTCTTGGGGTCTGGTTTGTGCTGCAAAATCTAGGTTGGCTCCAGATGCTTTAGTCTCACGTTAATTCCTTGCTAATTCTGGTATTTATTCCATGAAAACTGCCATTAAAATCCAGAACCTGTCGAAGACTTATGTTATCAATAAGCAAAAACAAAAGGTTTTAGATAACGTTAATCTTGAGATTTTACCCGGTGAATTTATCTTGTTGCGGGGTGACAATGGTTCTGGCAAAACAACACTTGTCAATCTAATTTGTGGCTTGCAAGCTGCTGATGAGGGGTTAATTGAAATCTTTGGGAAATCCCCCAAAGACCCTCAAGCACATCTAAAACTGGGGACGATGTTGCAACGAGCAAAACCCGTTGAAGGCTTGACCGTAAAAGAGACAATTCGCCTGTTTCAAAGTTATTATCCCAAGCCATTTGAGGTGAATGAAACGATTGAGCGATCGCGCCTAACGGGAAAACAAAATGATTACGCCACCAGTCTCGCTGGGGGTCAGGCTCAATCCCTTTATTTTGCTCTAGCTATTGTTGGAAATCCCGATATTTTGATTCTCGACGAACCGACGAATAACTTGAGTGTCGAAGCACGAGCGAATTTCTGGAAACAAGTGCGAGAGTTTGACCGCCAAGGAAAAACCATTTTGGCCATTAGTCACAGTGAACAGGATTGTGATGAGATTGCTGACTTGGTGACGCGGGAGTTGCGCTTGAGTAACGAGACTGGAGACGTAGAAGTTCAAGAATTTCCTCGCTATCAGGTGCTTCTCAACTATTGCACAGAGTTAGAGGCGGCGGCGAACGTTAAAGCTGAGTCAAGTTCAGACGCAACAACCTCGTCAACCTCTCAATCTGACCCTGGAAGCTTTAGCTTTAAAGCCTTTTGGGGACAGCTTTATGTGGAACTGCTGCAAAGCTTTCGTAAGGTTGATACGATTGTCGTC
>SIHH01000245.1 GCA_004299065.1 Phormidium sp. SL48-SHIP | reverse complement strand
TGCAGATTTTAAAACGGTTGGGAGAGGTGGCGGTTGGGGATGAGGAAGAGGGAATTCAGTTTTCCTCGTGAGTTCCTTCGTCCCCCAGTCCCTTCTCCCTGGTAGAATAGGGGCTAGACTGGGAGTCCCTCTCCTCAAAGGGCAAGGGATTCAGGGTGAGGATGTTCGTCGTGTCCGGGAAGCTGGACTAGATTCTTGCGATCGCCTGCCTGTTCCCTTCTACGATCTAACCTAGCTCTTGCTAGTTATTGGTTTGCCATTTGATTCGTTCTCTCTGCTATGGTTGCCGATCGCGCCTCTGCGTTCATTCCCCAATCTGGTGATATCGTGTTTTGCCGTGAACGGCAGTGGGTCGTGATTCCCCCCGAGTCCCCGGATACCATTTGCTTACGTCCCCTCAGTGGGAATGAAAGCGAAATTTTCGGCATTTATCAACCTCTGCTGCATTTAGACCCCATCGAAGCTGCCAGTTTTCCCCTGCCGGACTCCAATGGGTTGGGTCAACAAGACTATCAAGGCGCTCAATTGCTGGTGGATGCGGTGCGTATGAGTCTGCGCAGTGGTGGCGGGGCCTTTCGCAGTTTGGGACGGCTGTCAGTCCGTCCGCGACCCTATCAAATGGTGCCGTTGTTGATGGCGTTGCGTCAAGAAACAATGCGCTTGCTGATTGCCGATGATGTGGGGGTCGGGAAAACGATTGAAGCGGGTTTGATTTTGCGGGAAATGCTCGATCGCCGAGAAATTGAACGAGTTGCCGTGCTGTGTCCCCCGCAGTTGTGCGACCAGTGGCGGCGGGAATTGGCGGAAAAATTTCATATTGATGCTGTCGTCGTGCGATCTGGCACAATTTCTAAGTTAGAACGGCAAATCCCGAACAGCGATCGCCACCTGTTTGAATACTACCGACACCTCATCGTCAGTCTCGATTACGTCAAATCCGATCGCCGTCGCGCCACTTTCCTGGCCCATTGTCCCGATTGTGTGGTCGTCGATGAGGCCCATACCTGCGCCAATCGCAGCGAGAAAGTGCAACAGCGGCATCAGCTTCTCGGCCAAATTGCCCAAAAAGCCGATCGCCATCTGATTCTGCTCACCGCCACCCCCCACAGTGGCATTGAACGCTCATTCCTGTCTCTAATCGGCTTACTCAAACCGGAATTTGAGCAGCTTGAACTGGAAAACCTACCCGAAGCGCAACGCCGACAACTCGCGGCGCACTTCATCCAACGCCGTCGCGCTGATGTGCGAGAGTGGTTGGGGGATACTACCCCATTCCCAGAACGCATCGCTCAAGAAGCCGACTACACCCTAAGTCGTGATTATCGAACCTTGTTTGAGGGTGTCTATGATTTTGCCCGAGGCTTGGTCAATACTGGGGATAACCTGACTCATGCCCAACGTCGGGGGCGGTATTGGTCAGCCTTGGCGATTATTCGCTGTGTGATGTCCTCTCCCGCTGCTGCTGTCGCCACATTGCAACGGCAAGCGAGTCGCCAGGAGACCCCAGAACCCGAGATTCTCCCTAGTGAGGACCCTTTGTTTGATGAGGATTTAGCTGCCGCTTATGTCGATGACCCCACTGAACAGGAACGCACCAGTGACCTGGCCCCCAGTGCGATCGTGCAGCGGGGGAAACAAAGCTATTCCGATCGCGAACGGCGGTTATTGCGGGAATTTGTCAAAGCGGCCCAAGGGTTGCAGGAAAAAGGAGACCGCAAACTGAAACGGGCCATTACTTTGGTGGGAGAACTCCTTGAGGATGGCCGCAATCCCATCGTCTGGTGTCGGTATATCGCCACGGCGAAGTATGTCGCCTCGGCGTTGCAGAAAACCTTTGAACGCAAGCGCAACAGTAACATTCGCGCGATCGCCATTCATGGAGAACAGTCAGAAGAGGAACGGGAAACGCGCCTGGCTGAATTGGTGGGCTATCCGCAACGGATTCTGGTGGCCACGGATTGCCTCAGCGAAGGGATTAACCTGCAAGAGCATTTCTCCTCGGCGATCCATTACGATTTACCCTGGAATCCTAACCGCCTCGAACAACGGGAGGGACGGGTCGATCGCTACGGACAAACTGCCCCACAGGTGCGCTGTATCTTGCTGTTTGGTAAGGATAACCCGGTGGATGGGGCGGTTCTGGAGGTGTTGATTCGAAAAGCGGTGGCAATTCACCGGACTTTAGGGATTACGGTTCCGGTGCCGATGGATAGCGAAACCGTCTCAGAGGCGGTGTTTAAGTCCTTGTTTGAACGGGCAACGGATGCCCGCCAACTGTCGTTATTTGAGTTGGGAGATGGGTCGAGTTTGGATGGAGTCCATCAAACTTGGGATCGGGCCGTGGAACGGGAAAAACGAACTCGGACTCGCTTCGCCCAACGCAGCATTAAACCCGAAGAGGTGGAACGGGAACTGGTAGAAGTCGATCGCGCCCTCGGTCGAGAGGCGGATGTGGAACGGTTTGTGCGGATTGGCTTTGAGAAGTTACAGGCGGCCTTGATTAAGGGCAAGGGGGGTTGGAAAATCCCCGAGGTGCCGGAGTGTCTACAACCGGCGATAGAGGCTGGCCCCAAAACAATCACCTTTTATCATCCAGCCCCGGAAGGAGTGGAGTATGTGGGGCGCAATCATCCTCTGGTGGAAAGGTTGGCCGAGTATGTTTTCGCCCAAGCCTTTGACCAAAATTCTCAAGCCATTGTGTCGAGATGCCAGGTGATTGTCACCGAGGCGGTAACGCAACCGACGGTGTTGATGCTGTTGCGCTTGCGCCATCGCTTGGAGAGTCGTCAGGGGAAGCTGCTGATGGTGGAGGAATGTTTGACGGTGGGATTTACGGGAACTCCCCGCAATCCCCAATGGTTGGACTCACAACGAGTCCAGGAATTATTGGCAACGGCCCAACCGACGGGAGATTTACCGTTAGCGCGACAAAAAACCTCCATTGAAGGGGTATTGAAGCGGTTAGCCGACCTCACCCCATTCCTGGAGGAGTTGGCCCAGGAGCGATCGCAGCAACTGGGGGAGGCACATCATCGGGTGCGGGCGATCACTCAGGAAGGGAAAGTGCAGGTGACGCCGATTTTGCCCATGGATATCATTGGAATTTATCTGTTATGGACCGACAATTGAAGTTGATAGACTCCCAGCCAATCTCAACAGGAGAACCCACCCAGTCCGTATTTAACGCGCGTTGCGACTTCTTTTGTGCCGCTGGCTTGCTGCCGTCGCTGAACGCCTGTCCCAGCTTGGGACTATGATACGATCGCGCTTAACTTCCAACTCCCAAAACCATGACCCCACTGGCTAATCTAACTGGAATCCGTTTTGAAGGTAATCTGATTGTCCCGGATATGGCGGCCGATTTAGCCTCGGGAGAGTTGAAAGGGCAAACTGGGGCAGATTTTGGACTCCAGAAAACGATCAAACTCGAAGATGAGATGGCCTTGGCCTGGGGGGATGCTAAGGATTATTGGCACATCTTTCAACGGCGGTTGAGTCAACTGGATGCTGATGAGTCGGCAACGAGTTTGACGCGCGATCGCTGGGTCGTGCCTCTGTTGACGTTGTTGGGGTATGACCCAGTTTATACGGCTAAGGCTGCCGTTGTGGATGGGCAAACCTTTGCCATTTCTCATCGCGCTGAACCGGGGGAAGATCGGCCTCCGGTTCACGCTATTGGGGCGCGGCTGGAGTTGGAAAAACGTCCGCCTTCGGGAACGCCGCGCCTTTCTGCCCATGCTTTGATGCAGGAGTATCTCAACCGCACGGAACATCTGTGGGGGGTGGTGACGAATGGGTTGCAATGGCGGTTGTTGCGCGATTGTTCTTTGATGACTCGCCTCACGTATATTGAGTTTGATTTGCAATCGATTCTCACCAATGAGAATTTTGCCGAATTTCAGTTATTTTATCGGCTGTTTCATCGCACCCGGCTACCCCAGGATGCCCAAGAGGCCGATCGCTGTCTGTTGGAGTTTTATCACCAAGAGGCGCAACAGCAGGGGGGACGAGTTCGCGATAAGTTGCGCGATGGAGTCGAATGCGCGATTGTCGAGTTGGCGAATGGGTTTTTGCAGCATCGGGAAAATCAGGGTTTGCGCGATCGCCTCTCCCTGAAAGACCAGATTTCCCCCTCACCCTCCGAGAGAGGGACTGAGGATCTGACGGAGGATCTGACGGCGGCGCAATTCTATCGCGTCTTGCTGCTGCTGATTTATCGCTTGCTGTTTTTGATGGTGGCGGAATCCCGAGAGTTGCTGCTGGCAGGGGATGACCTCAATAATCATCGCATTTATCGGGACTATTATAGTGTCGAACGGTTGCGAGCCTTGGCCGAACGCGCGTTGCCTCCCGGACGGAGTGAGTATCGGGATTTGTGGTCAGGGTTGCAAGTGACGTTTCGCTTGTTTGATGAACATGGCAGTGGGGAGGTGTTGGGACTCTCGCCATTGAATGGGGATTTGTTTGGGGCGAAGACTTTGGCGGTGTTGGACGAGTGCGCTTTGGACAATCATAGTTTACTGCGGGCGGTGCGATCGCTCTCGTTGTATGAGGAACGCGCCAGGTTACGCCGGGTCAATTATGCTGCCTTGGATGTGGAAGAATTGGGCAGCGTTTATGAGAGTTTGCTGGATTTATCGCCGCAGGTCCAGCAATCTGGGGGATTCTATCAGTTTCGCTTCAATGTGGGAACGGAACGGAAAACCAGTGGTGCCTATTATACGCCGCAAGCGTTGGTGGCGCAGTTGGTGAAGTCGGCGCTGGATCCGGTGATTGAGAATGCTTTGCAGGCAGGGGAGAACCAGGAAACGGCGTTACTTTCCCTGAACATCTGTGACCCCGCTTGTGGTTCGGGACATTTTCTGTTGGCGGCTGCAAGACGGATTGGCAAGGAACTGGCGCGGGTTCGGACGGGGGAACTGCAACCGGGTGGGGAGGTGTTGCGGCGATCGGTTCGCGATGCGATTCAAAATTGTATTTATGGGGTGGATCTCAATCCTTTGGCGGTGGATTTGTGCAAGGTGGCGTTGTGGATTGAAGGGTTCAGTCGCGGGATGCCGTTGAATTTTCTGGATCACCGGATTAAATGTGGCAATTCTCTGGTGGGAGTGTTGGATCTGGATTGTTTGGATGAGGGAATTCCCGATAATGCGTTTAAGGCGGTCACGGGGGATGAGAAGGGGGTGGCGACGGAACGGAAAAAGCAAAATAAAAAGGAGGTTAAAGATATTGAACGGGGTCAATTTGAACTGAATTTATCCCAGGCGAAAGCGCAGGTGCGGCAAGAGTATATTAGCGCCTGGCAGAAGTTGGTGGCGATTCCGGAAACTACCACGGCGGAGATTCAACGGAAAAAGGAGGCGTATCAGTTACGGCATAGTGCGCGAAATTCTGGCTGGTGGCGCGATGTTACGGCCTGTAATTTGTGGACGGCGGCGTTTTTTATGCCGTTGACGGAAGAGAATTTACAACTGATTCCAACGTCTGCAACCCTGAAGCGGTTGTTAGATTCGGCAGATGTGGAAGAGTTGACGTTGGCAGATACGAGGCTGTGGAACGTCGTGGAAGCGGCGAACCAGTTGGCGCAACAACATCGGTTTTTCCATTGGGCGTTGGAGTTTCCGGAAGTGTTTGAGAACGGTGGGTTTAGTTGTGTTTTGGGGAATCCACCTTGGGAACGGATTAAGTTGCAAGAGAAAGAGTTTTTTGCGGATAAGGATGAGGCAATTGCTACAGCAAAAAATAGTGCGGCACGTAAAAAGTTAATTGCGAAATTGCCGCAGACTCATCCC
>SIHH01000244.1 GCA_004299065.1 Phormidium sp. SL48-SHIP | reverse complement strand
TCTGTAGGAGCCTCCATAGAAGCCTCCGCATCAGGTGCATCGGCAACAGAGGTAGCCGCAGAGGTGGCTGTAGCCGCCGTCATCGCCACCGCCAACTCAGGATTCATGGCCGCGAGTTGTTCGCGCTGAGTCTCATCTGCCACAAATAACTTTAGTTTCGCTTCCAACGACGAGCCAATCTTCTTATCCGTCCGTGCTTTCTCCATTACCTTGTTAACTTCGGCGCGGTAGAAGCGAAGCTGTTGCCAGCGTTGGGCTAACTCCGGGTGGCGCCAGTCTTCCTCTAGCTGAACCCAACCGGCTTCAAACACGGAGTTCTCAGCCGTCTCATAGGGGAGATTCTGCCAAATATCCTCAGCCATGTGACAGAGTACAGGGGCGATCGCCCGAGCCAGATTCTCCACCACAATCGCCAACACCGTCTGACAACTGCGACGACGGCGGGCATCCTCAGCACTGATATAGAGCCGATCTTTGGCGATATCCAAATAGAAATTGGACAAATCCACCACACAGAAATTCTGAATGGTTTGGAAGAAACGGAAGAACTGATAACTCTCAAAGGCTTCCGTTACCTCATCCATCACCTCAATAGTGCGATGGAGCATATACTGATCCAATTCCGGCAAATCCCCATAGGCCACCGCATCCGTTGCCGGGTTGAAATCATGAAGATTCCCCAACAAGAAGCGAGCCGTGTTACGAATCTTGCGATACACATCCGAGGTTTGCCGCAGAATCGTGCCACCGAGAGGCACATCTCCCGAATAGTCCACCGAAGACACCCAGAGGCGCAACACATCGGCCCCATAGGCCGGTTGTTGCTTCTTATTGTTGCCCCCATTGATGACCACCGCTGGGTCCACCACATTCCCCAGAGACTTACTCATCTTATGGCCCTTCTCATCCAAGACGAAGCCATGAGTTAACACGGTTTTATAGGGAGCTTGCCCCTGAGTCGCTACACTGGTGAGCAAACTGGACTGGAACCAACCGCGATGTTGGTCTGATCCCTCCAGATACAAGTCTACGGGATAGCCTAAACCGCGCTGTTTCGCCACCGCCGCCCAGGAGGAACCGGAGTCAAACCAGACATCCATGGTGTCGCTTCCCTTGATGTAAGTGCGATCATTGTTGCGGTAAGATTCGGGCAATAACTCCTCGACGGACAATTCCCACCAAGCATCGGAGCCTTTTTCAGCCACAATATCCCGCACATGATTGACGGTTTCTTCCGTTAACAGCGGTTCATTGGTTTCCTCGTCATAGAAGACGGGAATGGGAACCCCCCAACTGCGTTGACGAGAAATACACCAATCGGAGCGTTCCCCCACCATGGCGGTGATGCGGTTCTCCCCTTGGCTGGGAATCCAACGCACCTGACGAATTGACTCTAAGGCTGCGTCTCGGAAGCCTTCGACGGAAGCAAACCATTGTTCGGTGGCCCGGAAAATGGTGGGTTTCTTGGTGCGCCAGTCGTAGGGATATTTATGTTGATAGGGTTCCTGTTTGAGCAGGGAGTGAGCCTCGGCTAAGGCTTCGGTGATTTTCTCGTTGGCATCTTTGAGGACATTTAAGCCGGCAAAGGGTCCCGCGTCTTTGGTGAAGACCCCTTTGGCGTTAACGGGGGAGAAAATCGGCAGGTTGTAGCGTAACCCCACCTGATAGTCTTCTAACCCATGGCCGGGGGCGGTATGGACTAAGCCGGTCCCGGATTCGGTTGTGACGTAATCGCCACCAATCACCACGGGACTGGTACGGTCAAAGAGGGGATGACGATAGTGACATTTCTCTAATTCCGCCCCTTTAAGGCGCTCTAAGACCTTCAATTCGCCGCCAAAGGTCTGCGAAAGCCGTTCGACGGCCTCGGCTGCCACAATTAGGAATTTACCCGCCGCCGCTTCAAACTCTAAGGGGGCTTCGACGATGGCGTAGGTCAACTCGGGGTTGACGCTCACGGCCAGGTTGGCGGGAATGGTCCAGGGGGTGGTGGTCCAGATGGCCAGCCACAGATGGGGCAGATAGTCGGCGAGACGTTCGTTTAGACCGTCGTTGAGTTTTGTGACTTGGAAGGCGGCGTAGAGACTCGGCGAGGTGTGACCTTCGGGATATTCCAGTTCGGCTTCGGCGAGGGCGGTGCGAGAACTGGGACTCCAATGGACGGGTTTACGACCGCGATAGATATAGCCTTTGAGGGCCATGTCTCCGAAGACGCTAATTTGAGCGGCTTCGTACTCGGGTTTTAGGGTTAGATAGGGATCGTCCCAATCTCCCCAGACGCCGTAGCGTTTGAAGCTGTCTCGTTGTTCTTGGACTACCTGATGGGCAAATTCTTTGGCTTTGAAGCGCAGGGCCAGGGGGGTCAGTTGTCGCCGTTCTTCGGATTTGAGGCTTTGCAGAACTTTTAGTTCAATGGGTAAGCCGTGACAGTCCCAACCGGGGATATAGCGAACTTTGCGCCCTTGCAGGAGCTGATAGCGGTTGATGATGTCTTTGAGGATTTTGTTGAGGGCGTGACCAATGTGCAGCGACCCATTGGCGTAGGGAGGACCGTCATGGAGAATGAATGGGTCTCCAGGATTGCTTTGGGAGAGTTTCTGATAGATCTTCTGGTCGTCCCAGAAGGTTTGCAACTCGGGTTCACGCACCACGGCGTTGGCGCGCATGGAGAACTCGGTTTGCGGGAGGTTAACGGTTTCCTTATATCGCTTTTCTTCGGTCACGGCTGGCTACCCAGAGACGAAAGAGCAAGTTATCAAGGGTCGGGCGATCGCCGCGTTGGGACAATGCACCCCGTCTTGACAACGGTGAGATGATTTGGAGCTAATTTGTAATTTTTTATTACAAATTCATGACAAACACTTGACAAATCGTGAGACAATGGTATGCAGAAAAACGCTCCCAGAGTTCACGATTCTATCAATGCCCCATTGTAGTCGAAGAGGAGTTCAATGGGAACGCTCAAGCTTGGGTCAAACCGAGTCAGGAGTCTTGATGAGATCCGGTGAGCTGGTGACCTTGGACGGCGATCGCGCTACCCAACCGAGGAGTTTTGAGGTAGCTTGAAAAACGAAAGCAATTCTACACCGCGCGTTCTGACCTGTGCCGCGTCAGGTCTCTTATTACTGTAACGTTCCCCACAATGCAACCGACTGACCCTTCCAAATTTACCGATCAAGCCTGGGATGCCATTGTCGCCTCTCAAGACGTGGCGCGACGCTATCGCAACCAAAATTTAGAAGTCGAACATGTGATTCTGGCTCTGCTCGAAACGGTAGAACCCTCCCATCAAATTCTACAGAAAGCCGGGATTGATCCAGCGGCCTTAGCCGGGAAGCTCGATACCTTCGCCAAGCAACATCCTCGCCTCGGTGGAGTGGAACAACTCTATCTCGGCCGTCACCTCGATGTGATGTTAGACAAGGCCGAAATTGCTCGACAAAACTTTGAAGATAGCCATGTTGGCATTGAACATCTCCTGTTAGGCTTTGCTGAAGACGATCGCATCGGTGGCAAAACCCTACACATTCTACAGTCAGATCAATCGAAAATTGCCGCCGCTATCAAAACCTTCCGCGCCCAAGCCGCGAAAAGCAAGGAACTCACGGCGGGGCCATCATCTAATGATGAGCAGAACGACGATGTTTTAGAACGCTATGGCCGGGATCTGACTGAACAGGCCCGAGGCGGGAAACTCGATCCGGTGATTGGCCGGGATGAGGAGATTCGCCAACTGATTCAGGTGTTATCCCGTCGTCGCAAGAATAACCCCGTCTTGATTGGGGAACCGGGCGTGGGGAAAACGGCGATCGCCGAGGCCCTGGCCCAGCGTATTGTCAATGGCGATGTGCCAGAATCTCTGAAAAACCGCCGTCTGATTTCCCTGGATATGGGCAGTTTAATCGCCGGGGCCAAGTTCCGGGGTGAGTTTGAGGAACGGTTGCGTTCCGTCATTCGGGAAGTGACTCATTCCGACGGCCAAGTGGTGCTATTCATCGATGAACTGCATACGGTGATTGGGGCCGGTGGTGGTAGTAGCCAGGGAACGATGGATGCGGGCAATCTCCTCAAACCCATGTTAGGCCGGGGCGAGTTGCGCTGTATCGGCGCGACCACCCTGGAGGAATATCGCAAGCATATCGAAAAAGACAAAGCCCTAGAACGGCGCTTCCAGCAGGTCTTTGTGGGGCAACCTGACGTTGAAGCCACAATTTCGATTTTGCGGGGCTTGAAGGAGCGTTATGAGGTGCATCATGGCGTAACTATCACTGACTCCTCCCTCGTGGCGGCGGCGACCCTCTCCAATCGCTATGTGACGGATCGCTTCCTCCCCGATAAGGCGATCGATTTGGTGGATGAGGCGGCGGCCAAGTTAAAAATGGAGATCACCTCGAAACCGACGGAGTTAGAGGATGTCGATCGCCGTCTGATGCAATTAGAGATGGAGAAACTCTCCCTCGAAGGAGAAGAACAACGAGCGGCCCGAGGCACGTATTACTCGGCCCAGGAACGGCTCAGCCGCATTGAGGAAGAGATGAACGACCTCAAACAAAAACAGGGGGTGTTGAGTTCTCAATGGCAAACGGAAAAACAACTGCTCGATGATATCAACGCCCTCAAAGAAGAGGAAGAACAATTACGGCTCAAGATTGAACAAGCCGAGCGCAATTATGACCTCAATACCGCCGCTCAGTTGAAATATGGGCGTTTGGAGAAGTTGCAACGGCGGGCGGAACAGAAGGAAGCCCAGTTACTGAAACTGCAAACCGACGGGGTGGCCCTGTTGCGCGAACAAGTCACAGAAGCCGATATCGCCGAAATTGTCGCTAAATGGACGGGAATCCCGGTGAATCGCTTGTTGGAGACGGAGCGGCAGAAACTCCTGAAACTCGAAGAACAACTCCAGCGTCGTGTGGTGGGCCAGTCGGAGGCGGTGTCGGCGGTGTCGGCGGCCATTCGTCGCGCTCGGGCGGGGATGAAGGACCCCTCTCGCCCCATTGGCTCGTTTCTGTTTATGGGGCCAACGGGGGTCGGGAAAACGGAATTGGCCCGGGCTTTGGCGGCGTCGTTGTTTGATGACCACGATGCCCTGGTGCGGATTGATATGTCCGAGTACATGGAAAAACATTCCGTGTCTCGCTTGGTCGGCGCACCTCCGGGATATGTGGGCTATGACGAAGGAGGACAACTCTCGGAAGCGGTGCGGCGGATGCCCTACTGTGTGCTGCTGTTTGATGAGGTGGAGAAGGCCCACCCCGATGTGTTTAACATTTTGTTGCAAGTCCTTGACGATGGGCGCATTACCGATTCTCAAGGACGAGCCATCAATTTCTGTAATACGGTCATCATTATGACCAGTAACATCGGCTCCCAGTACATTTTAGAGGTTGCGGGGCGGGAGTCGGATTATGAGGAGATGCGATCGCGGGTCTATGAGGCGTTGCGATCGCAGTTCCGCCCCGAATTCCTCAACCGTGTCGATGACTTGACCATCTTCCATCCCCTCGGTAAAGGTCAATTACGGGATATTGTCTCGATCCAAATTTTACGCATCGAGCAACTGCTCGCAGAACAGAAGATTCAGATTGTCCTCTCCGAAACCGCCAAAGATTATATCGCCGATGTCGGCTATGACCCCGTTTATGGAGCGCGACCCCTCAAACGAGCCATCCAACGGGAGTTAGAAAACCCCATCGCCACCAAATTACTGGAGTTAGAGTTTGGCGCTGGCGATACCATTTATGTCGATTGCAGCGAGGATGGAAGCAGTCTTCAATTTACGAAGACCCAGCCTAAAGCCCAG
>SIHH01000243.1 GCA_004299065.1 Phormidium sp. SL48-SHIP | reverse complement strand
AAACTTTGTCGCAACCGTCAATCGTCATGATTAACGCCCCATCATCCCCCCACTCAGACGACGCAGAGCGCGATTCGCCACATTAGAATAGCGCAACTCCCCACAGAGGATTTTCAACATAATCTGGGTGGCAATAGGTTGCTTAATCGCCACCTTGTAGGCAATCCCAGGGAAACGGTATAACGCCGCCGCCAAACGAGCCGCCCAGGCCATATCCGCGCCCCAATTCTCCTGAACCGTTTGACTATAGCCCTCTAGGGCATTGACATCCCCCGAAAGAGCCAGATCAATGGCCTCGGCCGCCGTCATGCCACTATAGAGACAGGGACGAATCCCCTCCGCCGTCAGGGGATCGACAAATCCCGCCGCCTCACCAATCAACAACGCATTCTGACTATGCAGAGGCCGATCGCCATCCCAAAGAGCAAGACTTCCCTCTCGCACCTGCCGATCGCCCTTCGGTAATCCCACAGTATCCGCGTACTCCTGCAAGAGTTTCGGCAGCTTCTTATTCTCCCCCCCCAAAAAGGTACTGCTACTAATCGAAAAGCCATCAGCCTTGGGAAACTGCCAGATAAAGCCATTCTTCACCTGGCCAAAGGCAAAATCAATCGGGGCCGACTCCGCCTCAGGACTCGAAACCTCCAACGTCGCCGCTAAGCGAGTTTTCGGGGTTTTCAACTTCAACCAGGGGGCCACCGGGCCATTAGCCCCGTCCGCCCCAATCAGATAGCGGCCAAAGCGGGGTTCGCCGTGGGTTTGGATTTCCCAGCGATCGCCGTTCCAAGCAATCCCCGTCACCTCCACCCCCGTCTCCACCGTCGCCCCTTGCTGGGCCGCCTGATCCAACAGCAGTTGATCAAACGCATCCCGACGCACCATCCACATCGGTTCGGCGGTCTCCAATTCCACCTGCACCGGGTCCTCATACTTCCAGGTATACCGAACCGTCTTCACCTTGCGAGAAATCACCGGGGAAAAGTCGAACTCAAACCAGGGGGCGATCGCCGGAGAAACCCCTCCAGCACAAGAAGCCTGGCGGGGTTGGGGGTGTTTGTCCAAAACGAGAACCGATCGCCCCCGCTTCGCCAAATGATAAGCGGCGGCGCCTCCCGCTGGACCTGCACCAATGATCACACAGTCGAACAGTTCACTCATGAGTTCACAATAACCTCAGGACATTAAGCAGGTTCAGCAGTCGCCCCCCGAACCCCGGATCGATGCACCCCCAAATCGGACAACTCCCTAAACCGTAGTGATATCCTTCTCCTTCTCAGCGAGTAGTTTATCAATCTTGTCGGTGTACTTGTCCGTCAGGGTCTGAATCTGCTCCTGCAAATCCCGAGACTCATCCTCGGAGATATCGCTGTTTTTCTCTTGTTTGCGGACCTCATCAATAGCATCCCGACGAGCATTGCGAACCGAGACTTTGCCATCTTCAGCGCACTTAGCCGCCAATTTGACAAACTCCTGGCGGCGTTCACTCGTCAATGGCGGAACATTGAGACGAATCACCTTACCGTCATTGTTGGGCATCATGCCGACATCCGACAGACTCAGAGCCTTCTCAATCGTGGCTAAACTACCCGGATCAAACGGTTGAATCAGAATCGTCGTCGAATCCGGGGTACTAATTCCCGCCAGACTCTTCAGGGGGGTGGGGCTATTGTAATAGTCCACCATCACGCGATCGAGAATCGCCGCATTAGCGCGTCCAGTGCGAATGGAATTAAACGCTCTTAGCGTCGCATCCACAGCACTCTGCATTCGTTCTTCAATTTCAGGTAACATCACAGGAACCTCCTACTATTGTTCCGACGGGTTCGCCGGCCACGGCGCGGCTGATGTTGCCACGCTGCGACAGGTTAAACACTATGATAGGGATATTGTTCTCCTTACATAAAGCGATCGCCGTACTATCCATCACCCGTAAGTCTTCAGTGAGGACATGGCTATAGGTCAAACTTTTGTAGAGATGAGCCTCCGCATCGCCGGTGGGATCGCGATCATACACCCCATCGACTTTCGTGGCCTTGAAGATCACTTCCGCGTCAATCTCAGCGGCCCGCAGTGCAGCGGTGGTATCTGTCGTAAAAAACGGGTTCCCAGAACCCGCACCGAACACCACCACTCGTCCTTTTTCCAAATGTCGCATCGCTCGGCGGCGAATATAGGGTTCCGCCACCTCCTGCATAGCGATCGCCGTCTGCACCCGCGTTGGCACTCCCATCTGTTCCAAAGCATCCTGGAGCGTCATCGCATTCATGACGGTGGCAATCATACCAATATAATCCGCCGTGGCCCGATCCATCCCCGCCGACGAAGCTTTCACACCGCGAAAGATATTACCACCACCGACGACGATCGCCACCTGGGTTCCCGACGCCACCACCTCAGCGATTTCCTGAGCCAGTTGTTGAACCACCGCTGGGTCAATCCCATAGCCGAGGTTGCCCATCAAGGCTTCACCACTGAGCTTGAGTAAAATCCGTTGGTATCCATTTATCTGTTCTGCCATAGGTTTAGCTCCATTCCCCTCCGTAAACCGCCTCCAACTATAACAGGCTTTGGCTCTGGCCCTAAAGGGGTCGCTCAATTGGACTCAAGAACTCCCCAAGAACTCCCCAAGAACTTACGTGGCCGCCGGCCGCCAGTTTAGCGGACAACCCTGAGCCTCAGTGCGGGGAATGGCGATCGCCTCATCCTTGAGCAACGCCTCAATCGCATCCTGCAAATAGTTCTGTTTGACCCCAGCGGCCGACTCAGCACAATCATCAATTTGCCCTCTATAGCACAAAACACCAGTTTTGTCAAGCAAAAAGACCTCAGGGGTAACCGTCACACCAAAACATTGAGCCACATCCTGAGTCACATCCCGCAGATAGGGAAAATTCAACTCCGCCTTTCGGGCCAAAGCTTTCATCGCCTCAAAGGTTTCCGAATCATTCGCATTAATCGCCACCACCATCAGCCGGCGATCGCGATACTCCCGTTGCAGTGCCTTCAGGCGATCGAGATACATCTGACAATGGGGGCAAGTATTGGAAAAAAACACCACCACCACCGCCCGACACTCATCCAAATACCGCGCTAAATGATGAACCGTTCCCTTCGTTCCGGGCAACTCAAAATCCGGGGCGTAAGCGCCAATTTCTGTACCATTCATAAATAGGGGTCATCCTCTCTTGAGAGTTATCCGGCTGGGGGATTGCCATCGCCAACGCGCCATCAGCAAGCGCCATCAGCATAGTATCCCACTATTTTATAGGTCAACTTGGCAGCCGTGAACTCAGACACCACCGAATTGGGAATTGGACAGAGTTCCACCACATCCGCCCCAATCAACTGATGTCGTTGACCCAGGCGACGCAAAAACCCCGTCAACTGATGCCAGTTTAACCCACCCGGCTGAGGCGTTCCCACCCCCGGCAGTAGACTCCCATCCAGGCCATCGAGATCCACCGTCAAAAACACCTTTTCCGTCGTAATCGCCCCCAAGGCGCGATCGCACCAATCGGGATCAGCCACCATCTCATGATCCCAAATCACCGGAATCCGGCGCCGTTGAATCAACTCCGCCTCCTGACGACAGACACTGCGAACCCCCACCGCCAGCGACGGTAGGCCCATCTCCAAAATCCGGTGCATCACACAGGCATGATTATACTTCGAGCCTTCATAAACATCCCGCAAATCCCCATGAGCGTCGATTTGCACCACCGTAAACGGCTCATCCCCATAGACGTGACGATATCCCGCCACCACTCCCGCCGTGATACTATGTTCCCCACCGATCGCCAAAACAAACTTCCCCGCCTCAACCAGCTCCGCCACCGTTGTTTGGATCTGTTGCAGCATCTCTTGAGCCGTCACCGCCCCCCGTCGAGTATCCGCAATGGGAGTATGAGTATGAATCCCCACCTCAAAACAGACCTCTCGTTGCAATTCCACATCATAATATTCCAACTGATCCGAGGCCGCGAGTAACGCCGACGGTCCCTGCTGACAGCCTTGGCGATAGGTGGTCGTCGCCTCATAGGGAACCGGCAAAATCACCACCCGAGCCGCCTCATAGCCCACATCAATCTCTTGGCCAATAAAAGGTAGCATGGAGGTTTTAAAATCTGTTTCCATCATCTGTGTCCATCGATAGACCAGGAATACGACAAGCCAAAGACGAGCAATAAACTATCAATAAGAGTATCCTAGAGCCGACGTGCGATCGCCCCCAAACCCGAACTCCTGCCAAATTTGTTGCCAATTTTCCCCAAACACCGTAGACTTCTGCGATACTGACCCTAACCCCAATCCGCGTCCCGCCTCCCAACCCTGCTACGGTGGTTAACCCCACCTCTTTCGATGTCACTGAAGCGAATTGACTTGGATTCTATACCCGTTGTGTCTGTTCCCATACAACCTGACCGCCCCGACAGTTCACCCATCCCGGAACCGACTCCTGTGTTTGCTCTCAAAGCCTTGGTCGCTCGGTTGCACCGTGAACAAAACAAAACACAGGATTTATTAAGTTCCCTAGGGTTCGCCCTGCGTAGCTTCAATAATCTCAACCAGTTCCTCGAACTCATCCCCCTCGTCGCCAGCCGTGTCACCGACGCTGAGGGGGCCTCGTTAGTCTTGTTTAAACCCGATGGACAAGTGCGACTGCAACGCCTCCATTGTCAAGAGGGCCAATCCTGCGTCAACCTTCGCAAAGCCATCGACGCGGTCATCCGAGATCAGCCCCAACCTCTCCCCATTTCCGGCGATCTCGATCGCCGCGTCGCCGACTATCTCGGACAAAACATCCAACTCCACGGAACGCCCATCTCGATTCGCAACGAAGAACGGGGACGGCTGTATGTCTTTAGCCATGACCCCAAGTATACCTGGAGTGACGCCCGCCGTAAGCTCGTGCAACTCGTCGCCGACCAAACCGCCGTGGCCATCGTCAACGATGAACTGGCCGCCGAATTGCGACAAAAACAACGACTCGACCGGGAATTAGAAATCGGGGCCGAGATTCAGTTACGTCTATTACCGAGTCAATGTCCCCAGATTGAGGGGATTCAACTGGCCGCTCGTTGTCAAACCGCAAACCGAGTCGGCGGCGATTACTATGACTTTATCCCCACCAGTCATAACTTAGTGCGATCGCGCAATCTCCCGGCCACCTCAACCCACTCTGACCCCGACCCCGCCTCATCCTCAGAACTCCCCATGGAAGCCGCCCAAGGTCGCTGGGGGATTACCATTGGTGATGTCATGGGGAAAGGGGTTCCCGCCGGCTTAATTATGACCCTAACCCGAGGGATGTTGCGATCGGAAGCCCTCAACCAACATTCCCCCGCCCGCATTCTCAAACATCTCAACCGGGCCATGTATGCTGACCTGGAAAATTCTCATCGTTTCGTAACATTATTTTATTCGGAATATAACCCCGAAACCCATCAACTGGCCTACAGCAACGCCGCCCACACCCCGCCCCTGCTTTGGAAAGCCCAACGTCAAGAAATGCTGCGCTTAGATACCTGGGGAATGCTCGTCGGACTCGATGCTGAAACTGAATACGAAGAAGATAGTGTCATCCTCGAAGCAGGCGATACAATCTTGTACTATACAGACGGGTTCACGGAAGCCTCCAACCCCAAAGGCGATCGCTTTGATGAAGACAACCTCATCGCCGCCTTTGAAAGCACCTGTCGCCGTCAAGCTGATCCCAACGACATTCTCAACTCCCTGTTTGATGCTGTTTGGGACTTCATCGGCCCCCACAAGTCCAACGACGATGATATGACCCTCGTGGTTCTACAAAAACGTTAACC
>SIHH01000242.1 GCA_004299065.1 Phormidium sp. SL48-SHIP | reverse complement strand
CAGATTTCGGATTCCCAACCCTCCCCCCGATTGCTCAATAATCCTACGATGCAGCGTTAAGACGTCAACTAGGCTCAAATAGCGAATCATGCCAAACGCCGATACAACTCAGCATTTTTCGCCAAGACATAGTCCGCCGCCTTCTCAAAATCATCTTCTTGCAAACTTAGCCAATCCTCTAAGCTGGCCTTCAACAGCACATCAGTCGCAATTCCATGAGCCGTTGCTAACCTCTCTAGCTTTTGGAATTGGCTATCTGACAAATCAATCGTGATAGAAGCCACAGCAATCACTCTCCTGTTGTATCTGGCTTACGGTTAACATTCATCCGTTTGAGACGATGGAGGACGAAACAGATGATGATGTTGACGATCATACAACCGCGATCGCCCCTCTGTCGTGGCCCCCAACGCCGGACTCACCACATATAACACCGTCCGTTTTAAACCCAACCGTTCCGTCATCGGCGCCATATCCGCCACCGTCCCCAATTCCACTAACTCATCCTCCCAACCCAAGCGATAACACAAGGCCATCGGCGTTTCTGGAGGATAATGTTGCAAAAGCTGGCTTTGGGCCTTGTGAATCTGACCCGCACTGAGATAGAGACAAAGCGAAGCGCGATGACGGGCCAAACTGGCTAAATCTTCACGATTGGGAACCTGAGTGCGTCCCTGAGTGCGGGTGAGGATGATGGTTTGCACTAAATTGGGAATCGTCAACTCCGTTTGCAAGCGGGCCGCTGCTGCTTGAAACGCACTGACTCCAGGAACAATCTCGAAGGGAATCTTGTCCTTGATGAGATAGACGACCAACTCATGAACCGCACCATAGAGACTGGGGTCGCCATCTTGCAGCCGCACCACGGTTTTACCGGCTTGGACATCGTTCAGCAGCCGAGACACCCAACGTTCTAACGTCTCGCCTCGGGTGTCAATTTGTTCGCTGTCGGGCCGACAATGCTGCAACAAGGTCGGGGGAACCAGGGACCCGGCGTAGAAGACCACATCGGCTTGAGCGAGGCGTTGTTGTCCCCGTAGGGTAATGAGGTCAGGGTCTCCGGGACCGGCGCCGATGATGGTCACTTGAGTAGCAGTGGACATGGGACAGTTGAGGAATAGGGGCCTCCCTTAGTATCAATGAACCGGCTCGGTTTTAGCAAATTTCCCGCAATTCCCAACTTCAACTAAAATCAATCTTGCAAAATAGGGAGGACAATTTTAGAACTGTCCTCCCCAAGAATGCACCTGAGATAAATTGTCGTTGTGATCGCAATTGTGTGCATCGAAACAGCCTCCTGTTACGACTTCAAACCCACTAGCGACCACATCAGATCAACCGCAAGAATATCTGTTACGGATTTCAACACTTGTCGAGATTCCTGCTGGTAGATTTCATGGGCGTAACGCTTGCGGTCAGCCTGCGTCGCGTTGTCGTTGTTAACGTTAACAACCGTTTGCTTATCCATGGAGATCGCCTTTGAAGTGGTCTATACTCTCTATTACTAGGATGACAGTTTTTATCAGGATTATTGCGATCGCCATAGGACAGAGATGCGATCGTCATCAGTCCCTTTTGCGATCGCGATCGCCCCGCCTATCACGGCCCCCCAGAACGGCGATCGCCACCCCCGTCAAAACCACGACTCCGCCTAAAAACACATCAGATCCCGGCACCTCCCCAAACAGCAAAAATCCCAACAAACTGGCCGAAATCGGTTCAAACAAAACCGCCAACGTGACCCAAGTCGGAGATAGCCAACGTAACGCCCAGTTGAGGCTGGTATGTCCCAACAACTGAGGAAACAGCCCCATCAGCAACAAATAGCCATAAAACAGCGGCGGATAGCCCCCATAGCCTTCCCCCAGCAGCCAGGGAAGCGGTAACAACACCAACGCCGCCACCGTATAGGTAATCGTCACATAATTGCCCAAATCCAGCCCCTGCTGCTGAATCCGACGCCCTAACAGCAGATGAATACTGACAATCCAAGCCCCCAGCAACGCCAAGCCATTCCCCAACAGAGGCTGACTCCCCGGAACCGCGATCGCCATCTCCCCCGACGCCACCAACACCCCGCCACTCAAGGCCAGAACCATCCCCAACCAAGTCCGCCGCGATAACCGTTCTCCCAACACAATCGAGGAGAACAACGCCACCCACAACGGCGTGGTGGTCACCAGGGTGGTTGAGGCGGCGATGGAGGTATAGGACAAGGAACTAATCCAGGCCGCGAAATGCAAGGCCAGAAACAGCCCCGACCAAGCCGCCCCCGCCACCTGCTGACCACTGACGCGACCGGGCATCTTGCGCCAGTTCCCAGATAGCAGCAGCGCCGCCACAGTCATCCGAGACGCCGCCACAATCAGGCTAAACGCGAGGCCCCCCTCACCGCGCAATTTGAGGGCTAAACGGACCCAAATTGAGCCGGTCGAGACCGCAAGAACCCCCAACAGCAAAATCACGATGACGCGCCAGAGGGCCGGCCCGTTCCCGCCGAGATTGGCTGCAATCGGCGTTCCTGGCTTGTCTTGATTGGAAAATCCCATTTAAGCTAAAGAGATAGTGTTAGCCAATCCTACAAATCTTGCCATGAGTGACCCCATTACCCCCGCCGTCAGCGATCGCATCTGTAAACATATGAACGACGACCACGCCAGCGCCGTGCTAGTCTACGCCCAAGTTTACGGCGATCGCCACGATGCTGAAGCCGCCCAAATGCAGGCCATCGATCCCCAAGGGATGGACTTAACGGTTCAAGCCAACGGCGAAACCCTCAATCTACGGATTCCCTTCGATCACCCCTTGCAAGACTCCGAAGACGCCCATCAAACCCTAATCGCCATGATTAAACAAGCCCGTTCCGCCCCCAAAGAGGCCTAACCGCGACCTCCCCGCTTAACCGGGCTTAACCGGGCTTAATCAGCGTCTTGTCGTCCATAAATGGCCGCCGCTTCCCCCGTCAGCCAAGCCCACATCCGCTCACCGTAGCAAAAATGCCACCATTCCTGAGGATGCTGGGCGAACCCGGCTTGACGCATCACCTGCGCCAACAGTTGGCGATGACGATGATAACTTTGTTCGGGATCGCTGGCGGCGGTCGCGAAATAGTCGGGATGCGATCGCGGGGAAATCTCATCAATAGGCGATCCCATATTCACCACCTGATTCGTTGCATTCACCAGAGTTAAATCCACCGCCCCTCCCGTCGCATGGGGGGGTGGGTCTTCGGGATCATGGCTGGGAATCGCCCAAAACTGATACACTTGTTTGAGAAGTTCCTGCCGTTGTGAATCGGAGAGACGACGCAGTTTTAAGCCCCGTTCTTCGGCTAAATCAGCCAACGCCTGATCTACCATAAATTGTTGCACCGCCACGGGACGAAAGGCATCAAAAATTCGCAACCGCCAGCCTCGATGGGTCGTTTGTAGAATCTCTTGGGCCTCAAGCAGTCGTTCGAGAACACTCTCGCGCAAACAAAAGGGACTGCGATCGCCGTAGGGGGCGCCCAATTCTCGATAGGGATGGGGACATTCCAAGGAAAATAAGCCATCGGGAATGGGAACCAGTCGTTCACCACACTCTTGAATGGGAATTGTTTGATAGGGTTTCATCATCGTGAATGGCTAACAATTAAGACGTAATTCTGAGTTTTAAACTCAGTAAAAACTATAGTTTGGTTTTAATTTGGTTTTAATTTGGTATGGGTAAACGGTTGTTCGCCCTCCGATTATTTGCCTTCCAGCAAGATATTAAATCTGCCATTATTAAATCTGCCATCAATCTTTGCTGTCAATCTTTGCCATCAATCTTACGGATTACCCGAACTCCTAAACATCGATTCTAAAACCCAGAAAACCTTGATACATCTTTCGCGCCATTTCGTCAAATCTCATGTCATCAAACCCTCTAATTAAAGCCCTCGGACAATCCCTCGCCGGCATTTTTGATAATCAGCATCAAGCCCAAGAGACCCCAACCTGGTTTGTCCCAACTCGACTGTGGCAGTATCCCCTCGTACAACAGATTGATGGGTATTATGCCATGTTTGTCGAACAAGCCCCGCTCCTGACCCCAGAACAGCCCTATCGACAACGATTGATGCTGTTGTCCGGCCCTCATCCCGGCCCTAATGATAGCGATCTTGAGATCATCTATCGAGCCTTTCGAGATCCCGCTGCGATCGCCGGGGCCGCCCAAACCCCTGAACGCCTGGCCAGCATTACCTCTGAAGCGTTACTCGAACTGCCTGGCTGTCGCTTGCGAGTCCAACGTCAGGGCGATCGCTTCATCGCCAATCCCCCCGAGGGGGCCAAATGTTGCTTCGACTATCAAGGAAAAACCCGCCAAGTCGAACTCGGCTTTGATCTCACGCCAGACTGTCTTTACAGTCGCGATCGCGGCGTCGATCCAGACAGCGGTAAAGGACTCTGGGGCGCACTCATGGGCGCTTATGAATATCGCAAACATCAACCGTTTCCTCTCCCCAAAACTTGGTAAAATACCGAATCAAACTGGGACAACTCGACCCTAACCATTCCCCCTTAACCCATCCCCCCTGTTTGCTAAACTGAAACCGTTTGATACCTCAAAATCCCTTAATGAGCAGCTACTTTCGCCCCGCCGTCGATGCCATGCAGGGTTACATCCCTGGAGAACAGCCCAAACCCGGAACCCGCATCCTCAAACTCAACACCAACGAAAACCCCTATCCGCCTTCCCCAGAAGCCATGGCCCTGTTGCGGAACTTTGACGGGGAGTTGCTGCGACGCTATCCCCATCCTTACGCGAATCCCTTTCGCGAGGCGATCGCCGAGGTTCTCAACATCCCCCTCGACTCGATTATCGTCGGTAACGGTAGCGATGAAATCCTCAACCTGCTCATTCGGGCCTGCGCCGAAGGGGACCCTCGCCGAGTCGTCTATCCCACCCCCACCTACGTTCTCTACAAAACTCTCGCCGCCATCCAACCCGCAACGGTGTTAGAAATTCCCTATGGCGAGAACTATCAACTTCCCGTTGATGCCCTCCTCAACGCTCAAGGGGCTGTGACCTTCATTGCCTCCCCCAATAGTCCTTCGGGTCATTTAGTCTCAAACGACGACCTTCGTCGCCTTGCCAAAGGGCTGTCTGGGGTCTTAGTGGTGGATGAGGCCTATGTGGACTTTGCCGACGGGACCGCGTTACCCCTCGTGGCGGAGTTCGAGAATGTTATCGTCACCCGAACCCTCTCGAAAGGCTATTCCTTGGCGGGATTACGACTCGGGTTCGGGATTGCCCAGCCGGGACTGCTAGCGGGACTGTTTAAAGTTAAAGATAGCTATAACATCGATGCGATCGCCGCCCTCATGGGGGCCGCCGCGATGCGAGATCAGGGCTACAAAAATCACTGTGCTGAACGAGTCAAACGCTCTCGCCATCGGTTGAGCCAGGAGTTGCAAGGGTTAGGCTTCAAAGTGCTGCCCTCACAAACGAATTTCTTGTTGGTGACTCCCCCTCGGGAGAATGCTGAGGAGATCTATCTGGCTCTGAAGGCCCGAGGTATTCTGGTTCGCTATTTCAATCACTCGGGCCTTGAGAAACAACTACGCATCACCGTCGGAACTGAGGAACAAAATCAAACCCTCATCGAAGCCCTCGTGGATTTAATTTAGGTTTACCCCTCCCCTCCTCGTGTCATGGCTGAAGCCGTGACACGCACCCTCGGCGGCTCTGCCGCCTGGTACGGGAGGCAGAGCCTCCCAGTTGGCATTCCTAGGCAGAGCCTAGGAACGAGGGCGATACGAGGGCGATACGAGGGCGATACGAGGGCGATACGAGGGCGA
>SIHH01000241.1 GCA_004299065.1 Phormidium sp. SL48-SHIP | reverse complement strand
GCAACGGATGTAATCTGCCATAAATTCTCCTTATCACCCTAAACCCAGAAGACCCGGAATATATTGTAACTTCACCCTTAAATATAAAATAGGGGCGAAATATTTTCGCCCCTACAACAAGGGATTTAATCCGTCATGAATTGTCTTGGTCTTCCCGAACCTGAAGACCTATCTTGAAGTCCAAAAACTAGCGTAAGAGCGTCGTTAGAACCGTATCCGCATCCAGTGAACCCGTCAAATCCATCACCTCCACCAAAGCCGTTCGTTGTTCAAGAGACATCACCTCACGAATTGCCATCATACTCGAAAAACGAGTATCATTCATTTCATTTCGTAGGCGTTCAACCCGATTTCGCTGACGACGAATTTGCCGAGTCGAAGCCTCGCCAATCATCATCTCTCGTAACTCCTGACGCGCCGCATCCAACTGACCTTGTAGGCGACCATTCTCAGCCAAATACGCCTGACGAATTTCAGCAATTTCCTCTTGCTGTTGCTCCGTCAACTCAATTTTCTCACGCCAATCTTGAGATTGAGACGATTCGTCCTCAACAGGAGTAGATGGAGGCGACGGATTCGTTGCAACCGGCTGAGATTGGCTCGCTAACGCACTCAAACTGGACGGATTCGAGAGATAGACATGGCCCAACGTGCGTCCTTGATAGGTTCGTTTGCTGAACTCCCAACCCTCATTCAAATCAATGCGGACAAAATCATTCTCATAAGGAGCGCGTCCGAGTTCTAATGTGGGTTGATTAGGACGAAACGGAACCCCTTGCAAAACGATATCATTTCCCCGACGAACCGTCCGTAAACTATATTGAATGCCTAAATCCTGTCCCCCAGTCCGCAGCGAATAACCATTACTATCGGTGAAGCGGCCACAAATTCCCGTAAAATCAAAATTGAGCAATAACGGATTAACTCTATTTCCCGTTTCCCCCCAGCAGGGACGAGCATTCGATTGCTGTTCAATCACCAAAAGTTGATGTCGTCCCGTCTCCCCCACAGGAGCCGCAACAGCAACGAAATTTCGCTGTTCAACAGCTCGTTCCCCGAAGTTAACAGCGTTCGCAGACTGAGGTGTGATTGTGGCGCCGAAGCTGGACAAAGCAAGAGTGGAAACAGCGGCGAGGCGAAGAGCAGTTTTCATGGCGAGTGATTCCTGTACGTAACGGTGGTTGGCGTCTGATACCCATTAGTATCCGGGCCAATCCTAGACTCTCGACAGCAAGAGGTTCTACTTCCTCAACTGTCTATTAAACCTTATGCCAGTTAACCGCCTGGCGAGACAACAGCAACAGCCAGGCGTGAAGCCCAAAAATCCGGTTCCAACTCAGGAAACCGGATTCGAGAATTTACCCTAGGAAAAGCGGAAGGAAGCGGGAAAAATCAATTAGCGTAGCAGCATGGTGATAATCTCGTCAGCATCAGCCAGCTGATTGTCCAAATCCATCACCTCCGCGAACGCCGTCCGTTGTTCAGCCGACATCACCTGACGAATCTCCATCATGCTCGAAAAACGATTGTCGTTCATCCGTTGGCGCAGACGTTCAACCTGATTGCGTTGACGGCGGACTTGACGAGTGGAGGCATCACCAATCATCATCTCTTGTAACTCTTGACGCGCCTGATTGAGTTGACTGTCGAGACGACCATTTTCAGCTAGATAAGACTCGCGAACCTCCTCAATCTCCTGTTGTTGTCCCTGAGTGAGTTCAATCTCATCGCGCCAGTCTTGGTCCTGAGAGGGTTGAGAAGGTTGAGAGGGTTTTTTGTCCTCACTGGGGTTAGAGGGGGTTGAGGGACGGTCAGCGACGGTGCTAGAGTCATTGCCTGAGTCATTTGTCAAGGCGCTCAACTGCTCTTGGTTGGAGAGATAGACGTGACCTAAGGTGCGTCCTTGATAGGTTCGTTTGGCGAAATCCCAGCCATCATTGAGGTCAATGCGAACGAAGTCGTTGGTGTAGGGAGCGCGTCCGAGTTCCAAGGTGGGTTGATTGGCGCGCATGGTTGTTCCCTGTAACACCAAGTCATCTCCTTGACGAACCACTTGTAAGCGATATTGCATTCCTAAGTCTTCGCCGCCGGTGCGGATGGAGTAGCCGTTGCTATCCGTGAAGCGTCCACAGATACCGGTGAAGTCAAAGTCTAAGAGGAGGGGTTCGACGGTTGAGCCATTTTCGGCCCAGCAATCGCGGCGGTTTGACTGTTGTTCGAGAACGAGGAGTTGGTGTCGTCCGGTATTTCCAACCGGTGCGGCTACGGCGATGAAGTCTTGTTGTTCAACGGCGCGTTCTCCGAAGAGTGCAGCTTGGGCCGGTTGAGGGGTGAAGCTGGCGCCGAAGCTGGAGATGGCGAGAGTCGAGAGTGCGGCGAGGCGAAGTGCGGTTTTCATGGTAGTTGTCCTGTGATTGGGTTGGCGGTTGTTTGCTATGACTTCATTGTGGGGGTAGCGTCTTCTGGCTTGGAGGGTTGGCGGTTGACTTCGGGAACTGTCCGGTGACCCTTGTGACAGTTGGCAATTGGAGGAACGAGGTTTGAGGGGTTTCGGGAGTTTGAGGCGCTGACAGTTGCGGGCCAGGGTAGCCAGTGACGTAGATTGGCTGGTTGGGAGGGGGGGTTCAGGGGTCTCCGTCAGGTTTGCGTCTCTTCCTCAGATGACATACATCACCTAAGACGGATTACGGCGCGCTAGATCGGTTGAGAGGCGATTGAGTTGCTTGAACACTTCAGAAAAGTCGATATCCCCTTGAACCGTCAGGGGGAGCGATCGCACCTCCGCAAATCCCTCGGCTGTCGTCACCGGGGTTTGGGCCAGAGACTCCGCCATACGCTTAATTACATGACTCGGAACCACTCGACGGCGATCGCGATTGCGTTGTTGACAGACGTCAACCGGAACCTCCATCACCCAGGCCACCCACGTTAACGGTGGATGACTCAACTCTTGCAGCGATCGCAGAAAGTCCAAACGCCAAGACCGGCGCACATTCGTGGCATCATAGATGACTGGACGCTCTTGGGCGATCGCCCATCGAACCTGGGCCAACACCTCCGCCTCAATCTCACGCCAATTCCCCTGAATGATCGCATCGCCATAGAGTTTTTCCCGCACCGCATCCGTAGAAACCACCACATAGCGAGGATCTCGTTTCACAACTTCCTGTGCAAAGCGACTTTTGCCACTGGCGGGGATACCGACGAGAAAATGACAAGGAAGAGAAATAGACATAAGGCAACTGTTGTTTTATAATAATTGGTTTTTTGAAAATACCCCAATAAAACTGTGGTTCAATGAATCAAAAACATTTTCCCTGAGGTGATAATTGTAATACTTTAATTGTCGTATGGTCAGACCATTTGTCAGCAGTCAGAGCGAATCGCAAGTAGCACGCCCTCCCCCAGTGTCAACGAATCGTACGTATTGATACCATTTTAAAAAATGCTTGCTATAGACCTGACACCGAGGAGGGCGAACAGCCATCCCCTCCTGGGAGGGGTTAGGGGTGGGTTATACCTCTTGCCTTCTTCTCCCCTATTTTTGGTACGATTCAGACTAACTTTTGCTATATAATTTATCGGTTTTTTGCCTCTCCCAACACACAAATCTCCTGAACGGGACATCCCAGAGATTGGCGTACAGACTGATGATTGTGTCTGACTTAAAACGATTTTAATTCCACTCGCACCAGAACCGCCGTGACATTATCCCGTCCATTTTCATGATTCGCCAAATCAATCAATTCCTGCGGTGCAAAATTGAGATTGGTGGACACCGCCAAATAGGGTTTAAGATGGGTTTTCCAATGGAGTTCTACCAAACTGCGGTCCGTCAAACCATCCGAGGCGAGAAGAAAGAGAGTATTTTCCAAAATCGGCAAAAAGCGGACATCCGGGCGAACCGACTCACGGGGGCCAAGGGCCTGAGTGAGTTGATAGGCTTGAGGCGTTTGATACGCGACCGTGGGATCGACCCCTTGGGCGATGGATTGTTGTCCCAACTCATGATCGCGAGTTAACAACTCCAACCCCCCAGACACCGTCAAGCGATAGAGACGAGAATCTCCCACATGGGCGATCGCAGCCCGATTATTATCCACCAGTAACATCACCAGCGTCGTTCCCATGCGGCGATTTCCCCGGCGGCCTTGATCTTGATTGAGATCATAAATCGCCGTATTCGCCGCCGCGATGGCCTCATTAATCCGCCATTGTTCCGGGAAATCCTCATCCCAATAGGGGAGAATGCGATCGGCTACCGTTTCGACGGCGATCGCACTCGCCACATCGCCTCCCTCATGGCCCCCCATTCCATCACAGAGAACATACAGGCCTCGGGCCGATTCCGTCCGCGAATTGGGCGTTTCCCGTTGATGTTGCCGTAACCACAACAAAAACGTATCCTCATTGTGACGGCGTTGGCGGCCAATATCCGTTTGGCCCGCATGAGTGAGTTGAACCGTGGGGATAATCGGGGCCGTAATCGTGAAATCTTCCTCCTGAAAATTCCAGCCGGTGGGATCGTCATCCTCCTCCTCCTCCCTCTGCGACTGAGGTTGTAGAGAATCCAAAATCTGGTCCAGATGCGATCGCAACCGTTGCGGCGATGAAATCTGTCCCTGCTGTAGCCGTTGAATCAACACCGCAATATCCGGGTGAGGAGACATCTGAGAAAAGCGAAATAACTGACTCCAAGTGTCCCCCAACTGGTTCAGCGACACAGACTGATCCGACGTTTCCAAATAGAGTCGTTGCAAACACAACAGATCCTCACCGTCAAGACGTAAATTATCCAACTGAACTAAACTCGGACGGCCCGCCAACTCCGTCAGCAACATCCACAAATCCGTCATCTGATACATCCAATGGAGATGTTGAAGGGCCACTTCCTGACGTTTCGACGACTCGTTCATCGTCCAGGCTTCAATCAGCGGCGACAACGAGGAACGGTCTTCTAACAAAACAATCGCATAGTCCTCATCCTCCCACGCATCATGGAGACGAGGGAGGGCGGAGTTTGTCGCACAATAGGGGTGAATATAGGGTTCGGCGACATCGGGAAGCGATCGCATCAACGCCGTCTCCGTAGCCCGATAATAGGGGGACTCCGTCGGCGTTTGGTCCGACACCTGAACCTCAATATCGCCCCAATCATTCAATACCGGACGTTTAAGAGGACGATAGCGACGCTGGGGGTCAAGATAGCCCGGAAGCGTCATCCCGCCACGGTCGGCTTTAGGGATGAGGATAGCAAACCAAATCATGAGGATTCAGGGTGTTGATCGCGACGAAGACGACTGTTCCCTACTATCTTCCCTCACTTGTTGAATTTCCAGGGGAGTTAACTCCCGCCATTGTCCCGGTTCTAACCCCTCAAGCGTTAACCTGAGACTGCGAACCCGAACCAATCGCAGCGTCGGAAAGCCCACCGCAGCCGTCATGCGGCGAACTTGGCGGTTACGTCCCTCCGTTAAAGTCATCTCCAACCAGTCCGTGGGAACCGTTTTACGATAACGAATTGGCGGATTGCGCGGAGGAAGTGTGGGCGGAGACTCCAGACGACGAACCTGGGCCGGACGAGTCTGATAACCGCGAATGTTGACCCCTCGCCGCAGGGCCTCCAAGGCCGCCTCATCAGGAGTGCGTTCCACTTGAACCCAGTAGGTACGCGGTTTAGCAAATTTTGGGTCCGTCAGACGATGTTTCAGCGGCCCATCATTGGTCAACAACAGCAGTCCTTCACTATCACGATCCAAACGACCCACAGAATAGACCCCAGGAACTGGGATATAGTCCTTTAACGTCCTGCGAGGTGTCTGACTGTCGTCG
>SIHH01000240.1 GCA_004299065.1 Phormidium sp. SL48-SHIP | reverse complement strand
TGTTCCCTGTTCCCTGTTCCCTGTTCCCTGTTCCCTGTTCCCTGTTCCCTTCCCCTATTACCCTATGCACTTCTGGGAATCCTTCTGGCAAACCCTAGTTGCCGCCAGCCGGGCTAACCCTCCCCGCTTCGTAGAACTGCTGATGCTCAGTTTAGCCGTGCTGATGCTGCTGTTGTGGCTTTGGCACGATCAATGGCCCTATCTGTTGCTGAGCGCCAGTTACGTCCTCGGATCAGGGATGTCCCTGTGGGTTCGTGAGTGGATGACACCCCATAGCGGCGATCGCCGCCGCCGACTCAGCCGAGCCACCGCCCTGTTAGGCTTAACGGCCATGTTAATGCTCTTAAGCCTCCAGGAACTCAGCCAGTAGCGCCCTCACTCGCTCCTTGGTGGAGAATCAAGCGGTTGCCATCGGGATCATAACCATAGATTTCTCGACCATGGGATGTTGTCATCAGAGAACCCGGTGGGGGATAGCCGATGGCCGTTAAATGGGCGATCGCCCCATAAATATCCTCAACCTCCAAACAGAGACTCATCGCCCCCGGTGGGAGCGGTTTAAATTCGCCTGTCTGGGAAGTTCCCGGCTGAAAAATAGCCAGCCGCAATCCCGGGACTTGATACTCGGCATACGTACCAGGAATGGCACTGTGGGGAGATTGCCCCAGTAGGCGCGTGTAGAACTGCACCAACGTCTCAACTTGCTGACTGGCAAGGGTAACAAAGCCATTACGAAGGCCAAGGCTCATGGTGAATCACACCCAAAATAATAGTCCAGGACTTCATCCTAGCTTTAAAGTTCCCCATGAAATCCCTTCAAAATAAAAAGCTTCTGTAAAGTCTGCCCCAAAGGGATGACAGGCTGCGGTGGGCTTGGTTAGGCTTATCCCCATAACTAGATTTGTCCCGAGTCCCATCCACCGAGAAATTCCATGAATCGTCATTTCCTTGCCCTCAGTTTATCGCTGCCGCTACTCGGATTGACGGGTTACGCACCTCAAGCCCAAGCCTTTACCGTTAGCGGTCATCTCAATGGTGAACAGGCCTTTGAAGATCTCGGGGTGACGCCAGCCTGGGCCGCTGAAAGCCGGATTGGCATCGACGGATATGGTGACTACGAAATTGACATTCATAATTCAGATTTCAGCGATGTCACCCATAAGGAGTTCACTTGGGTTAATGGAGAAGAATATGACTTCTCTCTGGCCTTCGATGGTAGCCAACTCATTTATGACGTTGCGGGTGTCACCGTCAGCAAAACGGTCACTCAGGGGAATTTCTCTGACCTCTTGATTCGCACCACAGCGCGTCAAACCGGCAACAGTGCTGAAGTTAAAAACCTCTTCCTCAGCGATGCCAATGGGAGCAGTGCCATTAACGCGACCTCATTTTTTGGATGTGAAGATGCCAGCGGCTGCGATTACTGGAACTCCTCCCAATATCTCCAGATTTCCGAACTCTCAGGTCCGTTTACCCTAACTGGAACCTCGGTGTTGTCCTGGGAAGGCGATCGCCCCACTCGCTCAAACCTTGCCTATCAAATCAAACTGGTTGAAGGCGATGACTCTCAGCCGGTGCCTGAACCCGCCTCCATTCTGGGATTAGGAGTCATTGCTGGCTGTGCCAGTCAACTCAAACGCCGTCGCAATGGCTAAGAGTTGGCGAAACGTTGGACAACCCCTCAAAACTCCAAATTCAAAACTCTCGATTCTCTCTTCGTTGTTTTTTGCCCCCCACAATTTAGCGTGGGGGGTTTTTTCGGCAGTCCGAGGGGTGAAACCTGGATAATAGAACCAGCATCCCTGACCTTCGAGATCCAAGCAACGATGAGAGTATTGAAATCCCGATTGAGATTAACCTGGCAACAGGGGTGGCGGCTGGCGATCGCCCTGAGTGTCAGCCTCCTTCTGGCCGCCTGTCAACCCTTCTCATCCCAAGGAAGCCAGACCCCCTTAACCCTCACCCTGTGGCATGGTATCAACCCACCGCCGAACCGGGATGTCTTTAACGAACTGGTGGCCGACTTTAATGCTGACCACCCCAATGTACAAATTAATCCCCTCTACGTCGGACAACCCGATCAACAACTCCCGAAAATTCTCACCGCCGTAGTCGGTGGACTTCCCCCCGACTTACTCTGGTTTACCCCCATGATTACCGGGCAATTGGTAGAGTTGGAGGGAATTCATCCCCTCAATGCGTGGTTTGACGACTCGGTTCACGCCAGTCAGTTAAATCCGGCCTTGTTAGAGGCCATGACCCTCGAAGACCAGATTTGGTCAATTCCCATGGCCACCAATAACTTAGGACTCTTTTACCGTCCCAGTCTCTTCGAGGCGGCGGGAATTGACAGCTTACCCCGCACCTGGCCAGAGTTGCGACAAGTGGCCCGAACCCTAACTGTAGACAACGACGGCGACGGCCGGCCCGATCGCCATGGCCTGTTACTCTCCCTGGGTAAAGGAGAATGGACCGTCTTTACCTGGCTGGGATTTCTCTACGGAATGGGGGGAGGCTTAATCGAGGATGGGGTTCCTAACCTTGTCACCCCAGAAGCCATCGCCGCCTTGCAATTTTGGGCCGACTTAGTAGCCGACGGGTCCGTTAAATTCTCGCAACCGGAACGGGGGTATGAACTCAACGACTATCTGGCGGGTCGCGTGGCCATGCAGTTAACCGGTCCTTGGACCCTGGGACAACTTGAGGCCTTGGACGTTGACTATGATGCCATGGCCATCCCCGCCGCACAGCAACAGGCCACCGTCTTGGGAGGAGAACATTTATTTGTCATGAAAACTCGCCCCGAACGGCAACAGGCAGCGCTAGAATTTCTGGAGTTTGTATTGAGCGATCGCTTTCAGACTCGCTGGGCCTTAGGTACGGGATATCTCCCCGTGACCCAAACGGCCCGGCAAAGTCAGGCCTATCAAGCCTACGTCAGCGATCGCCCAATTCTGACCGTATTTCTTGAGCAAATGTCAGGAGCGCATTCTCGTCCCATCATTGCCAATTATGCCCGTCTCTCCGATAGTCTCGGTCGGGCGATCGAACAAACCCTTCTCGGTGCCGATCCCGTCGAGGCCCTCGAAACGGCCCAACGGCGAATTGACCGGATTTGGCAACAGCCATCAGGAAAGGTTGAAGACCCCCAACGGCGGGGATCTCAAACCACCTCATACCTCTCCTCAAATTCTTAACTCTGGCAAGACCTATCATGTCCCAACTGCTTCAATCGGTTCTCAACAGCAACAACAAACTGGATCTGCGTCAGTTTCTCGGTGAACTCCGTCTCAAAGAGCAACGCTACCTCCTACGCAACGACATCGAACGGGCCTTCAGCGACTACTGTAAAGACCATCAGAAGTCCCAGGCCTTTCAAACCGACTCTCCCCTGGCTCAACTGATTTTCTACACCCAAGAGTTCATCGTCGATGGGGAGAGCATTTGTGCCATCATTCGCCCCAAAATTGCCGACCAAGAGGTCTTCCGTATCCACGAGGACCTCAGCTACGACCCCATTACCGTTCAAGACCTTCTCGATACCCGCGATCGCTTCGTGGGCCATTATCGCCCTCAAGATGGCGATGTCTTCGAGATTGACTTTGAACCCTTCTACGACTACTCCCCCAACATCCGTGACCCCAAAAACATCGGCAAAGGGGTCGAATTTCTCAACCGCTATCTCTCCAGCAAACTCTTCCAAGATCCTCGGGAATGGCAAGAAACCCTGTTTCAATTCCTCAGCCTCCATTCCTACAACGGCTTAAAACTCCTCATCAACCCCCGCATCCGCACCTGGCAACAACTCTCAGACCGCGTTAAACAAGCGATCGAGTTCACCAGCCAGCGTCCCGAGAGTGACCTCTACGACAGCTTCCGCTTCGACCTACAAGACCTAGGATTTGAGCCAGGCTGGGGGAATACCGCCGGCCGAGTCCGCGATACCCTCAATATCCTCGATGAACTCATCGACTCCCCCAACGACCAGGTTCTCGAAACCTTTGTCTCTCGCATCCCCATGATTTTCCGCATCGTCTTGGTGTCGGTTCATGGCTGGTTCGGACAAGAGGGGGTTCTCGGTCGTCCTGATACCGGCGGCCAGGTGGTCTATGTTCTCGATCAGGCTCGTAGTTTAGAGAAACAGTTGCAAGCCGAACTCCATGAAGCGGGACTCGATGTGTTGGGGGTTCACCCTAAAGTCATCGTCCTGACGCGCCTAATTCCCAATGCCGAGGGAACTCGTTGTAATGAACGCCTCGAAAAAATCTGGGGAACTGATGATGCTTGGATTCTCCGGGTTCCCTTCCGCGAGTTTAATCCTAAAATGACTCAGAACTGGATTTCTCGCTTTGAAATTTGGCCCTATTTGGAAACCTTCACACTCGACGCTGAGAAAGAAATTCTGGCAGAGTTCAAAGGTCGCCCAGATTTGATTGTCGGCAACTACTCCGACGGCAATATCGTCGCGTTTCTCCTTTCCCGTCGTCTCAAGGTGACTCAGTTCAATGTGGCTCACGCCTTGGAGAAGTCTAAATATCTGTTTAGTAACCTCTACTGGCAAGATTTGGAGCAACAATATCACTTCTCGATTCAGTTTACGGCGGATTTGATTGCCATGAATGCTGCTAATTGTATTATTAGCAGCAGCTATCAGGAAATTGTGGGCAAGCCGGATAGTGTGGGACAATATGAGTCCTATCACTGTTTCTCGATGCCGGATCTCTATCATGTTGTCTCCGGGATTAACTTGTTTAGTCCCAAGTTTAATGTGGTGGCGCCGGGGGTCAATGAGACGGTCTTTTTCCCCTATCTGCGGCAAGAGGAGCGGGTTCCGACTGATGTGGAGCGTTTAGATCAATTGCTCTTTACCGATGATGATCCGGCCCAAGTCTTTGGTAAACTCGATGACCCCAACAAGCGACCTTTGTTTTCGATGGCTCGCCTCGATCGCATCAAAAATCTCTCGGGATTAGTCGAATGTTTTGGGCAAAGTCCGGAGTTGCAAGAGCATTACAATTTGATTTTCATTGCCGGCAAATTGCGGGAAGATGAGTCCGATGATGCTGAAGAGATTGCCGAAATGCGCAAACTCTATGAATTGATTGAACGGCATAATCTCCAGGGTAAATTCCGCTGGTTGGGGGTTCGTTTGCCCAAAGTCGATTCAGGAGAAGTTTACCGCGTCATTGCCGATCACCGTGGCGTTTTCGTGCAACCGGCTCTCTTTGAAGCCTTTGGCTTAACCATCCTCGAAGCGATGATTTCCGGATTACCCACTTTTGGAACTCAGTTTGGCGGTCCCCTGGAAATTATCCAGGACAAGATTAACGGGTTTTATATTAACCCCACTAATTTGGAGGAAATGGCCCAAAAGTTGGTGGACTTTGCCACGAAGTGCGAGCAGAATCCTGACTATTGGTTGGAGATTTCCAATCAAGGAATGGAGCGAGTCTATAGCACGTACACCTGGAACATTCACACATCGCGCCTGTTGTCAATGGCGAAAACTTACGGTTTCTGGAACTACTCTTCTCAGGAAAACCGGGAAGATATGTTGCGCTATCTCGAATCCCTGTTTTACCTCATCTATAAACCCCGCGCCCAAGCCATGTTAGCTGAACACATGAAGCGATAACCCCACAAACAAACTGGGGGCAACTTGCCCCCAGCAGAGGGCGACCATAACGGTACGCCCCGACATCTTTTCTTTTGACTTTTGCCTCTTGCCTCTTGCCTCTTGCCTTTTGCCTTTTGCCTCTTGCCTTTTGCCTTCTTCTCCCCCTCATTCCTGATTCCGATGCTGCCAAGCTAAATCCAACAATTTACTCCAACGTTT
>SIHH01000239.1 GCA_004299065.1 Phormidium sp. SL48-SHIP | reverse complement strand
ACGAACTCCTAAGCTTCTTTTTCGATGTAAATAAATAGCAGACCCATGGTGACAACCGGCATCAGCCAGCAGACAACCGGAATCAGAATCCAAGGAAGATAGGAAGCAGCGTAATCACCAGTCATGTCTATAAGGCTCCAATTTCAAAAAAATTCAGGTTAACAGTGCCACAGGATTCACGCACAAACGTCGAGAATTAGTTGTTGACTAATCCGCGAAGAATGGCATCAACCGCACCAAAGTTTTCTAACAAGAAAAATGCCAAAAATGCACTTCCCATGCCACCGATGAAAAATCCAGCGGTGAACTGACTCCAGCCCTCGGAACTTTGCAGGGAATTGTCGCTGTTGGATTGTTGGCCTTGGAAGCTGACTAAGCCATAGGCAGCTAAACAAGCGGTGGCAATGAGCAACAGGGTTCCGCCGCAAATCAAGCCGTTGAGGTTCGCGAACTCGGTACCGCGTTGGGTGCCGAGTTTGACCCAGGGGCCGCCGATGAAGTAGCCGTGAGCCATGCCGATCTCAAGTCCGCGCAGCAGGGGGGACAACCCGGGCCGGTAGGCGGGAAGGTTGCCGATAAAGGTGCGGGTAAAGGCAGAGTCGCTAATGGGGGTGGACAGATGACCCGTCTGAGGGTCGCCCTGATAAGGCTTCACCATCTGATTGCTGGTGGAAGTCGTCATGGAAATTTCTCCTATTCTCTAAAATTCTTGATGAAGAACTTTAAGCTAACATTCTAGGGAAGTGTGGGCGATTTCGTCCCGAAAGCGTTAAATAACTTTAGAAAAGTTCATTAAAATCGGTACGCTGGAGGACCTCCTGGCTACGGGGCTAGGGAAAAGTCTCCTGATCCGATCGCTCAATTGGTGCAAAAACGCAAGGTGTTCTACGGTATTAAGTCGATCATGAATCCCCTCTCGCTGGCTTTGATGTTGGGGACATTGCCCCTGTTCGCTCAGGTGATGCCCCCCTCGCTCCCCCGCCTTCTGGATCACGAGGAGGCGATCTCTGAGATGGCCCCTCAGGACCCGTCGTCGATTCCGACGCCGATGGCGATCGCCCGTCGGGTTCCCAATACTACGGGTCAACTCTATCAGCAACGGTTAGCGGCCCTCGATGCTGGCCGACTCTATACTCGCTTACCCCGCCATAGTTTCCAAGAGGTCTGGGAAACGGCTCGGGAGAGTCCCACGTATGAACAGTGGACGACGTTATTCCGGGAAGAAGCTAAGGCCACGGCGGCGGGCCAGGCCCAGAATCGCCTCTGTGTCACGATTGGAGACTCGTTGACGCAATGGCTCCCGCCAGGAATCTTTGTGGGCGATCGCCTCTGGCTCAATCAGGGCATTAGTGGCGACAATACGGCTCGGATTCGGCAACGGATTGACCTGTTGGAGGGAACTCGCCCCAATACGATTTTTGTGATGGCGGGGGTCAATGATCTGATTGCGGGCCGCTCGGTTCAGGAAGTTTTGTTTAATTATCAGGATATTATCTATCAACTGCGATCGCGCTATGCCCAGGCTGATGTGGTGGTTCAGTCGATTTTGCCGACGGATCATCACGCGGTGAGTAACCAAGACATCCGCGCGGTGAATCGGGAACTGGCCGAGATTGCCCGTCAGCAGGGTGCGATGTTTCTGGATCTTTACCCTCATTTTAGTGATGAATCGGGCCGCATGATCTCAGAGTTGAGTACGGATGGGATTCACCTGAGCGATCGCGGTTATGATCTCTGGCAAAGCTTTTTAACGCAAACGGAGGAGCAATTGTCCCGCGATCGCTTGGCGGTTGGCCGCTAGTCGTTGAGCGTCAAGGTTGAAGACCCCCTAGAACGTGCCATCAAGGCGATCGCTAAACTGCAAGAGTTTGATCAGAACTAAGGCCGTGAGAGGATTGGCATGAAGGCCATCGGTGGAAAAGTCTCGTTTGAGATAGCCATCGTCGTCTGTGATGTAGGGGTTGAGATCCAAAACGCGAATCTGAGGATGTTGGGCGAACAGGTGGGCCAGGTTGCGGTTGAGGCGGCGAACTTTGGCGTTGTCTACCCGTTCCATATGGGGATGGGTCAGTTCGGTCGAGCGCGATCGCGGTAAGACGGAGACGATGATAATCGGAACTTGGGGATATTTGCGGCTTAGGGCATCGAGAACATCGAGGGCATCTTGTTGGATCTCTTGCACGGAGGCCTGTTTGAGTAATTCCGGGGTTCCGGCCCCAAATAAGATAATCTGTTGCGGCTGGAGGCTCTCATCTAAGGCTTGCACCTGTTGGAGGGTATCGTTTAGATGCGCGGCGGGGATGCCGAGGTTGAGATCTTCCTCGCCGATCAGTTCGTCGGGAATCCCGAGGGCGATGGAACTTCCTAGGATTAACCGTTGTATGGGGGAACCTTGTTGGAGAACTTGACGATATTCGCTCTGTTTTAGGGCTAGATAGTCGGCTTTGCTGGGATAACGTAAGGGGTTGGCGGCGATGGTTTCTCGTCGTTGCCACTCATCGGCACTGAGATGGTTCTGAAGCTGCCGAGATTTGCTGAGATACCATTGTCGGCCATCCCACCGGCGATCGCCAAGTTGGTTCACCAGTCTCTGTTCGGCCCGCGACAGGTTGAGAAGGGTTGCGGGGGAGGGGAGTTTAGGGGAGGGTAACGGGGGACGGGTTGTTTGAGGTGGCGGCTGGGAAACGTGGCGTAAGGGTGCGTAATCCTGTGGAGAGGGCCGATTAAGCAGGACGGTGGAACTTTGCCCAAGCAGCAGCAGCAAGCCACTACTGGCGATGGCTAGGTAGAGAAAGATGCGGGGGGAGATCCCTTCATTCTCAAGCTGAGCCAGGATGAGTGACAGTTGGGTCCAAAGGGGCGATCGCAAGGGAAGATGACCTTAACTCAATTCTGGGGCAAATTTGGCTCGAATCGACTCAACCCGTTGACGATTCACGCCTAAATCTGATTCTCCGAGTCGTGAGGCTGAGCGAACCTGAATGACGTTCTCGTCGGTGTCGGCCCAAAACTCAACGTCATCGACGAAACCCATGATGTTTGAGGTAAATTCGGCATAGAGATAGTCAGGTTCGGCGGTGATAATTTCGGCGTTATCTTGCGCTTCTAAAATCTCTTGCAAGCGTTGAATAGCCTGGTTGGGACTTTCTTGGATGGGCAAGGGAGCGGTTTTGTGTTCGAGGTCTGAACTTTGGCTAGAGACGCAGTTGGGTGAACTCGGACAAGGGGCCAGTTCCCCGGATGTTACGCCGAGGTTATCGGGCCGGGAGCCGGAAAAGTGCAAAAGACTGGCTAGGTGTAATCCCTGGCTGGGAAGTGGTGGTAGGGGTACGGCTTTAGCCATAAGTCCGGGAGTTATTCCTAGGAAAAAAATAAGACTAAGAACTCCAGATAATCCGGCTTTAAGGGTACGTTTGAGCATGATTTTAAAGGTGATAAATGGATATATAGCCAAAGGTATAAAAAGCCATTTCTGACTTTTTAATGTTAGCTTTTTAGGGGTTTTGATTGGTTTTTTAGAGGTTAATTCTGAGTTATTCGTAACTCAGAATTAACTCTTGACTAAACCCACAAAATCCTCAATTTGCTTGAGATTACGATCGCCGGCGAGATAGCCAATCCCTCGATGGAGATGCAGCAGAAATTGTTGGGCTAGGGTCTCGGGGTCGGTGGGGAGGTTATCTTGATGACAGCGTTGTTTGAGGGCGATCGCGTAAGCATCGCCGTCATCTCCGGCAAAGATGCGCCAGGTCATCTCCACGTTACTATCGGTGGTAATTTGAACTGGGGATGGGGGACTGGGTTCGGCCAGCGATCGGCATAAGGCCCAACGACAGAGAACGTTCCAACGATCGATCCGGGTCTGACGTTTGAGTTTGCTGAGTTGATCTTTGGCCGTTTGCGAGAGACGCACCCGTTCAACAGGAGGTTCGATCATGGGTAAGACTTAGCTTTGGGGGGTGTCGCCAGGGGCGAAAAAGAGGCGATAGCCAATGTAGCCAACCACGGCGATGACGGCTACACTGATGCCGAGGGTGACGAGACGCATCACGGTCTGAAGAACCGAGAGGCTGAGAACCACGGCCCCGATTCCCACGGCCACTTGGCCAATGGTGGGAAGGGTTTGGAACCAGGTTTTCGCTTGGTTGTACAGCGAGGAGATGGTGGTTTGGGTTTGTTCGGGGAGAGGGTTGCTGTTGGGGCTATCTTGGGATTGAGTGCGATCGCCGAGTTTGCGATCGATGTCGAGTTCGAGTTCTTGAAGTTTACGTTGCCAGTCGGATTGAGAAGCCATAGGACGATTGCGCAAGAGAGTAGTATCGCGGTTCGCTGTCGATGTTCGTATTGTAGCGAATGGCGGTTATGGCTTCCAAGGGAGTTAGAGGTGAAAAGCCCGAACCTCAGACCTTTGGGGAGATGAATGACCGTGTTGGGAACTGTCATAGGGATGAGGTTGGCTTGGGGAGTTGACGGTCACAATAGTAGAGTAATGGTTAAACCCAAATCATCGCTTCAGTCAAGATATCCGTCAAGATATCCGTCAATGTTGAAAGAGGCCGATGTGGAGATTTGGGATTTGAGGAGGCTAACGGCGATGAGACGCAATTCACTAGCATCACTAACGGCGATCGCCCTGGGACTGGTTATCGCTACTCCGACTTTAGCCCAAACGGTTCCCCCCGACGAGGTGTTAGACGTAACTCCCGGTTTTGAGGAGATGGTCTTGGAAGGAAACTCGGGGGGAAGCAGCAACAGTCAAGACTGTGGCTATACGGCGGCGGTTCCCAACCATGAACTGACGTTAACGGAAGACTTTAGCTATCTGCGATTGGATGTATTAGGGGACGCGAATCCGACCCTATTGGTGATTGGTCCTGATCGCGGCGATCGCTTTTGCGCTCGTAGTCTCCCACAACAGTCGGGCTATTGGCAAGCGGGAACCTATGAGATTTATGTCGGAGATCTCAATGGTGAGTCGGCCCCGTACCAGCTCTCGATTTCCGAAAACCCCTAGTTTGCTTTATGATAGACCCTAGCAATCTGGTTGTCTGTCATTCAAAAACTATGGATATTTTAAGTGCTGGCTGGGCGGGACTTCTCGCGACCTTTACCTTTTCCATCGCTCTGGTGGTCTGGGGTCGTCGCGGCTTCTAGTCTCGGCTGAAGCTTTGTTTGTTGATTGAACCCGGTGAGGCTTCTCCCTGAGAACTCACCGGGTTTTTGTTGGAACTCTCCGGTGTTGACCATGTTCTCTCTCTTTCCCTCGGCTGTCCCCCAATCGTCGAATCTACGGCTGAATCTCGGTTGTGGCTATCGTCCCATGGAGGGCTATGTCAATGTAGATCTCTATGGAAGGCCGGATCTGGTTCTGGATTTGGAGACGTTTCCTTGGCCTTGGTCTGATAATACGGTGGCGGAGGTTCAGTTAATTCAAGTGTTGGAACATTTGGGGCGAGATCCCAAAGTTTATCTGAAGATTTGGCAGGAGCTGTACCGTATCTGCAAACCTAGAGCCAGGCTGATTATTGAGGTTCCCCATCACCGTCATGATAATTTCTATGATGACCCCACTCATGTGCGGGCGGTGACGCCGTTGGGGGTGCGGATGTTTTCCCAACGGCTAAATCGGGAGTGGAATCAACGAGGCTATGCTTGTTCGAGTTTGGGGTTGAATTTGGGGGTGGATTTTGAGCTACGGGATATTTCTTATCAGCCGAGTTCGGTTTGGTTTCAGCGTCATCCTGAGCCTGAGGTGAACTGGCAACTCTTGTTACGGGAAAGCCAGGTCTATAACAACTTGATTCAGTCGCTTCGTATGGTGGTTGAGGTGATGAAGCC
>SIHH01000238.1:2484-5907 GCA_004299065.1 Phormidium sp. SL48-SHIP | reverse complement strand
AGGGTGCTGGGCAATTCCAGAAGTTTGTTTAAATCTCGGGTGGGCGAAACGGAGTGTAAACGGAGCTTCATGGAATACATTGCCCACCCAACCCGTCTTTTACCGATACGCTAACGTAAATTAAACGAGGTTAAAAAGCGTTGAGCGTTCTCCTGCCAGTTGTCGGAATCGCTCCTTTGAGAGGTGACCATAACTTGATAAAGTCGGTCATTCACCAGATAGAAATGAGCATAGCCAGAAGCACCATCGGGGGTCATATATTCGACCACTAAGCCAGGATAGCCCTGTAGACGGCGGGACTGTGTCACCACATCCTGCGCCTCAATTCCGCCAAGAAATCCCTCTTTCACCGCATCAAGGAACTCTGAGGGTTCACCGATGCGGCTGATAAACTCTTGAGGGTAATCGGCATAACTAATCAAATAGTCCGCCGAGGTATCCTCAGAGGCAAAGGCATATAAGGAAATTGAATCTCCCGGTAAATCCACCCTCTGCTGCATCCGTTCTGGCTGCTTCGGTACCATGACTTCAAACCGCCCTTCAGTCGATTGAAACGTTTGCCAGGCGGTTGGGGTTGAGACTTGCGCAAGGGTGTTTGAGCGAGGAGACCATCCCTGAGCCTGTCGAGCCAGACTCGGAGAAAGGCTCACGAGTAGAGTGCAAAATGAGATCAGTAGGAGCCGATTGGCGTTCATGGGATTTGGGAAGTTGGGCAAAAACAACGGTAGACTCCCTTACAGGGACAGGAGCCGTCCGACCTTGCTTTCATTCTAATTTGGATAACCGGACCGTGCGGGCAGCGGGTGTCAAGGTTTGTAACTTTTGCAAGAGTTCGTTGGTGACCGTTCGGAAGGCCTTGGAACCGGCCGAGTTGGGATCACTGAGGACAACGGGTTTGAAGCTATCGACGGCCCGCGAGACACTCACATCCATGGGAATTGAGGTTTTAAAGATTTGAGCTTCGTTAAACTCCTGACGAACCCGCTTCATCACTTGTTTGTAGTAGCGTCCGGCCAAGATACTGCGAGACATGGTAAAGACAATGCCAATCAGTTGGGTTTGGACTTTTTTCTCGATTTGATGAATTTCAATGAGCTTTTTCACCTGCCGTTCGAGAAGCTGCATTCCAATGTAGGACAGAGGTTCGGGTTTGGCGGGAATGAGGTAGAAGTCGCTACAGACGAGGCTACTGCGGGTGACGAGGTTGTAACTCGGGGCGCAGTCGAGGAGGATGAAGTCATAGTCATCGACAACCGGTTTGAGAATCCCGCGCATTAGGGAGTCTTCAAAGGTATTCCAGACTCCCTCGAAGTTCCGTTCTGGGTTACGAATGGCTTTGCGATAGAGGACTTCGGAGACAAGGAAGTCGTTATAGAGGTCGATGTCTCCGGGAAGGACATCAATCCCTTGCAGGTTGCCGCCATAGGGACGAATGATGTCCCGAACGGGACTTTCGGCGAGATCGCCGGTGATGGCTTTTTGTAGGAGATGTTTGAGGGTTCCTTTGTCTTTGCGGATTTTGGCGAAATCCGTGGGGGACATCAGGGACAAGGTGGCACTGACTTGGGGATCGAGATCCACCACCAGCACACGTTGGCGGTGTTCTTTGGCTAAACACGCGGCCATATTGACGGTGAGGGTGGTTTTCCCCACACCGCCTTTCATATTTGTTGTGGCAATTAGATAACCCATCCGTCAGTACACCGATTGCTGTTCGCCATTCAATCTAACAGATCGGCGATCGCCTGATCGCATCCCTGTGGCAGTTGTTGCCGCGATCGGTCCCTGATTTCCAGGAATCGAGGACTTATCCCGAGGACTGACTAGAGGCGTTCTCGAGGAAGTTGATCTGACCGACTTGGTCGATGTCAATATCCACCAAGATGGCTAGGGTTCGTCCATCGCGCTCGAGGGTAGCATCACCGTCACGACTGACAAAGTTCAATTGCTCCCGCGTGATGCCGTCAAAGAGAACAAAGGCATCCTGAGTTAGATCGAAGTCAAGGATCAGGTTATTTTCTACCTCATTACTGATAGCAAAGCCATTTTGACCGCCGCCGCCGATGAGGGTATCGTTGCCCCGTTGTCCAAACAGGAGGTCATCGCCCTCATCGCCATAGAGGCGGGAATTCCCCCGACCACTATAGAGAGTGTCGTCGCCTTGGCCGCCATAGAGGGTGTTATTGCCGGCATTACCAAAGAGGACATCATTGCCCTGGCCACCGTGAACCAGAGAACTGTCATTACCGCCGGCCAGGGTATCATTGCCCCGTTGACCGAAGATGACGTTATTGCCCCGTTCGCCAAAGACAATGACATCACCACTCCCGCCAAAGATGGTGTCGTCGCCTAACCCCCCTTGGAAGGTATCTTGGCCACCATTACCGAACATGACGTTATTCCCCGCCGCGCCAATGAGGAGATTATCGCCCGTGGCGGGGTCGTTGGGGTTGCCGTTCCCGGCGACGAGGGTATCATTGCCGCCGCCTCCACAGAGAGTATCGTCACCATGACCGCCAAAGAGGAGGTCATCATTGTTGCCTCCCCAAACGATGTCATTGCCACGGCCGGCGCGAATGGTGTCTTCCCCGTCTTCGCCAACGAGGCTATCATTGCCCGAACCGCCGAACACTAGGTCTTGGCCGCCGCCGGTGAAGATGAGGTTATCACCATCATTCTCCCGAACGAGGGGATTGCCGTTGGCGGCGACGAGGGTATCGTTGCCCGAACCGCCACGAATGGTATCGTCGCCGCGATCGCCAAAAATCAAGTCCTCACCATCGCCGCCGAAGATGAGGTCTTCCCCATCGCCGCCATAGAGACTATCACCCCCATGACCCGCGAGGAGCAGATCATTGCCCTTGTTCCCGCTGAGGAAGTTGCTGACGGCCGCTTCCGCCGAGAGACTGCGGGGACTGCCGAGGAGGGTATCATCGCCAAACTCCCCTTTGAGGCTATCCGACCCCTGACCCCCATACATGAGGTCGTCATCTTGTCCCCCGAAGGCCAGGTTATTACCATTGCCGGTGGAGATGGTGTCATCGCCTCGGTTGCCGAGAATCAGATCATTGCCAATGCCGCCATAGAGGAGATCGGGGCCATCTTCGTCGATCATGGCGGGGTTCAGGGAACCGCCGACGAGGGTATTGTTGCCCTGGTTGCCGTAGAGGGTGTCAGCGCCGCGATCGCCGAACAGAAGGTCATCGCCAGACCCGCCATCGAGCCAGTCGTTGTCATTGCCCCCAAACAGGCTATCATTGCCCGCTCCGCCAAAGAGGACATCTTCGCCGTTATTACCCGAGAGGAGATCTCCGGTGCTGATGGGGTCCGGGGTGGGTTCGGGGTCAGGAGTCGGTTCAGGAGTCGGTTCAGGAGTCGGTTCAGGAGTCGGTTCAGGAGTCGGTTCTGCATCCTGCTCTTCTG
>SIHH01000238.1:0-2384 GCA_004299065.1 Phormidium sp. SL48-SHIP | reverse complement strand
TCAGGAGTCGGTTCAGGAGTCGGTTCAGGAGTCGGTTCTGCATCCTGCTCTTCTGCATCCTGCTCCTCTGCATCCTGCTCTTCTGCGGCCTCTTCGGGGTCTTCTAACCCTGCCAAGAACTCGAAAGTTAGCTCTTGAGGCGTGAATGCCTCTGCATCGGTGAGGATATCTTCATTGGCAATGTCTTCATCGGCCGGTTCGATGGTGTCGGGACTGCCAATGAGGGTATCGTTGCCAAACTCCCCTTTGAGGGTGTCGCTACCAGCATCGCCATAAATCAGGTCATCCCCTTGGCCACCAAAGATCAGGTCTGTACCATCGCCACCCGAGAGGCTGTTCTGGCCCAAGTTGCCAAAGATGGTGTCATTGCCACCATCGCCATAAATCAGGTCATCACTGCCTTCAAAATCAGGGGTGCGGTTTTGGGGACCACCGCCAATGATGTCGTTGCCGGGGCCGCCGGAGATGGTATCGTCGCCGCGATCGCCCCAAATGACGTTATTGCCACCGCGAGCCAAAATCAGGTCACTATCCTGGCCACCATTGAGGGTATCTGCCCCCAGATGACCGAGAAGAGTATCATTCCCCTTATTGCCCGCTAGAGCGTTGTTTCCGCCACCGGTGACAATCAAATCATCGCCATCTGAACCTCGCAGTTGGTCATCGCCGAGACCGCCGCGAATGTCGTCGTTTTCAGATTCCCCGGTGGCGATCGTATCGGCGGTACGATCAGGGACTTCGACGCTGTCGAGTTGTTCCAAGCCATCGGCCTGCAACGCCGGCAAGGGGTCAGGCATCTGCCTGTTGACCTCCGGCAACTCCGCTAACTCAGGAATCTCGGGTTTCTCCGGTTTCGGGGGACAGAGGGAGTCGAAGTCTTCTTCCGGCTCGGGGTCCGGGTCGGGGTCCGGGTCCGGAGAGGGAGTCGGAGAGGGAGAAGGATCTCCACCAATATCGGGATCATCGTCCTCATCCTCATCCTCATCCTCATCGCCAGGAGAGGTGGTCTGGTTGGTAAAACGAACTTCGCCAGGAATGGGGTCAATGGCCCCGAGATTATCAATGGCCGAATAGGTAAAGCGAATATCCCCGCTGCCATCTCCCACATCTAAGAAGAGGCGACTCAATTCATCAGGAGTCAGGATTTGCCCTTCTTCCACCGCAACCCCTCCGGCGCCAGGACGACCCAGGAAGAGAGTGCCTCGATTGGGGAGCGTGTTGATGACGAAACCACTAATGTTGCCATCATCATCACTCCCGCCGAGTCCCGAGAGACGAATCACCTCACCCGGATCTGGCACAGGATTGGTCACATTGTCTGTGTCTGGGAAACGATTACCCACCTCTAAGGTCACTTCAGCCGGGGTGGGATCTTCTTCGGATTCATTGTCGATCGCCGCATAGGTGAAGTCACTGCCGTTGAAGTTATCGTTGGGTAGGAAGAAGACATCATCGATGCGGTTAGCCGGAATCGTGTCGTCTGTCCCCAAGGCCCGACCGCCATCGGCCGGATCTCCCAGGAATAGGGTTCCATTCCCCGGTGCGCGAGTAATCCGAAACTCGTCAATCTCTCCATCGGGATCGTTGCCCCCTAAGCCGGTTAAACGAGTCGCCACCCCCGGTGGAATTTCATTGACTCCTCCAAAGGTGTTCGGAGGAACTTCAACGGTCGTCTCTTCGGTTTCTGGGGGGATGTTGCTGCCCTCAGTTTTCAGGAAGACGGTGCCTGGGGTCGGGTCTTCTGCACCGGTTTCGTCAATGGCAACATAGGTAAAGCTGGTGTTGCCGGTAAATCCTTCGGGGAAGCTAAATTGCAAGCGAGCCAGTTCATCCGGCGTTAGCACAGCACCGGCACTGATCTCTTCTCCATCGAGGGTTAGGGTTCCCTCGCCGGGTAACTCATCAATCCGATATTCGAGATCCCCGTCATCGCTTTCAATATCCGTTCCGCCGAGTCCGTTGAGGGTGACCGGTTCACCGGGTTCGATAACCTGTAACACATCCTCGGTGTCCGGCGGTGCGTTGGCCGTCCCTAAGGTCACCTCCGCCGTTGGGGATTCGGCCCCTTGGTTGTCAATGGCGCGAAACCCGAATGTGGTGCCGGTGAATCCCGGTTCGGCTCGGAAGAACAGGCGATCGAGTTGGTCGGGGGTTAGAGTTTCCCCTTCAGCCACTTCTTCTCCCCCTCGTTCGGGATCTCCGATAAAGAGCGTGCCTTGGCTGGCCGGCGGCAGTTCAGTAATTTTGTAGCGATTGATGGTTCCATCGGGATCCTCGCCGCTGAAGAGATCGTCGGAGAGGTTGGTGACGGCCCCGGGTGGCACATCTTCTTCGCCTCCGGTGACCTGAGGCGGACTGTTGAGGGTAATCTCTCCCGGTTCTGA
>SIHH01000237.1 GCA_004299065.1 Phormidium sp. SL48-SHIP | reverse complement strand
GGGGTGGGTTATGCCTCTTGCCTATTCTCCCCGCCGTAGCTGCTGCCAGATTTGCCGATATTGACTTAAACTGGCGTCTCCTAAGTCCAACTCGATAAACTCACTGCGTTGAAGCCGATCGCCGTCGGGGAGTAAGACCCCATTGCGGCGGAGGGACTCGGGGAGATTCTGGCGGGGAGTTCCGAGGACTTGGGGAGAGGTGGCGAAGGCTAAGAGGGAAAGCTGTTGGGCGATGCGGGGTTGCCAACAAAAGTCAATCCAGCGATCGCTCAACTCGTGGGCCGCCACGTTCGCTGGCCGCACCCAGTAATCGGCCCATAAGGCTGTCCCCGACTGGGGAACCACCGCCTCTAACTGTTGCCCATATTGGGGAATCCCTAAGATATCTCGGGACGAACCGATCGCCACCCAGACATCACCGCGTAGTAACGGTTGCTGATAGGCGGTTGATGAATATAACAGTGCTTGCTTCTGAAGGGCCTGGAGTTCGTCGAGTAATTCTGGTACATCTTGGGGACGATCATGATTGTAGGAATAACCCAATTTCTTGAGCGTTAAGCCAATCACCTCTCGGGGACTGTCCAACAGGGCCAGCCGTCCCCGTAACTCCTCGCGCCACAAATCTGACCAATCTTGGGGAGTCCAGCCGAGTTGCGCGAACTTATCCTTGCGATAGACGATGACGGTGGTTCCCCAACGATAGGGAGCGCCCCAGAGGCGATCGCCGCGACGGGGAAGTTCCCGCCAATTGATGGGATTCTCCGGCAGACTCGTCCAATTTTGCCAAGATTCAGGCCCTAGGGGTTGAATCAATTGGTTCTCAATGGCTTTCGGTAGCCAACTATGACCGAGTAAGGTTAAATGGGGCGTTTGGGGCGATCGCTGCCAAGGAAGCCAGCCTGAATCGTCGCGGCTGTCCTCCTGGGTTTGATGCCATCGTACCAACCCTTGAAACAGATCCGCTAACTGGGGTTCAGCCGAGAAATCTAAACTCGCCGGTTCATCTAAAACACGGCGAAACTCTCCCAGCATCGGGGCGGGAACAGCATCGCGGAGGAATTTCACCACCAGGCGTTGGTCTGGGGAGGTTTGACATCCCGTAAGCAGTTGGGCGACTCCTACGGCGATCGCACCGGTTAGGAGAGAGCGGCGACTAACAGACAAAGCAGCTTTGAGATAATTCGATTGCACCTCTTAAGCATAGCGTTTCCTTGACCCGTCCTTGATGTTAATCTCCGTCAAACCCGTTCTCTGTGGGTGACTGGGGTCATCTTCGGCTTCAGTTCCCCCCTCTTTGGGAAATGGATTTTGATAGTGAGTCTCATCATGGCTCCATCAGCAATTTTTGCGGGATCTAAAACGGGATCGAGTCCCCATAGAATTGAAATACCTCTGAAACCCCCTTCTCGAAGGGCGATCGCCAATCGCCATCAAAATTAAGCTAACGTTACACAAGCTTTACAAAGGCGACGTCAAACTGTACTTAGCACGACGCTTTTTTGTAAAAGTTAAATAAACTAAAAGTAAATTAGGATTTCCCAAATTCCTGACTACTATGAATGAGGAACAACCTGTGAACTGTCGAGATATTAAGCTATGGATTCCGTTCAACATCAAATACTAGCCCTAAACACAAAGGTCGATGGACTCTACGAGACCATTGAGCGTCTGAACCTGAAACTATCCCAAGTTCTTGCAAGCGACGACTCTCAGCCTCACCCCGAGCCAGGACCCCGTGGAGAGTCAGCCGAGGATAACCTGCTAATCGCCGATACCGTGGACGATTGGGGAGATTTCATGCGCCATAAAGATGTCCTTGGGGACGACTCTCATTCTAGTCCGAGTCAGGCCAGTTCTGAAGCAAATATCGCCCCCGAACTACAAATTCAGCGATTAACCGCACAACTGACCGCAGCCTACAATCGGATCGCCGCCTTAGAAGAACAACTGCTATCGCGGACTGACTTTGCTCAACGTAATCATCACCTGGTCTCAGATCGACGACGATAAGCTCATCCTAACCTCTGAATCTATTGGATTTGGGGGGATCTGATTCCATTTGAGAGTTAGCAAGCGTTATCTCTCAATTAACTTGGAAAAGCCGGTTTCAATAGCTGCTAAAAGGGATGGGGCCGTCCATCCTTGTAAACTGGCCGCGATCGCACAACCACCGGCTCCAACCCCTTCCTTGACATAACCCGCTTCATAGGCTCGTAACTGAGGAAAGCGAGCCTGATGGAAGGTTAACTGAGTCGCCAACAGTGGTACATCCCCTAACATTTTGGCTAAGGCAACGGTTTGACCACTGGGGTCTTCAGCCACCCAGCGGGTCGTTCCGACCACAATCTGCTCCGGTTGCCAAGGATAGCCGATCTCCTGAGCGATCGCCCGTAACAGAGCATACACCGCCAGCATTTGCGTCCCACCCGCCAACAACACACCACAGCGGCGACTCAACGCCAACGCCAAACCCGCCACCACCACCTGCATCGGGTCTCCTAACGCCTCGACAACAGCCAGGGGACGGGGATCACCGCCTCGTTCTCGCCAACGCAATAACCCCTGTTGCACCACCTCTTGCTTGCGGCGGTGATTGCACAGGGGATAACTACTATTGACCTGACCTTGGGCCGCAAACCCCAAGGCCAACAACACCGCTAAAGCCGTCGTTGTCCCACCTACGACACATTCTCCCAAAATGGCGTAATCACAATGATCACCAAGGCGATCGCCCCAGGCCAACCCCGCCGCCAAGAGATCCTGAACCTGAGACGGGGTCATCGCGGCCCCGCTGGTTAAACAACGGGCCGGACGGTCACTCAAGCATTCAACGACCGTTGACGGAGGAAGGGGTGAGGGTTGAGGAATGGGAGCCGGTAACCCCGCATCAAAGACATAGAGAGGCAATAATAACCCAGACACCACAGCCCGCGAAATCACCGCTGGAGAGGCGCCGGCTGTCAACGGGGGGAGGGGATACTGGGGAGGGGTTGTGCCACCGCTGAGGAGATATTCTGCATCCGCTAACGCCGTTTTGCGGCGGTCGGCCGGGGTGCGACCCGCTGCCGAGATATCAGGGAGAGTCCCTGTCTCCGTGAAGCCAAAGACACAGCTAAATAGGGGGGATGTCCCCTGATAGCGATCGAGCCAAGCCTGACCGCGAGCGATTTCCGTATACACTCGCACTAATGATGAATCCCAGCCCACATTACCTCGTCGTTTGTTTATTCTTCCTTGCCATAGTCGTCGTCATAGTCCAAGGCCAAGATAGTTTGAATCCATTGAGGTGGACGGGGAATGGGGTTTCCGAGGCGATCGAGGAGCAGCAAGGCCCCTAAGTGAACCACAAAGGCGTAGACGAGACTGTTAATGAGAATGGCGAGAATGGACAGCACTTGCACTAGGGTTAAACTCGGTTGCACCAACCAACCAACCTTTTCAAAGCCCCAATTGAGCAGTTGCGTCATCTGAACCGTGAAATAGACCCATAAATCCTCTCCCAAGAGAATCGAGACGAGCCAGACCTTAAAAAAGACCCCAAACGCCCCTAAGAGTCCCGTCAGGGCGATCGCCACTCCCCAACTCGCTCGCCGCTTCCAGAGAACGCCCAACAGTACACCCTGTAAGCCATAGGGGACGATAAATAGGATGCTGCGCGTCGGTCCCATCAACACGGACAGCAACAACCCGGACACTAACGCCGACATCCAAGAGGCTCGTTTCCCCCAACGTAAATAGACGAGGGCCATGGGAACCGGAAAGAAGATGCGTAACAGCGGCCCGAGGGGGAAATAGTAGTTAATCAGCCAAATTAAACTCGCTGTGCTGGCCAGAAACGCCGTTTCGACCATCGCTAACGGCGACTGTCTGGATTTACGCATAAAGAGTGACCGTTGAGGCTTACCGAGATCCTGTGAACTCTCTTAATCCGCTAGGTTAGCATTCGTTCTAAGGCGTAGACATCGGGGATGCGAATCATCTCGCGATCGCGTGAAATCAGCCCTTTCTTCTCCAACTTACTCAACACGCGCGTCACCGTTTCTCGGGCCAAACCACTCAAACTACTCAACTCGCGATGAGGGAGGTTTGGGATTTCCATTCCGCCGGTTTCATCCCGAGTTCCCTGGCCTTCCGCCAAAAAGAGGAGAATATCAGCCACGCGGGAGGTACTATCGGACTCCCGTAGGCGTAAGCGGCGGTTCACCTGACGCAGACGACGGCCCATCAACTGAGCCAAACGAATCCCCGCCAGGGGTTCCGTCTTCACTAAGTGGACAAAATCTTGGGCCGGCATATTACCAATGGTAGTCGGAGCGAGGGTAATCACATCCGTTGAGCGAGGGACTTCATCTAACGCCGCCATCTCGCCAAAAATTTCGCCACTCCCGAGAATGTTGAGAGTGACTTCTTTCCCGTCAATGTTATAGGTGCGGATTTTGGCCCAGCCTTCCAAAATGAAATAGACCGAACTTCCCCAGTCATTTTCCAAAAGCATGACCTGGTTTGGGGGATGAGTCCGCGTTACCACATGGGCAAGGGCATCGTCAACCATCCGTTCAGGTAAACCTGCAAAAAAAGGTGTCGCCCTGAGCTTTTTTTCAAGTTCGGGGTTCTGATGCGCTTCACGAGGGTGATACCGGTCTTCCATGAGGTCGTCACATATCGTTTGAAATCGGTCGAATCTGAAATGGCTTCCTAGAGCTAGGTAAACCTGTCGAGGCCCAAGGGTCGCAATCCATAACGGCTTCTCTATCCTAGATCAGCATGAGCGAGATAGATGACGCCGATTACGTTTTCTTGATCTTATCAGGCAATCGTGAGTTGAACGGTCTTTGGTCACGGTTCGTTCAGAAACGTTACACAGTCGGGCGATCGCATCCCGGAACATCTCCATTTTCCCAGTTTAGAGCCGAATCAGCCCCAACAAACGCTTAAAATTTTGGCATTGACTCGATGTCTGTACCCTTGACCCATTGCTGTGATCGATTGAACCCAACCTATGACTTCTCAACCTTTACCCCCGAAACGCCTTTTGGCCGAGATCGAGCAGCTTCTGGCTGAGTCTTCGCCTGAGATCGATGGCGATCGCACCCGCGAAATTTTACAACAAATGCGGGACTATCTCACAACTGTTGAGTCCGCTGAGGCCAGTTCTGAGGCCAGTTCTGAGGCCAGTTCTGAGGCCAGTTCTGAGGCCAGTTCTGAGGGGGTGGCCCCTGACTCGCCCCCAAACCTTCCCCCAGAAGAGGATTGGCGCGATCGCCTCCTACAACCGTTTCAAGAAGAACTCGACGGCTTACGCCAACATCGCAATCGTCTCGCCCAAGAAGTGGCCCGCCTAGAGAACTCCGCGTCTCCCTCAACGAGCGATCCTGAGATGGAATCCGAGTCCGTCTCCCCCTTGCTGAACCCCGAAGAACGTCGCCAACATCTGCAAGCGGTACAAGCGGAAGCCGATCGCCTCTTGATGAATCTCGATACTAATCTGCGAACCATCTTCGACGGAGTCACGGCGAATCTACAAGGCTATGAAACCTCCCTAACCCGTAGCATTCAAAACATCTACAACTTTAGTCAACAGGGAGAAGCCATTGTCGCCGCCTTGGTACACCAGTTAGGCGCTCGTTTAGACAGTACCCTGGAATTAGCCGATTCTCTCGATGCAGACAAAGCCCCTGAACTCGAAGCCGCCATCGAGGCGATCGTACAACAGCCGACCGATGAGGAGAGTCGTGAAGATACCCTGACATCTGATGAGTCTGAGTTAGGATCTGTTGACATCGATGATGCAGATAATATAGATGATGCAGATGAATCCCTAGATTCGAGTTTGGGCGATCGCCCGGACGACGCAGATCACCAAATTCCCGTAGCCTCCGTGATTTCTGAGTCGGATCTCAGCCCAGATGCTGATCTAGATTCTGACTCGGATTCTGATCTAGATTCTGATCTAGATTCTGA
>SIHH01000236.1:1714-6023 GCA_004299065.1 Phormidium sp. SL48-SHIP | reverse complement strand
GGAGTCTCTGCGGGAGTCTCGACATCCTCAGGAGTGTCGACATCCTCAGGAGTGTCGACATCCTCCGCCGTTTCTTCAGGAGTCTCTTCAGGAGTCTCTGCGGGAGTTTCGACATCCTCCGCCGTTTCTTCCACCCCTTCACTCGCCTCAGGCTCATTCTCCTGTGGTTCCTCCGTCTCTGGCTCATCTTCCGGCTCAGCCGGTTCCGTCACTTCCGCCGACTCATCGACTTCAGACAGCTCTCGACGAGCCGCAACCCCTAAAACAAGGGGGCCAGGGCGATCGCTTTCGGCATTAAATTGCCAATCGGGTCCTTCTTCGAGAGTGGCTTCGGCCCAACTCGCGTCACTGGTGAATAACAACGGAGTCATCTCAACCCCTTCGACCGTGTCATACTCCATCGGACGAGCCACTGGAAAAATCGTGTAATTGCGGCCAAAGTCTTCAGTAATAGGATGAGTTCCGTAGTCGAGAACCAGGGGGGCCGCCGGGCCAAACCCTTGAACCCAGCGATCGGGATCGATCGCAATCCGTTCATCAAGCCGAATCCCCCAATCTGCTAACCAGTCCTCTAAACCGGGGTCTGTATTGGGGTCCACTAACACGAACACCGAGCCACCCTCACCTAAATAGTCATCCAACGCCTCGAGTTCCGGTTCAAAGAGGCGACTGGTGGGGCCAATAATCGCAACGAGATCAGCATCCTCGGGAACTCGTCCTTGTTCAATGAGATTGAGCGAGTTCACCACCGCTGCATTTTCCTCCAAGGCTCGCACCGCTCGGGAAATGGACTCTTCCCCATCGGCTAAAACCGCCGGTTCTCCATGGCCTTGTAGCATATACACCGTCAGGCGATCGCCCCCTTGCAACTGAGCTAAACTACGAGTGAGTTGAGCTTCAGCCAGAGGTTCTAAGTCCAAGGTAGTCACATATTGACGTTGCTGGCCCATTTCGAGAAATACATCTCCTACGGAGGTAACATCAAACGTCTGAACCAATCCAGGATTGGCTTGAGGATTAACCAATTCATAATCGAAGCGATCGGGTGCAATGCGGCGATAGTTGTCTAACAACTCCACCGTTCTCTCATTGGGTTGCGAGGAGAACACCCACACCTTCACCGGTTCCTCTAAATTACGAATCAAGGTTTGAGTTTGAGGTGCAAGAGTAAAGCGTTGAGTTTCCGTGACATCAAAACGAACCCCGGCGCGAACCGCCAAGAAATTCATCAACACGAGAATCAAAAGAACCGCTGCTGTCGCAAAAATGGCGTTAGTTCCCGCCTCAGTCGATCGCCGCGCCCAAAACCCTCGTTGAAACGCTCCCAGGTAGATGAGCCAAATCCCCAAGATGATGACTCCCGCGACGATGAGTGAGGCCGGAATCGGAGTCCAAACCCCAGCAACAGCACCGCTTGTTAGTCCGGCTACGCTTAGAAATAAACCCAGCCATAAGAGAACATTCCAGTATTTTTTAAGGATATTGACCATAATTGTTTAAAAACGAGGGCAGGGAATTAGTTTTGTTGGAAACGTAGGGTGTCAATAGATTGGGCCGTTAGGAAAATTCCCAAAAAGATATAACTAGCAAAGAGGACTAAACTACCGACATCAACCACTCCCTGAACTAAATTGCTATAGTTTTCCAAAATTGACAGATGAGCCAGAGCTTCCCCCACGGGACCGGGGACATTGGCTGCAATCAGGTTTATGATCCACAAAAACAAGACCAGAGCAAAGGTGAGAATTGCTGAAAGAATTGTGCTATCCGTCAAGGAGGAAATAAACATTCCCAAGGATAAAACACTGGCGGCCAGCAGGATTAAGCCTAAATGTCCGAGTAGGGGAATGGTCGCGGGAAAGGCTGGCTCAGCCACGCTAAAGGTGATGGCTTCATAGAGAAGTAAGGGGGCGATCATGGTGATATAAAACGTCACGACCCCCAGGAGTTTTCCCGTAGCAACCGTCCAGTTATAAACCGGCGATGTGGCTAATAGTTCGAGAGTTCCCTGTTTCCGTTCTTCGGCATAGAGTCCCATGGATAAAATTGGCAAAATAAACAGTGATAGAGATGCCACGGTTCCTAGGAAAAATTGCAGAAATTCATAGGGAACATCTAGGGGAGGGCGAGGAGTTCCTAACTCTTGCTGAACGGCGGCTTGGGTGGCAACTTGAGCAAGGATTCCTCGTTGTGGATCGAGGAGAATGGTGATATAGAAAAACCCGGAAATTAACCAGAAAATACCGGCGATCGCCATCGCTAGAGGTGAGGCAAAATACCCCTGAAGTTCTTTACGATAAATAGCAATGATATTAGCAAAAATTAGGCGCATTCGAGGTCAAAAAATAGAGGACAGGGGAGGTTCGGATGAGCGGGATTAGCTGTCGGACGGGAGTTTCGACTCGGGAGAGTCATCGGGGTTAGGATCTGAGTCTTGAGATGACGTCTCTTGAGATGACGTCTCTTGAGATGACGTCTCTTGAGATGACGTCTCTTGAGATGACGTCTCGTCCTCGGCGGCGGCTTCTGATGTCTCTGCGTCGTCCTCGGCGGCGTCTTCCGCCATTTTCTCTTCGGTCGTCAGTTGCAAGAAGACATCTTCGAGACTGGCGCGACTGCGACGCATTTCATGAAGTTGTAGTTTCCCGTCCAGGATAGCGGCTGCAATCTCGGAACCGGGTTCTGAACCGGGTTCGACGGTGATGCGGAAGCGATACCGTCCTTCGGGGAGATCGTTGCGGGGAAGCGGATCTACCGATCGCAGATTAGGGAGATAACCCAGATAAGACCCAATCGCCGTTTCCACCCCATCAACACCGCCACCGACTTCGACATCATAGTAGGTTCCCCCCGTCAGATGTTCCATGAGGTTGTCGAGGCGATCGGTGGCGACGATTTGGCCGCGATTGATGATCGCCACCTGGCTACAGGTCATGCTGACTTCCGGGAGAATGTGGGTCGACAGGATAATGGTGTGATTTCCGGCCAGGGATTTGATCAGGTTGCGGACTTCGATAATTTGGCGAGGATCGAGGCCAACGGTGGGTTCATCGAGGATAATCACCGGTGGATCATGGACGATCGCCTGAGCAATCCCGACCCGTTGGCGATACCCTTTGGACAGTTTGCGGATCAGGCTTTTGCGGCGATCGCTCAACCCACATTGCTCAATGGAGCGGTCTACTCGTTGGGGGCGATCGCCCGCTGAAACGCCCTTAATCCGCGCCACAAAATGCAAAAACCCCTCAACGCTCATTTCACTGTACAACGGCGGGCTTTCGGGCAAATAGCCAATGCGTTGACGTACATCCATTGACTGATCATGGACATCAAACCCCGCAATCCGAGCCGTCCCGGAACTGGCCGGGAGATATCCGGTCAAGATCCGCATGGTGGTTGTCTTTCCCGCTCCATTCGGACCCAGAAAACCCAAGATTTCCCCTTTCTCTACGGAAAAACTCACATCTTGGATGGCTTGAGTTGTTCCATAGCGTTTGTGGAGTTGTTCGACTTCGATCATAGTTGGACTAATAAGATAGACAAAGAGGGATTAGACTCGGGGACTCCGAATCTTGTTGTATCGCATTCGAGCGCCGAATGTCGAAAATCTGTCGAAAATCTTAGGATAGATGCTCGGGAGAGATGTTGACTCATTTTCCCTCAAACGACCCGGTTGACCACATTCCAGACCGTACTATCGGAGCGCACGTGAGGAACCGTCACCCGCTTAAAGCCGGTGATAAAGGGTTTCCCTTCATATTGCCAGTAGAGGGGACTGAGTTGATCGGCGATCGCTTTGAGCGCTCGCACTTCAACGATGAGTTCACCACTGAGTTCGTTAATCCGTTCGGCGTAATGTTCGGCTTTGGCTTTGGCTTGCTCGATTTCCTCGCGCAAGGGATCTCGTTGATGGTCGCGGTAATGACCCACCAAGGCCCGCTTTTGTCGTAGTTGCAGTTGTAACGCGGCGATCGCATCATCAATCCCCTTAATCTCGGCGGCCTGTTCAGCACTCGCACGGGCCTGAGCGCGGTAGGCTTCCACAATCACGGCCGGAGGCGCATCCTCCGGGGGAAGCCGTGGATGAATGGCTAGATCACGGCGTTCTTGTTCCAGGCTTTGGATGGTTTGTTGCAGGGAGAAGATTTGGTCTTGTAGATCTTGGGTCATAGAGCAATGTTGGATGGCTATCTTAGATGGCGGCCGCTGTCTGACTCGATTTTAAGGCTTTGACGACCCCCGCTTCTCTGAAGATTCACCTTGAGACAGCAGATGAGACAGCAGATGAGACAGCAGATGAGACAGCAGA
>SIHH01000236.1:0-1614 GCA_004299065.1 Phormidium sp. SL48-SHIP | reverse complement strand
TGAGACAGCAGATGAGACAGCAGATGAGACAGCAGATGAGACAGCAGAAAAACCCCATGAGCCGATGCGATCGAGTCTGGGGTCTGGGGGATGAGGGTATCAAACTTACACTATCGTGGCTTAACGTTGAGCGTTATAGAAACACCCTGAAACGACTAGCGAACGTCTCAACGCGAGTTAATAGCTGATGCTAGGGGTCAAACTTGGGACGACTAAGACCAAAAATAAGACCAAAAATTTAGAAACTTAGAAACGCGATCATTGAAGTCGCCTATGTCTCAGGAGTAGATAGAGAGCCGTCCTTCGTCCCGTGCCAACCCTAACAGAAGCTGTTACAGCCGGGGAGGTTAGGGGTTCGAGACCAGTTGAATCACCCCTCGGTCCATTTGGTCCATCAGAAGTTCGAGAGCCTCATAGTCCACATCTGAGACATATCCCATTCGCGTTAACTCGGCATTGATCTGATTTTCCAGATCGGGGGTTAACCGTTTGACATAAAGGACTTTTTCAACAAGATGACGGATTGCCGCTGACGCTTTCATGATAATCCGGATAATTCTATGCCTTTATCATCCGTCTAAAGCTGACGCCCTCATGCGATCGCAACCCTATCTTGTAAGTGATCTGCATCACTGCATATTGAGTCAACTTAAGATTGAGGAATTGAGGCGGCAACTTAGCATAACTGAAGCGCTGTCATCGTCCTCCAGTATGGCATACCTTTTTTTCAATTGGTAGTTATAGATACCTTTGGATGGGCCAACTTTTCCAAATCTTCACATAAGGGGGGAGAAAAACAAAGATTCCGCAAACTTGGCCCGTTTCAGTAGCGCCTAGCCCAAGGGATGCTCTACCTTGAGACTATACAAGCGAAATTAGTTTTTGGATTCAGATATAGCCATGCACACCGCAACCCAAGCCCCCAACGTAACCGTCGTCCGCCTCAGCGGACATCTCAACGCCGCAAATGCGGAACAAGTCCGTCAACAACTGACCTCTGCGGTGGCCGCGAGAACCACTCCCGTCGTTCTCGTTGATATGGAACAGACCGAATCCCTCGATAGTGCTGGACTGATGGCACTCGTCTCCGCCTTAAAACTCGCCCAAAACATCAATATCCAGTTTGGACTCTGCGCTGTCTCACCGGCGATTCGCATCATCTTTGAGTTGACTCAACTCGATCGCGTCTTCAAAATGTTCGAAAGTCCTGCGGCTGTTGAAGCTGTTGCCTAAGTCGGCAGTCCTCAATCGAGCAGGAAACGCTAGTGCATTAGATTTAATCTTTGAAAGTTTTTAAACCCCGCGTGCATCTTATTGAGTCTCGACCCTCAGCCTATAATTGTTACCACTTAATACAGTCATCAGCCGGAAGGTCCAACCCTCCGGCTGATTTGGTTTTGAGTCCCGCGATCGCCTTCATTGGTGCTAACCCTAACCACTCAACCCATCAGACTCAACTCCCCTCAATTCCCAATTAAAAAACAAGCATTAGCAGGGCGTTAATGTCATCTTAACCCAACCTCTCCAGGGTTTCGCTATGATCATTGCGGTTTGGTGCGAGCGGTTTGGTGCGATCGCGCGTCTTAAACCCGTCCAAAAGATCAGCGAGGGAGT
>SIHH01000235.1 GCA_004299065.1 Phormidium sp. SL48-SHIP | reverse complement strand
ACGGTGATTTCAGGGTAAGAGGTTGTCGGAGGCAAGATTAGCTTGGGGAGGGAACTCTCGTTTACGATGATTTCCCCCTGGAACCACGAGGGTTGGACAGGGGGAATGTTCGATCACATATTTGCTGACGCTGCCGAGAATCAGGGCTTGCCAGACCTCTTTTTTGCCATTCCCCACCACGACTAAATCAGCGGACCAATCCTGGGCCAGATAGCACAGGAGGGGGCCAGGGCTGCGGCGGTCAATGCGGTAGTCACAGGGAACCTTGCGCTGAGCGGCTTGTTCACAGAGTTGTCGCAACCAGCGTCGTGCTGCTTTGAGCTGGGTCACCTGTCGAGACTGTTGTAAGTCATCGAGATTGATGCGACTTTGTAGCCCCATCCCCGCATCTAGCATCGTCCCGAGTTGCCCTTGGAATTCGAGATTGAGGCAATGCACCAGATAGAGTTCACCCTGGCGGTCTTGGGCCAGGTTCAGGGCCTGCTGAAAGACCAGGTCTGCCAGGGTCGTCTGATCTAAGCCAACAAGGAGGCGATAGGGTTCCATCATCGTTCCGTCCTAGATAGGGGAGAGGGGGGAGTCGGGGGCAGCGGTTGAACGTCAGGCGTCGGGGAGGTCTGTGACGGCGCCGATACTGCTCGATGAGACCAGCTTGGCATATTTCGCTAACACACCGCGACGATAGCGGGGGGCGCGGGCCGTCCAGTTGGCGCGACGCTGACTCAGTTGAGCTTCCGAGACATGAAGTTCGAGCGATCGCTCGTGGGCATCAATGGTAATCATATCGCCTTCTTGGACCAGGGCGATCGCGCCTCCGACCGCCGCTTCAGGAGCTACATGGCCCACCACCATGCCATAGGTGCCGCCCGAGAAGCGTCCATCGGTAATCAGTCCCACGGAGTCGCCCAACCCGGCCCCAATAATGGCGGACGTTGGGGCGAGCATTTCCCGCATTCCGGGGCCACCTTTGGGTCCCTCGTAGCGAATCACGAGAATATCACCGGCGCTGATTTTGCCGTCGAGGATGGCTTTAAGGCTCTCTTCTTCCGATTCAAAAACGCGGGCCGGACCGCTCATTTTGGGGGTTTTGACGCCACTGATTTTGGCCACGGCCCCTTCTTGAGCGAGATTCCCCTTGAGAATCGCCAAATGTCCCTGTTTATAGACGGGATTCTCAAGGGGACGAATCACCGACTGGTTTTGCGGTGGGGTGCTGGGAATTTCGGCCAGTTGTTCGGCGATGGTTTGCCCGGTGATGGTGAGAGCGTCACCATGAAGTAAACCTTGTTCGAGGAGCATTTTCATCACCTGGGGAACCCCTCCGGCTTGGTGGAAGTCCACAGTGAGGTATTGGCCACTGGGTTTAAGATCGCAGAGAACGGGAACCTTCTGACGGATGGTTTCAAAGTCATCGAGGGTCAACTCGACGCCGATGGCGTTCGCGATGGCTAGCAGGTGCAGCACGGAGTTGGTCGAGCCTCCCACGGCCATGATGACGGCGATCGCGTTTTCAAAGGCTTGACGGGTGAGAATCTGTTGGGGGAGCCGTTGTTGGCGGACGGCATCAATGAGAACTTTGCCGGATTCTTCGGTACTATCGGCTTTTTCGGCATCTTCAGCGGCCATCGTCGAGGAGTACATGAGACTCATCCCCATGGCTTCAAAGGCGGAGGACATGGTGTTGGCGGTGTACATTCCGCCACAGGAGCCGGCTCCGGGACAGGCCCGCCGTTCGACTTCCTTGAGTTCAGCATCGTCGATTTTGCCAGCGCTATGTTCGCCAACGGCTTCAAAGGCGCTGACAATGTTGAGATCCTGGCCTTTATAATGGCCGGGTTTGATGGTGCCACCGTAGACAAAAATGGCGGGGATATTGAGGCGGGCGATGGCAATCATCGCTCCGGGCATATTCTTGTCACAGCCGCCAATGGCCAGGACACCATCAAGGCTTTGTCCGTTACAGACGGTTTCGATGGAGTCGGCGATGACTTCGCGGGAGACGAGGGAGTATTTCATGCCCTCGGTTCCCATGGAAATGCCATCGCTGATGGTGATGGTGCCAAAAATCTGCGGCATTCCGCCCCCCTGGCGAATCCCGACTTCGGCTCGTTGCGCCAGGCCGTCGAGTCCCATGTTGCAGGGGGTGATGGTGCTATACCCGTTGGCAAGTCCAATGATAGGTTTAGAAAAGTCATCGTCACCGAAGCCGACGGCCCGTAACATGGCTCGATTCGGGGTGCGGGAACTGCCTTGGGTGACGACTTGGCTACGAAGATTGTCGGACATGATCTGGTGTTTTCTTGTATAGGAAAGCGTATCGAGGCCCGGCGATCGCGCCGGGGTGCAACCAGTTCTTCCCAGCGAGGACCGGGCTGGTTTCGCCTTGGGATCTTCAATACTACCGGGATTTTGGTCTAATTTGATTGTTTCATAAGACGTGGGGGTCATGCTAGGTGCGAAAATAAATATATTTAATTCAGTTGATGATAGTTTAGGGGGCAAGTCACCCAGGATGAGAGCCGATGAACTCTTGCAGCGATATGCGGACGGAGAACGGGATTTTCGGGAAATAGACCTCAGTCGCGCCAATTTATCTGGGCAAGACCTCTCGGGGGCCAATCTACGGCAATCCAATTTAAACTCAGTCAATTTACGGGAGACGAATTTGCGCGGGGTGAATCTGCGGGAATGTCAATTACAGGGCGCCATGCTCCGTGGCGCCAATTTGCAGGATGCTAATTTGATTTCAAGCAAGTTGCTCAAGGCGGATTTGTCTGAGGCCCAGATGAGTGAGGCCAATTTACGAGGAGCTAAGTTATTGGGGGTCTCGTTGCAAGGGGCTGATTTAACGGAGGCGGTTTTAAATGAGGCGGATCTCAGTCAAACGAATTTGGATGAGGCGACGTTACGAGAGGTGAATTTAAGCCGCTCGAATCTCTGTCGTGCTTCTCTGCGGGGTGCGATGTTGGAGGGGGCGAATTTAACGATCGCCGTCTTGACGGAAGCGGATTTGGAAAATGCAAATTTGATGAAAAGTATCCTCAATGGCGCTAATTTAAGTCAGGCCAATATGACCGGGGTTGATTTGAGTTTTGCCAAATTGAGTGGTGCCAATTTGGCTGGAGCGAACCTAACGAAAGCCCAGTTAAGAGCCGCGAACTTAAGTTGGGCAACGCTGCGGGGAGCCAATTTGACGGGGGCCAGTTTGTATCGGACGAAGTTAAGTTGGTCGAATTTGACGGGGGCCACGCTCAATGATGCGATTCTAATGAGTGCTAAGATTTATAAGACCAATTTCCGGGATGCGGAGTTGTTACAAACGATTATGCCTGATGGCAAAACCTTTGGGGATAATCGCTGAGCAACACAGGACAGTATAGATGGGCCAAATGTGAGATAAGGGTGACATATGGTTAGAGGCATTGATGTTTCGGATCACCAGGGTACGGTCAATTGGACGGCTGTAGCCAAGTCGGGAATTGAGTTTGCGATTACGAAGGCGACGGAGGGGGGAACCTTTGTGGCGGATTCGTTTCATCGCAATTGGTCTGGGATTCGCTCGGTGGGATTGGTGCGCGGGGCCTATCATTTCTACCGTCCCCGCACGGATGCTCTGGCTCAAGCGAATTTGTTTTTGAATATGGTCAAACTTCAGCCGGGGGATTTACCGCCGGTGTTGGATATTGAACGGGATGATGGTGTCGAACCGGAGCGGGTGCGGGCCGGGATTCGGAGTTGGTTGGTTCGGGTTGAGTCAGCGACGGGCCGTCGTCCGATTCTCTATACCTATCCGGGATTTTGGGAAGGGTTGGGGAATTGGCAGGAGTTTCGCGAGTATCCGCTCTGGATTGCGCATTATACGACGGCGGCTCGTCCTTGGGTTCCGGGCGGTTGGGGAACTTGGACGATGTGGCAGTTTACGGATCGCGGTACGGTGAACGGTGTGACTGGGCCGGTCGATGTGAATTCGTTTAATGTGGTTAAGGCGGGTAGCCAGAGTATGGTGGTGGTTCAGGTACAACGGGCTTTGCGTGGCAAGGGGTATGATATTGGCTCTCTTGATGGGGTGTTTGGGGCTAAAAGTCAACAGGCGACGCGGGAGTTTCAGGCGGCGGTGGGATTGAAGGCTGATGGTGAGGTGACGGCGCGAACCTGGGCCTATCTGGTTGATGGTACGATAACGGGCAAAGCGACGGAATCACGGCCGACGGACTCGGATGGGACTATGCCTACACCTACTGATGCGATTAAGTTGATTGATGTGATGAAGTTCTATCAGGATTTGCCCCATCAGGCGAATGCTCTGAACTGGTTACAGGGGAGTTTGGAGAGTGGGGTGCTGCTGGAGTTTGCGCGTCGCTGGCGTAATGAGGCGTCGAGTACGACCCCGATTCAGTTGGTAGATGTGGCGAAGTTTTATCGGAATTTGGCGAGTCAGAATCAGGCGCTGGAATGGCTCGATACGAAATTGACGGCGGCGATGGTGACGGAGTTTGCTCAACGGTGGCGATCGCCTCAGGAGTTTCAGCCGCCTCCGATTGTGTTGGCGAATGCGGCGCAATATTATCAAGGGATGAGTCATCAGAAGCAGGCTTGGCAATGGCTCCAGGAGCGCCTGAGTCATGAGGATTTGGCTGAGTTTGCCCGTATTTGGCGCCAATAAGCGGTGCTGTTCTAGTTCTACTGTTGCGAAATCATAATGGATAAGTCCCCGAATTTTACTCCCCATGAGGCGATCGCCGGTACGGAGATTGCGATCGATACGTTTGTGACGGCGAAACAGAAGCGTCTGTTAACGGATTCGCTGTATACGTCTCTGCATGGACAGCCGTTCTTGATTGAAAGCAATATCGGTATTCTCCATACTCAGGGACAGCCTCTGGTGGCCCCGGATTTGATGTTGAGTTTGGATATTGGTGATGATTGGTGGACTCACCGTCATCATCCCTATTCTCTGTGGGAGTTTGGCAAGTCTCCGGATTTGGTGATGGAAGTTGTCTCGACGGCGACGGGGGATGAGTTGGGGGCGAAGCTGAGTGTGTATGAACGGTTACGGGTGAGTTACTATGTGCTGTTTGATCCTGAACGGGTGCTGGGTGGTCCCCGGTTGCGGGCGTTTGAGTTGCGGGGTAAGTGCTATTTTGAGATTGCCAAGTTCAATGAGCTGGATAAGCCAATTTGGTTGGATCAGGTGGGGTTAGGCTTGATGCTGTGGCAAGGGGAGTTTGAGGATAAGGATGGCCTCTGGTTGCGTTGGTGTGATCAGCAGGGGAATATTTTACCGACGGGCTATGAGTTGGCTCAGCAGGAGTTGTTGGATCGCGAGGAGTATGAGAAACGGGCGGAACGGATTGAGTCGCAGTTGTTGCAAGCGAATCAACGGACGGAACGAGCGAAGAAGTGGGCTCAGCGGTTGGCGGAACAGTTGCGCGCGTTGGGGGTTGATCCGGATACGGTGTAGGGGGAGATCCTGAGGAGGATTGGGAGAGATTGAAGATAGCGGATGTTGATGGGGTTAGATCGATGTCTGTGGTGAAGCCTCGGGTGAGTGTGATTATTCCGGTTTACAATGGTGGGCGCTTTCTGGGGGAGGCGATCGCTAGTGTTTTGGCGCAAACTTATACGGACTGGGAGTTAATTATTGTTGATGATGGCTCGACGGAGGCGATCGAGCCGGTGATTGCGCCCTATGGCTCGCGGCTGCGCTATATTCGCCAGGAGAATCAGGGGGTGGCGGTGGCGCGGAATCGGGGCCTGGAGGTGGCGCGAGGGGAGTTTATCGCCTTTTTGGATCAGGATGATTGGTTTGAGCCGGATAAGTTAGAGGTTCAGGTGGCGGCGTTGGAAGAGTCGCCTCATCTGGGGATGGTTCATAGTGGTTGGTTTGTGGTGGATGCGGCGGGAGAGCGGTTGTCGACGGTGAATCCGAGGGAGGGAATTCCTGAGTTGGATTTGGCGGCGTGGCTGTTGTGGAAGCCGGTGTTTTTGGGGGCGATGCTGTTTCGGCGATCGTGTTTTGAGGGAGTGGAGGGGTTTGAT
>SIHH01000017.1 GCA_004299065.1 Phormidium sp. SL48-SHIP | reverse complement strand
GACGAATTGACCTCGTAGGAGTGGGGGAAGCGGGACAAGTCAGCTTTGAGGTGGGTGATGTCAACTCGGGATTTCCATCTGAGGGGTTTGGGGTTAACAGAGACTTGAATCGTGCCTCGGCATGGTTAAGGAATGGAACGGCCCTAAATGTAGTAGCCCCGCAAGGTGGGGATATTAGAATTCAAGCTTCGGATATTCAGCTACGGGATAGCTTTTTAGATGCGGGCATTGCTGAAGGATTTGGCAATCAAGACGAACAATCCGGGAACATTCAGTTGGATGCTGATGGAAAAATCAGCATAGCTAATGGTGGGATATTGAACTTAGTTCGACGAGATTCTTTCGGTAATTCCGGTAATGTTAGCCTCATTGCTAATGATATCGAAGTTCGAGACGGAGCTCAGTTAACCTCAAGTACCTTCGGCCGGGGAAATTCCGGCAGCGTTAGGCTCAATGCCGTTGACAGCATCATTATTTCAGGCTCCAATGCCCAAGGTTTAGTCAGTGGACTTTTTAGCCGTGTGACTGAAACCGCTGAGGGGACAGGAGGTGATGTGAGCTTGGTTGCCAATCACATAGAGTTGCGGGATGGAGCCACTTTGGATACAACCACCTTGGGAGCAGGAGATGCCGGACTGATTCAAGTTGAAGCGCGCGAGACAATTATCTTTTCCAATGCTGATGCTTTCAGTGCTGTCGAGGAAACTGGGCGCGGTAACGCCGGGGCGGTGAGTCTTATAGCCAATCAGGTGGAGATCCGTGACGGGGCGCAATTAGCGTCTAGTACCTTCGGTCAGGGTGATGGTGGAACGGTACGGGTTGAAGCCACCGAGAGGATTGTCTTCTCAGGAGTCAATCCTGATGGCTTTATGAGTGCTGCATTGAGCCGAGTTGGACAGGGCGCTCAAGGACATGGTGGGGAAATTCATCTCATTGCCAACTGGATTACCTTTGAGGATGGCGCTCGCCTAGATTCGAGTAGCTTCGGCGACGGAAATGCTGGGGGTATCACTGTAGAAGGGCATGAGATGGTTATCTTTCGTAATGCCGACGCCTTTAGTCAGGTTGAAGCGAGCGGACGAGGGAACGCCGGTGGACTCAGCCTAATCGGTCAAACCATCGAATTACAAGAGCAATCCGTCTTGTCTTCCAATCTATTTGGAGAGGGGAATGCCGGTCGCGTCACCCTTGAAGCTGGCAATAGTGTTGTCATCTCAGATAGTGAAGTTATCAGTGGAGTTGCTCCCATAGGTAGGGGTGATGCCGGAGGGATCGAGATCGCTGCCGAGCGTGTTGTGATCCGCGATGGGGCACAGTTAAATTCCAGCACCTTAGGACAGGGAGATGCGGGCACTGTTAGGGTTGAAGCGAACGAAAGTATCCTACTATCAGGGGCTAACGCTGAGCGGTTGACGACCGGAGTCCTGAGTCTGGTTGGAGAAGCCGCACAGGGGAATGCAGGCGGTATAAGCTTGATAGCGAATAGGGTTGATGTCCGAGAGGGTGCTGTTGTATCTTTGAGCACCGCTGGAGAAGGGAATGCGGGAATGGCAACGGTAACTGGACGAGAGGCGGTGCAGTTTTCCGACAGTCTGGCTTTGAGTAATGTCACAGAAACGGGTCGAGGTAATGCCGGTGGTATCAGGGTCACAGGACGTCATGTCGAGTTACAAGACGGTGCGATCTTATCTTCGAGTACCTTTGGAGAAGGTGATTCAGGTAGCGTTAGAGTTGAAGGGGGCGATCGAATCCTTCTCTCCAATAGTGCTGTGTTGACCCAAGTGATTGATCAAGCTGAGGGCAATGCCGGAGAGGTTAGGTTAAATGCTAGACAAATCCACTTGCAGGATGGGGCCGTCTTGTCCTCAAGTCATACTGGACAGTCTAATTCCAATAACTTTGCAGCCGGTGATCTCATGGTAATGGCTGACTCTCTCCGACTGGTAGATGGTTCAGCTATTACAGTGGATACCCTAGGACAAGGTGGTAATCTCAGACTAGATACCGATACGATTATATTGCGTAATGGTAGTAATTTACAGACGAATGCTGAGGGAGAGTTTCCCGGAGGTAATATCATCATCGATACAGGGGCCTTGGTTGCCTTAGAAAACAGCAATATTAGCGCCAATGCCCTTAACGCATCAGGAGGACGAGTTGTCATCAATGCCCAGGAGATCTTTGGGGCTGAATTCCGAGATCAACCCACTCTTGAGAGTGATATCACGGCAACGTCAGCACTCGGGCCAGAACTGAGCGGAGTTGTGGAGGTCAATACTCCTGATCTTGACACAGCTGCTGGCCTAGTTGATCTCTCGGCAACCCCTATAGATGTTGCGTCGATTCTGGATACTGATCCCTGCACCAGCGGGCAAGACAGTGAATTTTATGTCACAGGACGGGGGGGCTTACCTCCTAACCCTGAGGGAACACTTGCTAATGAGGTTACCTGGATAGATTTACGGTCTCTGAATTTGTCCAGGTCTCAAGCGAGGCGAACTCCGAGGGCCGACCGCGTTGAGCTAGTAGAAGCCGAGGATTGGCATATAAATCATGAAGGTGAGTTGATTCTCTCATCCGGTAGTGGTGATGTCCTCCTGACCATTCCTGAAAGACAACCAACCTCTTGTTCCCCATTGCCTTAAACACACCTAGGTTTCTATGTCCCATCGCACCTCGATTCCCCTCGCTCTACTCAGCCTCTGTCTCTGTGCGGCTCCTGCTCAGGGGGCATTACCTTCCCTAGAGGGGTTCCCAACCCTCACCCTCAACCAGGAAACGGCAACCGGCAACGATTCCCGGAGCGGGTCGGGGTCTCAGATGCTGCAACAGGGACAACAGTTCTATCAGGGGCAACGGTATCAGGAGGCGGTGGAGGCTTGGCAACAGGCGGCCCGTGAGTTCGATCGCCAAGGAAACCCGCCCCAACAAGCTCTGGCCCTGAGTTATCTCAGCCTCGGATATCAACAGCTCGGTGAGTTGAGATTAGCCCATCAAGTTGATGAAAGCATCCAGGAACTGCTCAGGGCCAACCCCATCACGAGCCTGGCCCGCTTAGCTCAGATTCTCAACATTCGCGGTCATCTCTATTTAGCCTCAGGACAGCCACAACGGGCCTTTGACATTTGGCAGGAGGCCAGCCACAACTATCAACAAGCCGAGGATACTGAAGGGGCGATCGCCAGTCAAATCAACGAAGCCCAAGCCCTACAAGCCCTGGGACTCTACGCCCGTTCCCGCGATCGCCTCGAAACCGTCGCCAGCACCCTCGAAGACCACCCCGATTCCCTCATCAAAGCCCTAGGGTTTCAGAGTTTGGGCAATACCTTCCTGGCTATTGGCCAATTACAAGAGGCCCGAGAGGTGTTAGAACGGAGTCTCCAGATTGCCGAACCCCTCGGAGATGAGGCGACCCTGGCCTCGATCTATGTCAGTTTAGGCAATACCATTAGTAGTCTCGTCCAACGGGCCAGGAACACCCAGGATCTCGAAACCTTGGCTCAGGAACGACGGGCGGGTTTGCAAGCCTATCAACGGGCCGCCAGCCTGGCCTCAAGTCCCATCCTCCAGTTAGAAGCCCAGTTAAATCAACTCACCCTCTTAGGCGAAAACGATCGCCCTTCAGAAGAGGAAATGAGCGCCCCCCCAGACTCCCCGGAGATCGCCAGGCTACAAACGGCGATCGCCCATCAACTCAGCCAAATTCCCCCCAGTCGCCGCAGCATCTACGCCCGGGTTCGCTTTGCCCGCCATCTCATGTTCGCTGGTGAGAACTCCCGTCAGGTGGCGGAGGTTCTGGCCACCGCTGTCCAACAGGCCCGCGAGATTGGCGATCGCCGCGCCGAATCCCATGCCCTCGGCAACTTAGGCGCCATCTATGAAACCAGCCAACAGTGGCCGATGGCCGAAACCCTAACCCGTGAGGCGATCGTCTTGGCCCAGTCCATCGATGCTGGAGATATTGCCTATCGTTGGCATTGGCAGCTCGGACGGTTACTCAAGGCCCAGGAACAAACCGAAGCCGCCCAGGATGCCTACCAAATTGCCCTAACCACCCTGCAATCCATCCGTAGCGATTTGGTCGTTATGAACCCTGAGGTTCAATATGACTTCCGAGAAACTGTCGAACCCGTCTATCGCGAATATGTGGATCTGCTGCTATCAGACTCCAATCCCAGCCAGAAGAACTTACAACAGGCCCGAGAGGCGATCGAAGATTTACAACTGGCTGAATTAGACAACTTTTTCCGAGATGCCTGTTTAGATACCACCCCCGTTTCCGTCGAAGACATTGACCCCAATGCCGCCATTCTTTACTCCATTATTCTGCCCGAGCGTCTAACCACCATTGTCTCTCTTCCCGGAGAACCTCTACAGTTTTATGAAACCGCCGTTCCCCAAGCAGAAATCAATAACAAATTACGTGAATTTCGCTCACAAGTCGGCCGTCGTACCGCTAGTCTCTCAGAGGTTCTAGAACAATCCCAACAACTCTATGACTGGGTGATTCGCCCCCTAGAGGCGGCTTTAGATGAAACGGACGTTCAAACCCTCACCTTTGTCCTTGATGGCTTGCTTCGTAACATTCCCATCGCCAGCCTGCATGACGGAGAACAGTATCTAATTGAACGCTACGGTATCGCCTTAACACCGGGAATGCAGCTGTTGGAAACGGGGGAGCGATCGCGCGAACGGCTAACCGCCTTAGCCGTCGGCTTATCAGAAGCACGACATGGGTTTTCGGCTCTCATCAACGTCCCTGGAGAAATCGAAGAGATAGCCGATCAAGTTAACCCCAGTCGCCAGTTACTCAACAACGGCTTTACCCGCACCTCTTTGGCTCAGGAAATTCGTAACTTTCCCTCCCCAATCATCCACATTGCCACCCATGGACAATTTAGTTCTCAGGCAGAAAATACCTTTATTTTGGCCTATGATACCCCCGTCAATGTACGGGAGTTAGAAACATTACTACGCCAACGAGGAGAGGATGGGGAATCGGAGGTTCTAGAACTCTTAGTTCTGAGTGCTTGCGAAACGGCAACTGGCGACGATCGCGCCACCCTTGGTTTAGCCGGGGTTGCTGTACGAGCGGGAGCCCGCAGTACTCTCGCCACCCTCTGGCAAGTTGATGATGCCGCAACTGCGTTATTTATGTCAGTGTTTTATCAGCATTTAGGTATTCCAGGAACCACAAAGGCAGAAGCGTTACGACAAGCTCAGCTAAGTTTGTTGGAGAATGATGATTATTTACTTCCCTATTTTTGGTCAGCGTATATATTAGTTGGAAACTGGATGTAATGAGTTTGACTGTTATTTAGTTGGGGTAGGGATGATGGAGAATTGGCAATGGGGATGGGTGGTGAGTCTGGGATTGGGGATGGCGATCGTGCCTATCCTCCCAATTCAAGCTCAAATTATCCCCGATAGCAGCCTAGGCAATGAACGTTCGGTGACCACACCAACGGAAACCGGAGTTCAAATCGACGGCGGGGCCTTACGAGGGGATAATCTCTTCCACAGTTTCCAGGAATTTTCCATCCCCACCAACAGCGAAGCCTTTTTCAACAATCCCGACATCGCCAACATCTTTAGCCGCGTCACCGGCGGCTCAATTTCTGACATTGATGGTTTATTGCGGGCCAACGGAACCGCCAACCTATTCTTACTCAACCCCAACGGCATTATCTTCGGTCCCAATGCTCGTTTAGACATCGGTGGTTCCTTTGTCGCCAGTACCGCCAACAGTCTTGTTTTTGAGAATGGCCTGGAGTTTAATGCGAGTGATTCTGGAGACACAGCCCCCCTATTGAGCGTGAATGTGCCACTGGGGGTGCAGTTTAATAATCCCGGCCGTATTGAGGCAACTGGGGCAACTCTCAACGTCTCTGAGGGAGAATCGATGGCCTTGGTGGGGGGAGAGATTAGCCTAAACGATGTTGAAATCAATGCACCGGCTGGACGAATTGACCTCGTAGGAGTGGGGGAAGCGGGACAAGTCAGCTTTGAGGTGGGCGATATCAACTCGGGATTTCCGTCCTTCGGGGTTCCCGCCGAACTGAGTCGCGCCTCGGTGTCGTTGGATGAGACGAATCTGAATGTAGTTGGACTGGTGGGGGGAGAAATTGGGATTCAGGCGTTGGATATCGAGATGCGGGATAGCGTTTTGGAGGGGGGAATTGCTGAAGGACTCGGAATTGAGGGTGGCCAGTCGGGGAATATTGAGTTGGATGCGATCGCTAACATCACCATCTCAGATAGCCAACTCAATAATGAGGTTAGAGAAGGCTCGATTGGTCACGCCGGCGATATCAACCTCGTCGCCAACACTGTGGAAGTGACGAATGGCGCTCGCTTAATTTCGGGGACAACAGGGCGAGGAAATACCGGATCTATCACCATTAATGCCAATGATAGCATTGTCGTCTCAGGGTCTAATTCTGACGAATTTTCAAGTGGCGTAAATGTTTTGGTTGGAGAGGGTGGACAAGGGAATGCCGGTCAGATTAACTTAATTAGCCAAGTCATAGAAATCAGTAACAGTGCATTTATTTTGTCAAGCACGTTCGGCGAGGGAAATGCCGGGAACGTTAGCCTAGAAGCTGGGGAAACGGTGCGATTCTTGAACGGAGATATTTTTAGCAATGTGACAGAAACAGGACGAGGAAATGCGGGCAATATCAGAATCATTGGCAAGCGAGTAGAAGTGCGAGAGGGCGCTCAGTTGATTTCTGATACATCGGGGCAGGGAAATGCCGGCCGGATAGATATTCAGGCAACTGAGGCGATTGTTTTTTCGGGAGAAAATGTGGATGGTTTTTCGAGTGCTGCCTTTAGCGATGTGGATACAACGGGACAAGGAGATGCCGGTGAGATTAACCTGCTTGGTCACTCTATCGAAATAAGTAATGGAGCGAGATTATCGTCGAGTACGTTCGGTGAGGGAAATGCCGGGAATGTTAGCCTAGAAGCTGAGGAAACAGTACGTTTTTTGAACGGGGATATCTTTAGCAATGTGACAGAAACGGGACGGGGAAATGCGGGCAATATCAGAGTCATTGGTAAGCGAGTAGAAGTTCGAGAAGGGGCTCAGTTAAGTTCGAGTACATCAGGGCAAGGGAATGGAGGTCGGATAGATATCCAAGGGACTGAGGCGATTATTTTTTCAGGAGAAAATGCAGAGGGTTTTCCGAGTGCCGCCTTTAGCCGTGTGCGAGAAACGGGGCAAGGAGATGCCGATGAGATTAACCTGCTTGGTCACTCTATCGAAGTCAGTAATGGAGCGAGATTATCTTCAAGTACCCTCGGTGAGGGAAATGCCGGAAACGTTAGCCTAGAAGCTGGGGAAACGGTGCGATTCTTGAACGGAGATATTTTTAGCAATGTGACAGAAACAGGACGAGGAAATGCGGGCAATATCAGAATCATTGGCAAGCGAGTAGAAGTGCGAGAGGGCGCTCAGTTAAGTTCGAGTACATCAGCACAAGGGAATGGAGGTCGGATAGATATCCAAGGGACTGAGGCGATTATTTTTTCAGGAGAAAATGCAGAGGGTTTTCCGAGTGGCGCCTTTAGCCGTGTGCAAGAAATGGGGCAAGGAGATGCCGTTCAGATTAACCTGCGTGGTCACTCTATCGAGGTCAGTAATGGAGCGAGATTATCGTCGAGTACGTTTGGTGAGGGAAATGCCGGAAACATCACCCTAGAAGCTGGGGAAACGGTACGATTTTTGAATGGAAATGTCTTTAGCAATGTCGAAGAAACGGGACGGGGAAATGCGGGCAATATCAGAGTCATTGGCGAGAGGGTCGAACTGCAAGATGGGGCGCGTTTGTCCTCAAGTACTTCGGGTGAAGGAAATGCCGGCAGGATAACCGTTGAAGCGCGTGACACGGCACAATTCTCAAATGCTAATATCTTTAGTACAGTAGAAGCAGGAGCCGAAGGAAACGGTGGCGATATCCGAATTCTTGGCAACACACTGTTCGTGGAAGAGGGCGCTCAGTTAAATGCCAATACTCTAGGGAACGGGAATGCGGGGACAGTCAGAATTGAAGCGAATCATAGGGTAGTCTTCTCAGGAATTAATGCCGATGGTTCACGTAGTAGAGTCTCTAGTACCGTAGCCGAAAGTGGGTTGGGCAATGGCGGAGGAATCAGCATCTTCACCAACCTATTAGAAGTGCGAGATGGTGCTGGGTTGGATTCTAGTACCTTCGGCGAGGGAAATGCTGGAAGAATTACGGTTGAGGCTAGTGAGAGCGTATTATTTGCTAATGGTTTTGCATCTGCCGTTGTTGGGGAAAATGCGCGAGGAAATGCGGGAGGAGTTAATATTATTGCTAACAGTTTAGAAGTGCGAGATGGATCTCAACTCAATTCGATTACCTTGGGTCAAGGCAATGCCGGAACGATCAGAGTTGAAGCCAACGATAGGGTCATTTTCTCGGGAGTCGATCCTCAAGGAGTACCCAGTGTAGGCTTGACGAGCGTGGGGCAGACAGGGCAAGGGGATGCGGGAGCCGTTAGCATTATTGCCAACAGGGTAGAACTACGAGATGGGGCGGGGCTAGATTCGAGTAGCTTGGGTCAAGGCAATGCGGGAACGGTCTCGATTGAGGTGAGTGAGACATTGTTGTTATCAAATGGTTTCGTCGGGAGTGGTGTCGGAGAAACCGGGCGCGGCAATGCCGGCAATGTGACTGTCGTGGCTGACCGCTTAGAAGTCTATGATGGGGCATTATCCTCCAGTAGCTTGAGTCAAGGAGATGCGGGAACGGTAACGGTTGAAGTTCATGACACCGCTATCTTTGCAAGCGTTCATTCCCAGGACTTCCCGGTTGGTTTATCCAGCACCATTGAAGAAACGGGACAAGGGAATGCCGGAGGCGTGAATCTCATCGCCGGGACTGTGGAACTGCGAGATGGAACGGGGTTATCTTCGAGCAACAACGCCACATCCAATGCCAATGACTTTACAGCGGGTGATGTCTTTGTCCAAGCCGATCGCCTACACCTGAGCGATCGCGCCGACATCAGTGCCAACACCGGCGGACGCGGTGGCAACGTCCGACTCGACACCGGAACCACCATTCTACGGCGGGGTAGCACCATCCAAACCAACGCCGAAGGAGACTTCCCTGGAGGCAATATCATCATCGATACTGATGCCCTGGTGGCCCTCGAAAACAGCGATATCACCGCCAACGCCATCAACGCCGCTGGGGGTCGAGTGATTATCAATACTCAAGGCATTTTTGGCACGGAATTTCGGGACGAACTGACCCCCGAAAGTGACATCACCGCTACCTCAGACCTCGGGGCTGAATTCAGTGGTTCCGTGGAACTGAATACCCCAGACGTGGATACAGCAACGGGATTGGTGGACCTCTCAGCCAATCCCGTCGATGTGGCGGCTATCCTGGATACTGACCCCTGTACTGAGGGACGGGAGAGCGAGTTTTATGTGACTGGACGGGGGGGATTGCCCCCCAATCCCGATGGGTTCCTGGCCGCTGAAGCCACGTGGCTCGATTGGCGTTCCCGAGAAGAAGACTCATCAGACACCACCATGATTCAGGACGAGGACACGGCTTCTCTAGTCGAAGCTCAAGGGTGGCACGTCAACGGGGACGGGGCGGTGGTTCTCTCGACTCAGACTCCTGATGGCTCACCCACCCCTCCCCAGACAACGCCGGCTCACTGTTCTCCAGAACAGATCAGCCGTTAACCCTCAACGATGACTCGCTTAGGCTCCTTCCCGCAGCTTATCGAGGACACCGCGATCTTGCAGCGTTGACGTATCACCCGAGATTTCCTGGCCCGCCGCGAGATTGCGCAACAGACGACGCATAATTTTCCCAGAGCGCGTTTTGGGCAAATCATCCGTAAAGCGAATCTCCTGGGGACGGGCGATCGCCCCAATATCGTCAACCACATGTTGTTTCAACGCCTTGGCTAACTCCTCAGAGGGGTCATACTCCGACTCCAGAGAAATAAAGGCCACAATACTCTCCCCGCGCAACTCATCGGGTTTACCCACAACCGCCGCTTCCGTCACCGCCGGATGAGACACCAACGCCGACTCAATCTCCATCGTTCCCAAACGATGGCCCGAGACGCTAATCACATCATCAACCCGGCCCATCACCCAGAAATAGCCATCCTCATCCTTACGAGCGCCATCTCCAGCAAAATAGAAATGTTGCCCATCCTTGGGTTGAATATGCTCCCAATAACTGCGGCGGAAGCGATCGAAATCCCCATACACCGTGCGCATCATACTCGGCCAGGGATGTTTCACCACCAAATAGCCCCCCTGATTGGCTTCAACCGGGTTGCCATCCAAATCCACCACATCGGCAATAATCCCAGGGAAGGGACGAGTCGCTGAACCGGGTTTCGTGGGAGTTGCCCCCGGTAGCGGCGTTAACATAAAGCCGCCCGTCTCCGTTTGCCACCAGGTATCGACAATCGGGCAACGCTCGCCACCAATTACCCGGTGATACCAGACCCAGGCTTCCGGGTTGATGGGTTCGCCGACGGTTCCCAAAATCCGCAAGGAGGAGAGATTGCGAGATTGGGGATGATGTTCCCCGGCCTTCATAAAGGCGCGAATCGCCGTGGGGGCGGTGTAGAAAATCGTCACGCCGTATTTGTCCACCACATCCCAGAAACAGCCGGGATTGGAGGGGCGAGGAACTCCCTCATACATAACCGTCGTAGCGCCATTGGACAGGGGACCATAGACAATATAGCTATGACCCGTAATCCAGCCCACATCAGCGGTACACCAATAGACATCGGTATCTTGTAGGTCAAAAGTCCATTGGCTGGTGATGTGGGTGTAGAGGTTATAGCCGCCGGTGGTGTGAACGACCCCTTTGGGTTTCCCGGTACTGCCGCTGGTGTGGAGGATAAACAGCATATCCTCACTGTCCATGACTTCGGCGGGACAGTCAGCGGAGGCGGTTTGTTGCAGATCATGCCACCAATGATCGCGCCCCGGTTCCATGTTCACGTTGTCCTGGGTGCGTTGTACCACCAGTACATTGTCAACGCTGGGGATGGCGTTGTCGTCGAGGGCTTTGTCGACTTGGGGTTTCAGGGGAATCACGGCATCTTTGCGATAGCCCCCATCGGCGGTAATGACTAATTTCGCTGAGGCATCTGTGAGGCGTTCCCGTAGGGCTTCGGCACTGAAACCGCCAAAGACCACGGTATGCACTGCCCCAATACGAGCGCAGGCTAACATGGCGATCGCCGCCTCGGGAATCATGGGCATATAAATCCCCACCACATCCCCTTTCTGCACGCCAAAGGACTTGATGACATTGGCCATCTGGCAGACTTCGCGATGCAGTTGCCCGTAGGTGAGGGTGCGGGAGTCTCCGGGTTCTCCTTCCCAGATGAGGGCCGCTTTGTTTTTGCGCCAAGTTTTGAGGTGGCGATCGAGGCAGTTATGGGAGATATTGAGTTTGCCGCCGACAAACCATTTGGCTGTGGGAGGGTTCCAATCGAGAACCTTGTCCCATTTCTCGAACCACTCCAGTTCCTTCTCGGCTAAATCGCCCCAGAAGCCTTCTGGATCAGCGGCAGCGGCATCGTAAAGCGCCTGATAGTCCTCCATGCTTTTGATGCGGGCCTGAGCCGAAAACTCAGCCGAGGGGGGGAAACTGCGCTTTTCATGGAGGATCGATTCAATCGTGGGTTGAGACATAGGATTAAAAAAACAGGATTAACAGGTGATTTGTATCCAGGCGAACAGACACGAGAACTTCTATTTTGCCTTGAGAGGCGATCGCCCGAGAAGCCCTCGTTAAATCAGTTAATAATCAGTGGCGGGATCCGGTGTCGGATCAGCGGCAATTTGCCCCAAAACACAGGTATTCCGTCCCTGTTCCTTCGCTTCATACAAGGCACAATCGGCCGCCTGGATCAGTTGATGGGGAGTATGACTGAGCTTGGGGGTAAGATTGGCGACCCCACAACTGAGCGTAACATAGGGGGCCACGGCTGAGCTTTGATGGGATAAGCGCAAACAACTGACATTCTCATTCATCCGCTGCGCCACCTTCAGCGCATCCATGAGCGTCGTATCCGGTAGGATGATGGCAAATTCCTCACCGCCATAGCGAGCCACCACATCCCCGTTGCGGACCGATCGCGCCAAGGTTTGGGCAATTTTCTGTAAGCAGTCATCCCCCTGACGATGGCCGTAGGTATCGTTATAGGGCTTGAAATAGTCCACATCACAGAGAATGATCGAAATCGGTTGTTGACGACGCAAACTCAACCCCCAAGCCCGTTCCAGATATAAATCAAAGTAACGGCGGTTGGCCAGTTGCGTCAGGCCATCACAGGTGGCCAGTTTTTGCAGACGATGGATTTTATGCAAACTAATCACAAAGCTAGCCGTCAATCCAGCGGCGAGGGGGGAGATCACCGGAACCCAGAGACCATTCAGGAACGCCAGATAGCCAACGGTGGGGGGAATCAGACAGAGTCCCAGCAGATAGAGCAGTAGGAGACTCCAGGCGGGAGAAGTATGGCTGCGAAACTGGCTCGTTTGCCACCAATACCAACTGATCAATGTCCCCGCCGCCGCCCAACTGATGACCCAAAGCCATTCTAGGGCGGGACTCGGGACGCGAATAATTTTACGACCATCCAGGGCCGCGCTCACCAGTTGGCTGGTGAGATTGGCGTGAATCACCAAACTCGACATTTGCGTGTCGCGATCGCGGGTTCGGTTACTGTAGGGGGTGTTGTAACCTTCCTTGAGACTCGGGGCCACCGGGCCAATAATGACAATGCGATCGCGCAGTCGGTCATCGGAACTTTCCCCGGCCAGAACTTCGCTCATCGAGACGCTTTCAAAGTTCTCTCGGGGGCCACGATAGTTGAGAATAATCTGATAGCCGCCGTCATCAATCTGAGCATAGCCGCCATCATTCTTACGCAGAGATTCAATCAGGGTTTTGCCTAACTGGACGCGACTGGTTCCCGGTGCATCGGCTTCGATGGACACCTGTTCCTGTTGCAAATACATCAAGGCCAAGGCGGTGGCGAAACTATTGCGAATGTGACCCTCATTGTCACGTACTGAGACCAACGCTCGACGAATCACACCATCGGGGTCCATGACCATATCCGCTAACCCCACCTGATTAAGCTGTTGCAAAATCGGCGGCGGCGGCACCGACTGGCCCACATACTTTTCCATGCCGATCAGGTTTGGGGTACTCGCCAACACCTGCGAGAGGCGATCGCTCCCCGGTTCGATGGGAACATCCCGATACAGATGGAGTCCTAGGACACGAGGCTGCTGCGATCGCACCTCTTCGAGCAAGATCGCCAACCGCTCATCGGAGAGGGGCCATTGGCCGGCGGCTTCGATATCATTCTCGTCAATGGTCACTAGGACAATACGAGGATCACGAGCTTCGAGGGGGCGATGTTGAATATAGCGATCTAACATCGCCGCTTCAAACATTTGAAACAGTCCTCCAGTCGTCGCCGCCAGGACGATACCAGTTGTGCCAAAAATCGACCCCAACCTGGCTCGCCATTGCCATAATCGGTGTCGAACAGGGGAACTACTGCACATAGATTCAGATTGTCCCGTTTGATTGTGAAAACGGGGAGGCGCGATCAGCATAGAGTTTGTCCGCAGATGAAGTCTGATGATCGAGGATTAAGCAGGGGGCGATCGCCTCCCCGGTTGATATCCGTTTCTCCAGTGTAGTTGTTTTTTTGGGGCTGAAAAGCCAGGCCAGTACCGCTGACGACAACGGAACCCGTCCTGACTCTTCTGCACCTCTTCTGCACGTCTTATGTCTTGTTTAGCAGCCATGACCGCCCATTCCCCGGAACGGTTCGCCGATCTTCTAGTGAGCCGTTGCGCTCCCCGTCTCCGAAGTTCCGGGACCGACAACTCAGCCTACCGTATCTTGGGGTTGACCTTCATTATCATCTCTCGGCTCGAAGACCTCTGCCGCGCTCTGATGGTCAGGTTGACTTTGACTGAAAACCGGGGCTAGAGGTTCGAGGCGAAGCCGTGAGCTAACGCTCAAATCAGCACCCATGGCCCCGTTGAGCGCGGTCAATAGCACTATACTGAAACCGATGACGGGTCGAAAAACCCAATTTGTCTTAACCATAGTCGATGCACCCTGATGACGATTGGCCAGCTCGGCCATTTGATACTTCCATTGTCTTGGAATAGGAAGCATCCTGTCATCCGTTAAATTGCGGAAATTGAGGCAATCTCGGCAATAACCTATCTAAAATGAGGGGACAGACCCCTTATTTAGGGTTAACGCAGTTGACCTCCCGACCATTTCTCTAGAGCGACTAGAGCGTATTTTCGCCATCTTCAGATTCAATCTGCACCTCCTCTTGAACCTGCTGACAGCGTTCAATATAAACCTCACAGGGGCGATCGCCTTGTATTTTCTCCAAACACTGCTCAAAGAGTTTTTGAGCCTCAGGATATTGCTTGACATGATACAAAAATACCGCCTGTTCAAAATTAGTCCGTTGCTCAAACTTCGCCACTTTCAACGAAGGTGGATCCGCATCAAACACCTCAAACACCGATACTTTTTCCGACTTCCCTTTCACCTGAACTCGGTCAATCAGTCGAATCATATAATTATTTGTATCTTCAAGCTGTAAAAACGTCCCATGAGAAATCAATAACGGTGTCCCATAGAGTTTCGTTAACCCTTCAACACGAGACGCCAAATTCACCGCATCACTGATCACCGTCGTATCCAAATGATGTTGTCCGCCGACAGTTCCGAGCATCAACAACCCCGTATTGATGCCAATCCCAATACGAAGCGGGGGACGACCCGGACGTTGACGGGTTTTATTGTACTCACTCAGACAGTCCAACATGGCGATCGCCGCCCGAACCGCATCATCAGCCCCCCCACCAAATAGGGCCATAATCGCATCACCAATATACTTATCAATAAACCCATTATTGTCAGAAATTGCCGGTTCCATCCGCGACAAATAGGCATTGATAAACCTAAAATTATCCTGTAACCCCATCCCCTCCGACAAGCTTGTAAAATCTCGAATATCTGAAAACAGAATCGACATTTCCTTCTCAACCGCCTGACCGAGTTCCACATCAACCAAACTTTCATAGCCCAAAAACGAGAGAAACTCATGGGGGACAAAACGAGCCGCCGCATCCGTTAACTGAACCTCCATATTCAGCGCCCGATCCAAATCCTGGTTCACCTGAAACAGCTCCCGTGTCGCCCGTTCTCGCTCCGCATCCGCCTGGCGACGAGAGGCAATATCCTGAAACGCGATCACCGCAAAGGTGACATTGCCCTGACGACTAAAAATCGGCGCTCCCCACATTTCCAAAGGTAGACGCTTCCCCCCCAAATCCACATCCAGCGCATTAGCCTGAGAATGTTCCCCCTGTAACGCTCGCCAAGCCGGGGTTTGCTCCAGAGGGAATGGTTGTTCAGTCCCAGCAATATAGGCCGCAGGCGCCTGACGCACCTCATCGCAACTCCCAGGAACGCCAATCTCTCCCAGAATTTGATCGGCCATCGCATTGGCATAATGAACCGTGCCATCATCGTTAAGCACACAAATACCAACCGGTAAGGCTTCGAGAAACTGTAACAGACGGCGATCGCTCTCATACTGTCGTTCCCGAATCAGTCCCGTCGCCGTACTTAACCCCGTCCCGAACAGAGCCACAATGGGAGCAATCACCGGTAGCCACCAGCCGAGTTGAAACGATAGATAACTCAGCAAAACCGGTAAACTTCCCGTTAAGACTAACGTTCCCCCCAACCAGAGCCAACGGAGTGTGCGAGACTGGCGGCTGAATTGGCGTTCCCCCAACAAGCGATGGGAAACCATCACCCCACTGACGGCCCAAATTAGCGTCCAAAGCACTTCTTGCCAACCGGAAATCCAGCGCAACAAGGGTCGTCCATCTAAAGCGGCCCCGACAATTTCACTAACAAAATTCCCTTGTACCACCAGACTCGAACTGGCAAAACTTGAGTCGGTATCACTGTAGGGGGTGTACAGACTCTGCTGCAAACTCTGGGCCACCGTACCAATGAGGACAATTTTATCGTCGAGCGCTTCGGCGGAGAGGCGATTGGCTAGCACATCCCGGATCGAGATCGAGACAAATTGTTCCCGATCGCCCCGATAATTAGACAGAATTTGGTAGCCTCCAGCATTCGTCTGACCATAACCACTTTCTACCCCTCGTAAGGGGACGAAACGGGCCTGACCTAACTCCATGATGCTCCGTTGGGGGTCAACGACCGTCAGCTCTAGGTCATATTCCTGTTGCAGATAGAACAAGCTCACCTGAGCCGCAAAACTCAGTTGCACCTGATCCTCAGCATTGGGATGGGAGAGGAGACTGCGGCGTATCTTGCCATCTTGGTCCCGCACAAAATCCGCAAAGCCGATTAAACCTCGCTCCGCGAGAATCGGCGGTGGCGCGACGGGAGAGCCGATGAGCTTATACACCCCGATTAGGTTCGGGAGCGTCTCCATGAGTTGGTCCAACTCCTCGGAACCAGGGGAGACGGGTAAATCTCGATAGATATTCAAACCGACGACCGCCGGGTTGGTGGCGGCGAGATTGGTGATGGTTTGGGCTAGGATGCGATCGCTGATGGGCCATCCTCCCAACGCTCTCAGGTCATCCTCATCAATGGTGACCAAGACAATGCGAGTTTCGGGCGCTTCAGGAGGACGCAGGCGAAAATAGTGATCGAATGTTGCCCATTCGAGGAGTTGAAACATCCCCTGATATTCCAAGACGATGACGGCCACCATCACCATCACAACTGACAAAACCAGATCTCGCCAGCGATTACCTTTTGCCCATCGAGTTGCCCATCGAGGTCTTTGCATGAACAGATTAGTCGGTTCAGTATGGCCAGATTCGGATGATGCGAGAGGATGCACCCTGCAAGTCAGGGAAGGTTCGGGACAAACATTGTTTCCCTTCTACGATATCGGTTTATTGGCTCTCTCGCTGTGGTGTCATCCCAACTGGCGCCTCCCAAGCCGAGACTCAGACTTAAAACGCCAAGAAGGCTTCTCCGGCGAGGTCACCGAGGCCAACCGTCGTCAGGAGATTCGTCCAGCTTTCGAGTGCTTCGGGATTCTCCGGCGCTTGACGATACTCTTGAGCCAACAGATTTAGGGTGTCGTACCACAAGCCAGCATTACCATACCAAGCCGCTTGTTCCAACGCAGACCATTGTGCAAAATCAGCGGGAACCTCAGAACTCGGACTCACCCGACGTAGAACGCCGCTCACCCAGGGCAGATCTGTTTGAGCGGGATTACATAAAATTCCCAAGTCCCAGTGATAGGTTTGCTCAAGTTCTAAAGGAGCGACGGTTGAAGGCAATTCAACTTGTAAAATACCGGCACTGTCCTCGATGGGGATAATCTCACTATACAGTTCCTGATTTTGTGCGTCTTTGAGGCTGAAATAAACGCTCGTTGCGTCGGTCGGAGGAAGATAGACAAAGACAACGGGAGCTTCAGCGGTGGTCAGTCCAACTTGTCCGGGAGGAATTAAGGCGGACAGGGAATGTTCACTGTTGGGATCTTGACGACACTTTTGCGAGGCGGGGCGAGTGGCGCCACCGGCCGAGTCCGGTAAACGTTCGCCGGTTGGGGGCTGGAAGGCGACTGGCCCAACGCTTTGAGCGTGAGCCGAGTTCTGGGGGGCTGTGAGCAACAGACCCAGTGTAAAAACAGTCCAAATCGGGATATAACGACTTAGCATAGGGCCACCTTCTTAGATAGGGTTGGATTAACTTGAACAGGCGATCGCAGAGATAGCGTTCGAGTGTTCCAGGGTAGCTCCATTGTAGTCTGCTGATTTGGCAACTGTCCAGGTTAGATTGTGCCAGTTCTCACCGGAAAAATTACCGTTTCAGCGCCCCTTGAACACCGTCTTACTCATCGTCAACAATGGCGGTGCGATCGAGCAAGAGTAAGTTTCTCAGATGGTCCGTATCGAGATCCGCCAGCCAGGATTCGCCGGAACTGACGACTTGTTCCGCTAGGGCTTGTTTACTCTCGATGAGGTCGTGAATTTTTTCTTCGAGGGTTCCCTGGCTGACAAATTTGTGAACCTGAACATTGCGAGTTTGACCAATGCGAAATACGCGGTCGGTGGCTTGGTTTTCGACGGCGGGATTCCACCAGCGATCGACATGAAACACATGGTTGGCGCGGGTTAGATTCAACCCCGTTCCCCCAGCTTTTAGGGAAAGAATGAAGATGCGGGGGGCTTGGGGATCTTCTTGGAACCGTTCCACCATCTCCTCCCGTTGAGCTTTACGAGTTGCACCATAGAGGAAGAAGACTTCACCGCCGAGTCGTTGTTCTAAATAGGTTTTCAAGACTTTACCCCATTCTGCAAACTGGGTAAAAATTAAGGCGCGATCGCCCTCAGCAATCAATTCATCAAGGAGTTCTTCGAGTCGCTGCACTTTACCTGAATCCTGACTCATTTTTTGCAAAATATTGGCTTTGCTTTTCTTATTTTTTAAGCCCAACAATTGAGGATGATTACATACTTGTTTGAGTTGAGTTAACAAGCCCAAAATCAAACCGCGTCGTTGAATCCCCTCTGCCGATTCAATCTCCGCCAGGGATGCTTGTACCAACTCTTGATAGCGTTTTGCTTGCCCAGGAGTGAGGGGACAAAACTCTGTCATCTCTTGTTTTTCGGGCAAATCTTGAATAATATCCTTATCCGTTTTTAGACGGCGCAGGATAAACGGCTGAACCAGCGATCGCAGCGTATTCAGAGAGTCCGTATCCCCATAGCGCTCAATGGGAATCGCAAAACGACGCTTAAAGAAGCCATGATCCCCCAAATAGCCCGGATTCAAAACATCAAGAATTGACCAAAGCTCCGACAGTCGATTTTCCACCGGCGTTCCCGTCAAGGCAATACGAAACTCACTGTTAAGTTGTCGCACCGCCTGAGCTTGTTTCGCGTGATGATTTTTAACATTTTGTGCTTCATCCAACACCAAAACCCGCCAAGAGATGCGCTTCAACAGCTTTAAATCTCGATAGACCAGAGCATAACTGGTAATCAAAATATCATGCTGTTTCGCCACCGACACAAAGGTATTGCCCTTAGCCCGTTTCGCCCCATGATGTACCTGAACCGACAGCGACGGACCAAACTTTTTCACCTCCCGCTCCCAGTTTCCCAACACCGACGTCGGACAAACCAACAACACCGGACCCGTCAACGCCTCCTGGGCCTGTAAATGCTGCAAAAAGGCAATGGTTTGGATGGTTTTCCCCAAACCCATATCATCGGCCAAACAGGCTCCTAAGCCCCAACGCTCCAAAAAGGCCAGCCAACCCACCCCTCGGGCTTGGTAGGGGCGCAACTGGCCCACAAACGAGTCGGGTGCTGGCAGGGGTTCTAGGGTTCGTTTCCCCGTGAGCGTGTCCATCAACTCCTGCATCGCGCCGCTGGCTTCAAACTCCACCACCGGCAGTTTGCCTAGGGTTTGGGTGTCTCCCATACTGATGCGCAAAGCATCTTCGAGGGAGAGAGACAACTCCCCTTGACGATTACTGAAAAACTCTTGCGCCGCTCGCACATCGGCGACCCGCAACTCCACCCATTCCCCATCGACTTCAACTAAGGGACTCCCCTGGGTGGTGAGATGGTCAAATTCGGCTTTAGAGATGGTTTTCCCGCCGAGACTTAACTGCCATTGGAAGTTGAGTAACCCTTGCAATCCCAGGGTTTGTCCCGGTTTGGGGGCTTCGGCTCGCACTTGCAGGCCCATACGTCCTGAGGGGCGATCGAGACTCTCCAAACTCGGCGGTAAAATCACCCCTAATCCCGTTTCCTGAAGCCGCCAACGCACGGTTTTGAGAAATTCATAGGCCTGAATGCCATCGAGGGGACAGCGTTCAGGGCGGGAGGTTTGCAAGCTGGCTTCCAGGGTGGGATAGAGCCGTGAGGCGAGGCCCAGACCACTGAGGAGGGTTTCTTGGGGGCGGTTGATAGTATGGCCCCCTAGGGTGAGTTGATCGACGGGGTGACTCCAGATGGTGGCGGCGGAGACGGTAAAGTTAGGGTCATAGACCGCTTGTAGGAGAAAGTCTAAGCACCAGGGGTCGCTGCTTTGCTGGGGTGGCTCTAGGCGTAGGGCGGTGCGAAATTGGTTTTGGCCCAATAGGGCCGATTCGACAGGCGCTAACCAGGTGTTGAGGGTGCTGGCCAGGGGGTCGGCTTGTTTGAGGCTGAGATTGAGGCTGGGGTTGCTGCTGGTTAGGGCGCTGAACCACTCTTGGAGCAGTGGCGGGACGGGGGTATCCTTGGGCTGGGTCAGGGTTTGCCGCACTTGGGCATCGACGATCGCACTGAGGAAACTGCGAATCAGAGACTCGGGAGTGGGTACGCCGCCGTCGGAGTCGGGGGCCTGAGGTCCCATGGCGCGACAGACATCGGGAAAATGTTGACTGAAGCGGTAGAGGCGATCGCTATCTTGGGGGCTATCGAGGAGGAGTTGCCAACGGGCTTCGAGATGCCCATCGGGACAGATAACGAATCCGGGGACAAATTTACCACGAGCGAGTAGATCTAAACTCCAACGGCTCAGATGTTGCCAGAGTTTTAAGTCGGGGCCAACCAGACTTTGTTTTGGGTCGGTCTCGGCCACCGTCAGGGGAAGTTGACGCAACAGATCTAACGTTGGTTCAGGGCGCAGACGCCGGCCAGACACGCGCCAGGGATGTAGCGTCACCGCCGAAGCCTCGGGAACGGGCCGGGCCGAATGCAGAGGACGTAGCTGGCCGCTGTCATCTTGGAAACTGGGGAGTTGTAGGAGCTGCTCCTCTGGGGGACAGTCAGCGGCGAGGTGAAGCTGATGCTGCTGTAGACTCTGGTGGAGTTCGTCGGGGCTAAGGGCGAAGGGATGGGCGGCGATGGTGGTCGTCTCGCTGGTGGGGTGAGTGTCAGGACGCAGACGCCGCCAGGTTTCTCCCCAGAGGAAGAAGTGATTGTCGTTGAGGAGCCAACTCCCGTGTAAAACTGCCATGATGATAGGGATGCGATCGCGCGGTGAACGAGTGGATAGGGCTAGATACTGAGGATCCCCGTGACGGTGGACAATTGCCAACAGACTGATCGCCGTGGGGGATGAGTCTGATGGATACTAGCGCGTTTTATCGCTATCCCGGATCTGTGGCGAGTTTGGGGGAGTAGCGAGGAAATAGGATTCAAGGATGGGTTGGCTCTCGGAAGAGGAGATAGAATCAACGGGTCTCCCATGGTCTATGCTACTCTGCCACGGCAGCATTTTCTAGATCGTTTTCGAGATTTTTCTTGGCGTTGGTTAGCTCGGTCTCGGGCCAAGGTTACACCGCTGAGGTGCAGAGCCTATCTGACATCTCCAAAATTCCTGTGTAAGATTGGAGCGACAGAGTAGGGGAGCAATGGGGCGATGGCCCCAACGTCAGGTTGGATCTCTTTGGTTGTTCAGAGGCAGTTTTGCATGAAAGCCCTTACCGTGTTAGGGACAACATCTCAGGCCGGAAAGTCAATTCTCACAACGGCGATTTGTCGCCTACTTTCCCGTAAAGGAATTCGTGTGGCTCCCTTTAAGGGAGCGAGCATCGGTCAGCAAGCGTATTTGACGGAAATTGGCGGTCAGATGAGTTACGCCCAGGCGTTACAGGCTTGGGCGGCGGGGATTGCGCCGGCGGTGGAGATGAACCCGTTGTTATTAAAACCCAAGGGCGAGTCGACGTTTGAGATGATCGTCAAGGGAGTTAAAACGGAGACGATTAGTGTCAATGAGTTTTATCGCTGGGCGTCGAGCGAGGGTTGGGCGATCGTTCGTCAATGTTTGGATCAGTTGGCCGGGGAGTTTGATCTGTTGGTCTGTGAGGGGGCCGGGAGTACCGCTGAGGTGCATCTGAAAACCTCGGATTTAGCGAATATGCGGGTGGCCCGCTATTTGAATGCGCCGACGTTGTTGTTGGTCGATAGTGAACGGGGTGGGGCTTTGGCCCATGTGGTGGGAACCTTGGAGTTATTGGAACCCATTGAGCGGGCTTTGGTGCGCGGGATTGTCATTAATAAATGGCGTGGCCCCGAGGCGGTCAGTCGTTCGGCGGTCTCCTGGCTCGAAGAACGGACGGGGATTCCGGTGTTGGGGGTGATTCCTTGGGATGCGATCGCCTGTTCTGAGCAGGAGACGTTAAGCCTCCTGAAGCGTCATGGAACACCGGCCAATCCGGAGGTCACGGTGGCGGTGGTTCGTTTACCTCATTTGACAGGATTTGCGGATTTTGACCCCCTTGATGCTGAACCGACGGTTCGGGTCAAGTATGTCTCGCCCAAGCAGTCGTTGGGCTATCCTGATGCGCTGATTGTGCCGGGAAGTCGCACCACATTGGCGGATTTACAGGTGTTACAACACTCGGGAATGGCGAAAGAGATTTTGGAGTATCAGGCGGCGGGGGGTACGGTGTTGGGGATTTCTGGCGGCTTTCAGATGTTGGGGGAGTTTGTGGCTGATCCTGAGGGAATTGAAGGGGTTGAGGGTCGTGTTGAGGGGCTGTCGTTGTTGCCGATGACGACGGTGATTACGCCGCAGAAGGTGGCCCGTCAGCGATCGCTCACGTCGACCTATCCTCATGTTGGCTTGCAGGTGACGGGCTATGAGTTACATCGAGGCCATTCCAAGTTCTCCCAAACGGAGGAGTTTAAACCGCTGTTTGAGGATGCCAAGTTGGGGGTGGTCGATACCTATCAGTCGGTTTGGGGGACTTATCTACATGGCATTTTTGATAGTGGTCCCTGGCGACGAACCTGGTTGAACCGCTTACGACAACAACGAGGGTTGAAGGCGTTACCCACGGGGATTCCCAATTATCGGGAACAGCGGGAAACGCTGTTGGAAAATCTTACGGATTTTATTGATCAAAATATTGACATGAGTCAGATTTTAAGGTAAAAGGCGCAACCTCAGCTAAAACCCAGTAGGGCGGTCAGAATCAGTAGACTACTGATCAGGGCAAACCAAATAAATTGATTGTCTGATCGGTTGATTTGGCTGGGATCAATTGGCTCGGGTTCACGGATAGGGCGGGGTTTGGGACGACGGGGACCGCTGGGGTTGGAGCCTTTGCGATCGCTCGGTTGGGCCACGTCGGCCTCGTTGAGGTCAGGAATGCTCACGTTCCACTCGGGCCGGGAGGCGAGGCGGGGGGCCTCTAAAATTGCCAGGAGACGACGACTCTGTTGGCGGGTGGCCCAGTTGGGGTGACGGGCGAGTTTACGACAGAGGGTAATGGCGGCGGGATAGTCGCCCACGGCTTGGTAGGCGGTGACCAGCCAAATTTGAATGTCTCCGCCGAGGGGGCTGGCCCGTTCGATGAGGGCGCTGGCTTGTTCGAGACAGGTCACGGCTTGGCGATATTGACCCATCTCGAACTGCTCTTTGGCGGTTTCGTAGTTAATGCGGGCGAGATCGGTTGCTTCGGGGGTACTCACAACGATTGAAACGAATGAGAACTAAGGGAACTCGATGACGGGCGAACCCATAAGCTCAGGGGCGGCTGATGGAGTGGCATTCGGGAACTGCATCGGCAAGTTAACCGTCGCCATCGTATCGTCATCGTATCGCGATCGCCGCCGCCGTAACAGGCTCCTGGGGCGATCGGCTAGAGGTCGACTGAAGACAGAAGGAAATTTTTGTCCGTTTTCCGTCCAACCTCCCAAATGAACTGCTATGGTGCTAAGGGGACAATCCCGAATTGCCCAGACTTCTGTTGCAAAGGACGTTAGATACCTGTCCGACGCTTGGCGAATTTCAGACGAAGCATATGACCAGATTGCGTGATTGGATGGTGATTAGCTTAACAGCCGCCATCGCCCTCAATTGTGTTGAGGTTCAAGCCACCCCGAAAGCGTTAGGTAAAGACTTAACCCAAAAGACCGTCTCCGAGGGCGATCGCGTTGTCTCCAAACAGCTCACGGTGGAGTCGTTGGACTCGTTAGAGGCTGACCCCGTCCCGCCTGACTCGTCGGCGGCGGACTTGGCCGCTCCTGAGGTGGAATCCCGCCAGGCTCAGGCGTCGCAAGAGCCAGACTTGCCAGATGTTTCTGACTTTCTTCAACCCTCTGGGGCGACGCCAATTGCTCCGGATGAGCCGGCCCCGGCCTATCTTGATCCTCATCCCAATTTTCTACGCTTCCCCACTCGCACGGAGGAGGTTGAAATTGTGGGGACGCAGCCAATTAGTCTCAATCAAGCCTTAGAATTGGCGGTTCGCAATAATCTCGATCTTCAGCAAACTCGTGTCAATCTTGAACGGAGTTTGGCCAGTCTGCGGGAAGTTCAGGCGGATTTGTTCCCCAGTTTGAACCTCTCGTCTAATGTGACCTGGAGTGATTCGGCGAATGCTCGTCTGAGTATCCGCCGCCAAGAGGAAACCCTGGGGGAGCGATCGCCGATTCAAACAGACCCCACCTCCACAACCTGGAATACGGAACTGAGGGCTAACTATACTCTGTTCGATTTTGGCGGACGCTCGGCCCAGATTGCAGCGGCGGAGGCTCAGGTCCGTAATGCGGAGTTGCAGATTGAGGAACAGCTAGAACAAGTTCGGTTACAGGTGAGCGAGGCTTACTACGATATCCAGGATGCTGATATGAGCGTGCTGATTAGTCGCTCGGCTGTAGAGAATGCTCAACAGAGTTTAGAGGATGCTCAAGACCTAGAGGAGGCGGGGGTGGGGACTCGTTTTGATGTTTTGCGGGCTGAAGTACAGTTAGCCAATGAGGAGCAAGCTCTCAATGACGCCTTAGCGAATCAACGGGTGGCTCGACGACGGTTGGCTCGGGTGTTGAATGTGCCGCAATCGGTGGATCTCGCAGCGGCTGATCCGGTTGATTTGGCGGGGGTTTGGGAGTTAGATCTAGAGCAGACGATTATTTTGGCTTTCCGCAATCGGGCTGAGTTGCAGCAGCAGTTGGTCGATCGCGATATCGCTCAAGAACAACAACGGGCGGTGCGATCGCAGGGGTTACCACAATTCTCCCTATTTGGCTCAGCGAACCTCGTTAGCACGTCCGGCGATGATGTGGGGGGTCTCACGGAGGGCTACTCAGCGGGGGTTCAGATGCAATGGAATCTCTTTGATGGCGGCGCTCGGGCGGCTCAGGTTCGCCAACTTGAACTCGAAGAAGAGTCAGCAGAAGTCCGCTTTTCTGATGCTCGTAATCAGGTCCGTGTAGAAGTCGAGGAATCCTACTATCAACTCAACTCTAGCTTACAAAACGTCAGTCGCGCCACGGTGGCTCTGGAGTTGGCCGAGGAGAGTCTGGATTTAGCCCGGTTGCGATTTTCAGCCGGAATTGGCACGCAAACTGATGTGATTGCGGCCCAGGATGATTTAACTGAGTCTCAGGGAAACTTAGTCTCGGCGATTTTGGGTTACAACCGCGCCTTGGCTCAGTTACAGCGTGCGGTCAGTAATTATCCCTTTACTGATGAGATTCAAGGCCGGTTCTAGGGGGCGATCGCCGGGCTGTCTCTGTCACAATTCGGCAAAATTCGCCACAATTCGGCAAAATCCCCTAAAACCGCCGATTCTGGCTCATCAGCGCTGACCATGACCCTAGGGTTAGTTAACAATATTTTACAAAAACCGTAAAGATTGTTAACATCAAAACACCCCTAGATTGTTGTAAGCCAAACCCACAGATGGAGAGTACCCATGGCTAATATTAAGTTTGTTAACGAGGACTTGGAAATTGTCGCCGCCGATGGTGCGAATTTACGGATGAAAGCCCTTGAAAATAAGGTTGATGTCTATAAAACTTGGGGCAAGCTGACGAACTGTGGTGGCTATGGACAATGTGGCACCTGCATTGTTGAAGTCGTTGAGGGGATGGAGAACTTATCGCCACCGACGGAAACTGAAAAGCGTAAGTTGCGCAAAAAACCTGACAGCTATCGTCTCGCTTGTCAAGTACAAGTCAATGGCGAGGTGAGCATTAAAACCAAGCCATGATATCCTAGAGAAGCTTCATTGTTTAAGATGCTCGAGGCTTTCTATGGAAGTTAATGATCTTGGTTTTGTAGCGAGTCTTTTATTTGTACTCGTGCCTACGGTTTTCTTGTTAATCCTGTATATTCAGACCCAAAGCCGGGAGAGCTAACCCAACGACGTTTAGCGATCGTTGCGGCTCACCCCATTTTAACCAAACCCCCAGTTTTTCCGGAAAACTGGGGGTTTGGCGTTGGGGCCAGTGGGAGAACGAGGGTCCTTAACGGGCAAGTAACACGGGACAGTTGGCATACACTCGCACATAGTCAGACAAGGACTGTCCAAGAAGGCGATCGAGATCCGGTAAGGCTTTGGCAATGTTTGGACGGCGATCAGGCGATCCTAACACCAACAGATCGACGTTTTCCTCTTCCGCAATGCGGCAAATTTCCGGGCCGGCTTTCCCGGAGGTGATGAGACTTTGGGTTTGTAAGCCGAAACGTTTGGCTTTCTCGTTGGCGGCTTTCAACACCGGATCATTTTCCGGGGCCACGTTCTTATCGGGTGGGTTGACGTGGGTGAGGAGCAGTTTGGCATCTTTGAGATCTTTGACCCAAGATAAGGTCAGATCTAAGGACTCTTGAGCCGATTCAGAGGCATCGAGGGCCACCATCACTCGTTTGAGCCGTTTGACGTACACCTCATCCTTGACGAGTAACATGGGGCGATCAGCCAGTTGAAAGACATACTGACTGACGGAGTTCTCCAGAATCGAGACGAGACGACCCAATCCCCGAGATCCCATGATGATCAAATCGGCGTTTTCCTCTTTCGCCACGTCGCAGACGATGGTTTTAGGATCGCCTTGCTTGAGTCGGGGGTTGATCTTACTCGGATCAACCTTGAGGGATTTAACGGCTTGGGCCAAGACACGTCCCCCTTCTTCAAGTTTCTCGGAGACCAAATCAGCGGAGACTTGAGGGGGGACCACGTGAAGGACAGTAATTTCGGCTCGCTGAATCTCCGGAATCTCAAGGAGTTGGTTGAGCATCTCTTCGCACAACCCCCGTCCGGCGACGGCAACAAGAATTCTTTCAATCATAATTTTGGTATCGGGTATTTACAACAAGTGATGCCAGGGTGTACCGTTCGGCTGCGGTGTCCCCAAAAGTCTGTAACGACACTACCATTAAGGATAAGCCCGTTGACCGGCACAAAATTTGTAGAAATGTAGCGTTTTGAAACGATTTGTGATGCGAAATTCAGAACATCTGCCCACTGGGGCCATCCAAAACCGCGTTGTGGCTGAAGATGGCTTATGGTTCGAGTACCCCGTTCGCGCCCATCCTCACCATACGGACTATGGCGGGGTGGTTTGGCATGGACAGTATATTGCTTGGATGGAGGAGGCCCGTATTGAATGTCTGCGATCGATTGGCATTGATTACGCGGACTTGGTGGCCCTCGGCTGTGAGTTGTTGGTGGTGGAGTTATCGACGCGCTATCACCGAGCGATGCGTCTGGGGGAAACGGCGATTGTGCGAACCTCGATGGAACCGGGGGCGGGGGTCCGCCTCAATTGGGATTACCAAATTGTGCCGATGGAGGGGGGCGACCCCTTTCTCAGTGCGCGTGTGACCTTGGTAACGGTCGATCGCGAGAAAGGTAAAATTATGCGCCGCCTCCCCCCGGTGTTGGATGAGGTCTTGGCCAAGTTGACTCAAACCTCCTAGACTCAACCCTCCTAGAGTCTCCTAGAGTCCCCTAGGGCTGAATTTCAGCCAGTTTGGGCAGCAGTTCCTTGAAGGCTAGACCCCGGTGACTACAGGCTTTTTTGCGCTCGGGGGACATTTCAGCGAAGGTTTGCTGTTCGGCTTCGACCCAAAAGATGGGATCGTAGCCAAAGCCGCCGTCTCCCTGGGGTTGATGGAGGATTTGTCCGGGACAGCGGCCTTGAACGTCGAGAACGATCGCCCCTTGGGGATTGGCTAGGGCGATCGCGCAGATGAATTGGGCCTGGCGATCGCTGCGATCGCCGAGTTCCCCCAGAAGCCGCTCGATGCGATCGCGATCGTCGGTCCCATAACGAGCTGAATGGATACCTGGCCGACCATCGAGGGCATCGACCGCGAGTCCTGAGTCGTCGGCGATCGCCCATTGTCCGGTCGCTTGCGCCACAGTGGCCGCTTTCAGACGAGCATTGTCGGCGAAGGTGGTCCCGGTTTCGTCAACCTCAAGAGCGGCGGGTTTCAACTGCAAATCCCAGTGCAAATCCCAATCCGTGTCTTGAAGATACTGCTGCATCTCCTTGAGTTTACCGGGATTCCCGGTGGCAACAATTAGAGTGGTCATCGCTGAATCGGGGCTGGCGTGCGTGGATATCGTTCCATGAGCGATCGCACCTGTTCGGCGTGATAGGAACTACGAGTCAGAGGAGAAGCCACCACCTGCAAGAAGCCAATCGACTCCCCATACTCGCGCCAAGCATCAAACTGTTGAGGGCTAATAAACGCTTTAACGCCCAGATGTTGCTGACTCGGTTGCAGATATTGTCCCAAGGTGAGGATATCGCAATCAACGGCCCGCAAATCTTGCATCACCTGACGCACCTCGGCATCGTCTTCTCCGAGTCCCACCATAATTCCCGATTTACTGTAAATCCAAGGGGCCATCTGCCGAGTTCGTCGTAACAACTCTAAACTCCGTTGATAATCACCCTGGGGACGAGTGCGACGGTACAGACGCGGCACGGTCTCTGTATTATGGTTGAGGACTTCCGGTTGTGCTTCCAGAATCGTCGCGAGGGCCGCCCAGTTCCCGCACAGGTCAGGAATTAGCACCTCAATGGTCGTTCCCGGAGACAGGCGACGCACCGCTTCGATACAGCGAACAAACTGAGACGCACCCCCGTCGGGGAGATCATCTCGGTTCACAGAGGTGATCACCACATGATTCAGGTTCAACCGCCGCACCGCTTCCCCGAGATGCTGAGGTTCGTTGACATCGAGGGGCTGGGGTTTCTTCTCGAAGTCAATGTCACAATACGGACAGGCGCGGGTACAAGCCGGCCCCATAATCAGAAACGTTGCCGTCCCGTTATTGAAGCATTCCCCAATGTTGGGACAAGAGGCTTCCTCGCACACAGTGTTGAGGCTGAGGTCTCGCAGAATCTCTTTAACGTTGCCGACTCGTTGCCATTGGGGGGCTTTGACGCGCAACCAGTCGGGTTTGAGGTTGACTTGCTCCACAGTTAATCTACCTATTGCAAGAGAGCTTGAGGCTTTATTGTACCGTGGGGGGAACGGGG
>SIHH01000234.1:5097-6063 GCA_004299065.1 Phormidium sp. SL48-SHIP | reverse complement strand
ATTGGTGAGTTATCCCCTCACTAATTTGACAACATCGCTGAGTCCAGATTACTGAGTCAACCGACGGTCCCTACTACTGCTTTCACCTCATGAACGAGATCACTCCCAATCAGATGCGAGAACGCCTTGGCAACATCGACCAAATTCGCGATATCTTGTTTGGCGATCGCTCTCGTGAGTATGACCGTCGCTTCAGTCAACTCGAGTCCGAGGTGGCCACCCTACGACGTCAGATGACCGAACAGCTCGAAAGCCTGCGGACGGTGTTTACGACGGACTTGAGAACAGCCGTCGATGGGATGGAGAAGAAGCTTCAGTACGTCAACGCCTCTCTCGATGAAGATTCCGAAGATTTACGCAACCAACTGCGAACCGTGGAAAGTCGCCTTTCGAGTAACTTTGTCGTGGCTGAGAAAAGCCTAAAAGGACAAGTTCGTAACATCGAAGAAGAGTTATCGGAAACCCGGACACGTTTGGATGGAGAACTGGCGGATTTACGATCGCAGATCCTCGACGAACTTCAGCGGCGATCGCAACAACTCGAAGGCGACAAACTCTCCCGCACTGACTTGGCCGATATCCTGTTTGATGTTTGTATGCAAGTCAAGGGAAAAGAAGCGCAGGCCCAGGAGTCTCAGAACAGCAACGCCGAACGCCTCATCCTCCCGGAACGACAGAACGAGTATCAGCAACCCGACTATCAAAAACCCGACTATCAAGAACCCGACTATCACGACGAGCCGCTCCCCGATTCTCAGAATCATTAACCTCCATGACGTCCCCTCACTCAGATGCATCTAACTCCAATCAGGATACGTTAAGCGACCTCGAAGCTCTCAACGCCCTGCAACAGCTTCTGAGTGAGCTAACGATGGGAGAGTCGTCGCCCGCAACTCCCAGTGAGCCATTAGCCAGTGAGCCATTAGCCAGTGAGCCATTAGCCAGTGAGCCATTAGCCAGTGAGCC
>SIHH01000234.1:0-5087 GCA_004299065.1 Phormidium sp. SL48-SHIP | reverse complement strand
CCAGTGAGCCATTAGCCAGTGAGCCATTAGCCAGTGAGCCATTAGCCAGTGAGCCATCAGCGGTTGAGTCGAGTCTAGGGAAGGACTCAGCCACTGAACCGTCTCCAAGCCGCCGTAATCCCTCTAGTCGCCCCTCTAGTCGCGCCTCTAGTCGCCCCTCTGGCCGGCCCTCCCCGTGGCAATCTCAGCCGCAAAAAACGACCCAGAGTCAGGGTTCCCCATCAGCCCCGACTCCCGGATATCATCCCGCTACAATAGCGAATCAGGACTTGCGTCACCTCCAGGCCCAAGTCGACGATCTACAACAGCAACTCGATCGCGCCACAGGCTCAATGGGTCCCCTGATGCCCGTGATTCAGGAAATCCTCACTAGCTTGTCCCCCGTTGAACTGCGAAACGAGGTAATTCAGGCCCTAGTCCCAGAAATTGACCGGGTCATTCATGAGCGATCGCAGCAAAACCCCCACGCCATGCAGGAAGCCTTTTCCGAGATTCTTCCTGGGGCGATCGAAGCCCAAATTCAACGCAATCCCAAGCAAATCGCCAACGCCATTGGTCCCGAAATGGGGGCCGCCATTCATCGCCAGATCCAACTCGACCGCAACGCCATTCGTGATGCCCTCGCCCCGGAAATTGGCCGGTTTATCAAGGCACAGATTGAACTCGAACGGGATTCGATGGTCGATGCCCTGTACCCCGTCATCGGTAACACCATCGCCAAGTATATGACGGAGGCGGTGCGGGATATCAATCAAAAGGTTGAAAATACCCTCAGTTTTGAAGGAGTACGCCGCAAGATTCGCGCCCGCTTACAGGGCGTCTCGGAAGCGGAGTTGATTTTACGGGAATCTTTCCCCTTTAAGGTGCGGGCGGCCTTTTTAATCCATAAACACTCGGGTTTGGTGATTTGCGAGGCCCAACTGTCCGAATCAGAACGCCTAGAGTCGGATATGATCGGCGGGATGCTCACGGCAATCCGCAGTTTTGCCGCTGATTGCATCGTCACCCCTGGGGGAACCTCTGAACTGCAAGAGATTGAGTATGAAACCTTCAACTTAGTCATGGAAGTGGCGGGCTACTGTTATATTGCCGTGGTGGCCGAAGGGGAAATGCCCAAGTCCTTTGTCAATAATCTCCGTAACACCCTTGGCTACATCGTGCAGAAGTCTGGGGATGCGATTGAGGATTATGACGGAGACCCCGAGACGATGCCGCCGCTGGTGACCAATCGCCTCCAGATGTTGGTTGAGTCGGCTAACTTCCGAGAAACGGAGGAACAACGCCGCAATCGTCCCCCGATTTTGTTGGGATTTTTAGGACTGCTGTTGCTCGGGTTTGGGGTTTGGGGCGGCTTGCGGTTTTGGCAAGGGCGAATTATAGCTCAAGCTCAACAGGTGTTGCGATCGCATCCAGCTTTAGGGATTTATCGCCTCAATGCCGATATGAATTGGCGCACGTTGGTGTTGTCGGGTGAGGTGCCGACGGAGAGTCTGCGATCGCGGGCCGAGGCGGCCATTGCGGACGTATTACCGGAGCGACCGACGGAAAACCGCATTCTAACGCTTGAGGTTCCCCCCACCCCAGAATTGACCGCCGCCGAGTTTGAACGGACCCTGAGCGCCTTGAATAGCCTGGAGGATGTCTCCTTAGAGGGAGAGATACAGGGAAGCGAGGTGCAGCTTTGGGGAGAGTTACCCAATCCCAATCGAGCGCAGCGGGTGACGCAAGCGTTTGAGGCCATTCCAGGGGTAACAACCGTCACTCATACCATGGGAGCGAAACCCCAAACCCTAGAGGAACGGATTTATTTCGCCTCCGGAGAGACGGCCATTACTGAGCCGGAACAACGGGAGACCTTAGGGGCCTTGGCTGAGTTGTTGCAAGACTCGCCAGACTTGCGGTTACGCTTAATTGGACATACGGATCAAATTGGCTCTGCGCTAGTGAATCAGCAGATTGCTCAACAACGGGCCGAAGCCACTCGGGACTTTCTGGTCGAACAGGGAATTGCGGCCGATCGCTTACAGATTAACGGCTCGATTAACCCACCTCCAGACCTTGATGAGACGGCAGCGGCGGAACTCAGTCGTTGTGTCCGTTGGCAGACATTACCATGACTTGGGGACAAGTCCCATGACAATTTTTCTGATACTCGGGTCAATTCCCGTTACCATATAAACTTATCCCTGAGTTCTGCCACAATAATGTCCATAAGGTGGCTGGTTGTGTCAGACTTGTCTTGACTTCTCGTAGAGATCATCCTATGGCAGTTCTTTCTAAGAAAATTTGTACAATTGGAGATTTTAGTGTCGGTAAAACGAGCCTCATTCGTCGCTTTGTGGAAGGAAAGTTTAGCGATCGCTATCTTTCGACGGTCGGCGTTAAAATCTCGCGTAAACCGGTTAATGTCACCAACCGCGCCGGAGAGGATAAATCCGTTCAACTTCTAATTTGGGATTTGGAGGGTCATACGAAGTTCAAATCTATTGCTCCGAGTTACCTGCAAGGGTCGTCGGGAGCCTTGTTTGTCGCCGATGTGACTCGTTTAGAGACCATTGAGCGTTTGGGGGACCATTTGGATTTATTTTTCTCGGTGAATCCGAAAGGAGTGGCGATCGCCGCCTTAAATAAGTCCGATTTACTTGAGGCGGACAAACTCGCCCATTTACAAGACCAGGTCAAAACTGAGCAAGGCGATCGCCTCACCTCACTTTATTTCACATCAGCAAAAACTGGGGAAAATGTCGAAACAATTTTCTCGCAAATGGCAACGTTACTGGTTTGATTTTGTTGAGTAAGGTTAAGGTTACGCAACTTAAGAGACGGACATCGTAACTTAAGACAGAACCAAAGAACAAACCAGTCCGTTACGCCAAAACTTATTGATCGTCGTCAGGTCACGTGCATCTCATCTCGGCGATCGTCCCCTCCGGTATTCTCATGAACGATTCCCATTCAGTCCGTTAACCTGGCAAAATGGAACCATACCTAGGTGTCTCTTCAGACTTGAGCCAGCCTCGAACTCGCAAAACGAGACCGCAAACCGGGGCCGCTCCAATCAACCGTCAGGCCTCGACGGCTGTACTAAGCGGTATTTCCCAGAACCTGTCAGCCCAGAAACTGCCCGGATTGCTCCAGTTTCGTGAACTCCCAACTCTACCTAAAGCCGGAATGCACGATCTACAGGCCCAACACTCGCTGCGAATCTTGGTTATCGAAGATGATGCCACAACACGGCTGCTCCTCAATCGGACGTTGCAGAAAGAAGGCTATAACGTAACGCTCGCAGAGAATGGTGTTGAGGGAATTGAGAAGGCGTTGCTGATTTCTCCGGCCTTGATTATCAGTGACTGGGTCATGCCGCAACTTGACGGGATGGAACTCTGTCGTCAGGTGCGATCGCATCCCGACTTATCCGGCATATTTGTGATTCTCCTCTCCTCACGAGAAACCGTGGCTGATCGAGTTCAGGGCCTCGATGCGGGGGCCGATGAATTTCTCTCGAAACCCATTGATCCCAATGAACTCAAAGCTAGAGTGCGTGCCGGATTACGCCAATATGAACTCAATCACCAACTGAAAGCGGCTAACCATGACTTGATGGTGACGCTGCAACAACTCAAGCAAGCTCAGGCCCAACTGATTCAAAGTGAAAAGATGTCGAGTTTGGGGCAGATGGTGGCCGGAATTGCCCATGAAATCAACAATCCCATCAACTTTATTGAAGGCAATTTATCCTTTGCAGAAGACTATATCCAGGATTTACTCGATATTATTTGTCTCTATCAAAAATGCTTTCCTGAAATTCCTGAAGAGTTAAAAGTGTTACTCGAAGACACTGATATTGAGTTTCTCGCCGAAGACTCAAAACAACTGATTGACTCGATGCGCGTGGGAGCGGCAAGAATCCATAAAATCATCAGTCATCTGCGCAACTTTGCCCGTCTCGATGAGGCAGAGATGAAGCGGGTTGATATCCATGACGGTATCAACAGCACCTTGATTATGCTACAAAACCGCTTAAAACTCCCCAATGGTACAGAAATTGAGGTTGGCAAAGATTATGGAGAGTTACCCAAAATTGACTGTTATCCGGGTCAATTGAATCAGGTTTTTTTAAATATCTTGCACAACTCCATTTACTTTTTACAAGATTATGTGAAAAAAGGAGAGTTAACAGACCCAAACATTCGCGTTTTTACGCGCTCTATTGATGAACGAGATACGGTAGAGATTATTATTTCAAATAATGGTCCAAGTATTGCTGAGGCGACCATTTCCAAGGTGTTCGACCCATTTTTTACCACTAAACCCGTTGGCCAGGGAACGGGAATGGGGTTATCGATTTGCTACCAAATTATTGTTGAACGCCATCGCGGCCAAATTCACTGTTTGATTCCGCCTGAGGGGGGGACTGCATTTGCGATCGAGATTCCACGACGACAGCCTGAGGAGAATCCTTAAAATTCTCTCAAAGTTCCCAAGTTTGAGACGGGAGGCGGAGCCTCCCCAGGGGCATTCCTTGGCAGAGCCAAGGAACGAGGGCCAAACGAGGGCCATGAGGTCGGGGGCCTCTTACTGCTGGGGTTGGGGGAAGGTGAAGTTACGTTGTTGTTGGAGAACCTCCCGCGCGTCGCGACCTGGGGTATAGGTGTACCCGAAGTTGTTGGGGTCAGCATCGTTGAGGATGTTCGGTGTCAAAATGACAATGACTTCCTGACGTTCATTATCGCGAACTGTGCTGCGGAATAAAGCTCCCAAGAGGGGAATGTCACCTAAAATAGGAACCTTACGAACCTCAGTGCGATCGATTTCTTGGATGATTCCTGAAATAATTAAGGTTTGACCATCACGAATGCGAACTCGACCCGAATCAACAGAACGTCGCTGAATCAAGGTAACCGTTTGCGCACCTTCTCCCGCCGTACCGACTGGAGAACTCACTTCTGGGTTGACTTCTAAAGTCACAAAACCATTATCATCAATCCGGTGGATGGTTACCCCAAGTTCTAATCCAACTTCTTCCTTCTCTACTTCTCGGGTTTCCCGGGTTCCTGACGGTGTGTCAATAAACGAAATGCTCGTTT
>SIHH01000233.1 GCA_004299065.1 Phormidium sp. SL48-SHIP | reverse complement strand
ACCGGATAACCCACCCCGCCCTCCGGGAACCTCTCCCAAGATGGGAAAGACGTAGGGGCGTACCCTTGTTGTCGCCCTCTTCTTCCGGCAAAAATAATTAAACTCATCTCACAAGCCCTCGCAAATGTTACAGTCTAAAACCCCATTTTTAGACGCTCTTAAAGCTGAAGCAAACTCGTCTCAAACTCCCTTTTACTTCCCTGGACATAAACGGGGACAGGGGATTGCTAATCCCTTAAAAAATTGGCTGGGACTTGAGATGTTTCAAGGGGATTTACCCGAACTTCCTCAACTCGATAACCTGTTTCAACCTCAAGGCCCGATTAAAGCCGCTCAACAGTTAGCAGCAGCGGCGTTTGGGGCTAAGCAAACCTGGTTTTTAACCAATGGTTCCACCGCTGGCGTAATCGCCGCGATACTGGCCACCTGTAATCCAGGGGATAAAGTACTGCTGGCCCGAAATAGCCATCAATGTGCGATCGCCGGCCTCATTTTAGCCGCCGCCGAACCCGTGTTTATTCAGCCAGACTATGACCCCCAATGGGATATGGTGCTGAGCGTAACTCCAGAGGCGCTAGAAGCCGCCTTAAAGCAACATTCTGATATAAAAGCTGTTTTGGTGGTTTCTCCCACCTATCACGGCATTTGCAGCGATATTGCTGGACTGGCCGCCTGTTGTCATCGTCACGGGATTCCCCTCATCGTTGACGAAGCCCATGGCGCCCATTTGGGGTTTCATCCTCAATTTCCGGCGTCAGCCTTGCAGGGAGACGCGGATCTCGTGGTTCAATCGACTCATAAGAGTTTGACGGCTTTATCTCAGGGGGCGATGTTACATTATCAGGGCGATCGCATCTCCCCCGATCGCATTCAAGCCGCCTTACCCCTGGTTCAGTCTACCAGTCCCAACTCCCTGATTTTGGCGAGTCTGGATATGGCCCGCCAACAAATCGCCACCGAGGGTTATCAACAGTTACAAAATTGCGTCGAGATGGCCCAACGGCTGCGATCGCACCTTAGCCAACTCCCCAGCGTCGCCCTATCCCCCCACGCCGACGATCCGAGTCGTCTCACGCTGCGTATCGGCCAACTCACCGGCTATGCCGCTGACGAACAACTCACTGAACACTTTGGCGTGATTTGCGAACTTCCGCAACTCCATCATCTCACCTTTGCCCTCACCATCGGCGATCGCCCCCCCGACGGCGATCGTCTCCTCAACGCCATCAGCCAACTGGCCCAATCCGCCCCCATTCCTAGTCCTCTCTCAAGCCAAGATTTATCACCGATACCTCCAGCAATCATGACCCCCCGTCAAGCCCATTTTGCACCGAAAAAAAGGCTATTATTTCACAATTCCCCAGGAGAAATTTGTGGCGAACTGATATGTCCTTATCCTCCAGGGATTCCTATCCTGATTCCCGGTGAACGCATCACTGAAACCGCCCTAATTCACTTAAAGGAAACTCTCGCCGCTGGAGGAGTATTAACGGGATGTCAGGATACAAGCGGCGAATTTTTGAGCGTTGTTGATTGGTAGAAGGCAAAAGGCAAAAGAAGGGAACCGGGAACACCGGAACAGGGAACAGAAGGCAAGAGGCAAGAGGGATTTTTGGGTAATTCTTAAGATTAAGACTTAATGATTAATTGTTCTTGTGTTGTGTCTGACTCATCCGATTGAGATTGTTGCAAGAGAAAATACGCACCAACCGCAAGTAGAACCACCACAATTAAGAGAATCCCCTTTAAGACGGGTCCCATCTGAGACGGCGAATGAGACGTCGAGGAGGGAGACTTAGGTGCCGAACCCTCCTCAGACCCCCCCTCATGATCTGGAGAACCTGTCGCACCTTGAGATTGGGAAAAGAGTAGATTGGAATAGCCTCCCACCGCCACCGCGAACTCTTGTTGCCAAGCCGCCGCCGAATTGCCGGTTTTGCGACCATAGACCCGAACTCGATCAACACCTTCAACTTCCCAGTTGACCACCTTCACCCGTACCATCTCCAAACAATTCGGGCGATCGGGTACATTATCATCGGCCTCTAAAATCACATGCAGACAACGCTGCTTCGTGACCACCTTCGATCGCACTCCCCAGGATTTCAGTTGCTGATTTAACAGGGCTGAAATTGCCTTGGAATCGCCCTTACGAGCCAGTTCATGTAAATCCTGTTGCGTCATGGGGTTGGGTATATCCTCAAGCCGTCGTCCCACCTCAAGGATAACGGATTCTCGCAGAATCAGGAGTGCCATTCACGAGAAGCCATTGGGAGGCTTATTGGAACCGGGATAGGGAACCCGAATCACCTGATTGACCATCGGTGAGATTAACGTCACCGTTGCGCCATCGGGCCAGAACACCTGAAGTCGATCAATACGGCGATGGCTTCCCAACCCAAAATGGGCCACCGGTTCCATCTGACAGAGATAACCACTCCCGGCATCAATGACACGAACTTGATGATTTCCGGCCACCGTGAGGCGGCAGATTGCCCCTCGGGCCGGCGCACCATGACGGGTGAGGGGGGCCACCCGTAACCAGGCGCGATCGCTCCCCTGGGGACGATATAAACTCAGAGTTTGCCCCGCCGACTCCCCGTGAGACAGCAGTAACTCTAACTGGCCATCCCCATCAAAATCTCCCACCGCAGCCCCCGTTCCCAAGCCATCGGGTTCCCAAGCATCGCCAATATCCAATTGTCGCCAAGCCCCATCGCGCAATCCAAACAGGCGATTGGGTTCCCCGAGACTATTAAAGAAAATCTCCTCAATCCCATCATTATCAAAATCCGCCGCAATCACCGTCCGCACCCGTGACGGTCGCGCCATTTCACGGGGAGCAACATTGCGAAAATGTCCCCTGGCCCCCTGTAAAAATAGGCGATGACTCCCTTCCCAATTGCCATAGACCACATCAAACTTCCCATCCCCATCAGCATCGAGAACCGCCACACCGCGACTCTGTTCATGGGCATCCTGTAGCCCCGCCGCCGCCGCCATCTCTTCATAGGTTCCATCGGGGTGATGACGAAATAGGCAATTAGCCCCATTTTCGTTGGCCGCAAAAATGTCCATCCCCTTACTCACCAGGGGTAAGGCGACCACGCCGCGAATCCCCGCGACCCGCTTTAAACCAATCTCCGCCGCGATATCTTTGAGGCGATCGCCCCGTAGTTCATAAAAGTGGATCGAACCCGTCGAATCGGCAATAAAAAAGCCATAATCTCCCTGGCCGAGACGATCCACGCAAACCGCCGAGCGCCCACCCATCGGTAGTCGAGTCGTCTGTTCAAACAGATCGACCCACTGCTGTCCCTGCCAGCTTAACAACCGATCCGCATCGCGATCGCTGTTGAGACAATAGAGTTCTTCCCAGCCATCCCCATTGAGATCCCCGGCGATCAGTCCCAAGCTTTGTCGTTGGCCATCGGCGATCGCCTCACAATCGAGATCGGCCAGAGTTTGGCCATCCCATTTCAGCACCCGATTCGGACCTCCCCAGCCAGCAATTACGATTTCAAAGCAACCATCTCTGTCCACATCGGTAATCGTAATACCGTGGTAGTTGAGCCGGGGATTCCTCTGCAACAAATGACTGGCATTGATAAACATTAGTGCTGACAGTTCGTGTGAGGCATATCCTACTATTTTAACGAATTTGCCTCTCGGAGGTTATCACAGCGACCTCGCAGGCGACGCCTAGAATCTTGAACTCCTGACACCACCCGCGAGGGAATCTTGTTACACCTTAAGAGGGTTGATCGCCAATATTCAACTCTCTTTTCGAGGCTTTTAGCTGTTTCCAAAGATCCTTAATCGCCTCGTAGGCTTCATCGGGGGGCAATTTACCACTCGTCTCCAGGTTACAGATATAGTTAACCCGCTGGGCAAATTCCTGTAAATTGGCATTAAACACCACATTTTCCGGCTTAAAGTCACCGTAATAGCGATTACGAGGAAAGATAAACTCATCGCGATCTGTCATCGTTAGCTCCTTGGGGTTACTTGAATCACCAGAACCTCCCCCAACCTAGACCTGAGACACCAAACCTGGGAAGGGCGATCGCCGGATCGCCCTCATTCTAGCGACTAATCTGAGGAGCGATTGGCTGGCAAATCCCCCGAACGCCCTTGTTCAAAGGGAGTACAGCGTCCACCAAGGGCATTTGTAATCGTACAAGTATTCGAGGCGATCGCCGCAATATAGGAGTCTCCCTCGCGTCCTGGCGCACCAATGGAGTCTGAATAAAGTTTCGTCTGGGCCACCTCCACCCCCGCTTCCTCGGCGACCGTGTTAATCAACTGAGGATTAATCGTCGTTTCGGCGAAAATGACCGGAACTCCACTCTCACGAACCTCATCGACAAGCTGGCGTAGGGTTTGGGCGCTCGGTTGTTCTTCGGTACTCATACCAATGAGAGTTCCCAACACCTCTAGGCCATAAGCGTTAGCATAATACTGAAAGGCATCATGGGTCGTCACCAGTTGCCGGTTACTCGCGGGAATGGTGGCGATTTGCTCCTCAATCCAAGTATCAAGTTCTTCGAGTTCATCGGTGAACATGACCGCATTCTGGGTAAAAATGGCGCTGTGAGCCGGAGAGGCTTCGATTAGGACATCGCGAATATGACGAGTCATGGCGATCGCATGGCTGACATCCCCCCAAACATGAGGATCCGGTTCGATCGCCCCATCCGTCTCAAAATCCAGAGGTTCGATCATTTCCCCCAACGCCACCGTCACCGCATCCCCCTCGATCGCCTCCACCATCCGAATTAAGCCCGGTTCGAGATTATGACCGTTATAGAAAATCACATCCGCCTGTTCGAGAACCACATTATCTTGGGGAACTGGCTCATAAATATGGGGATCAGCACCAGGATCTAAAATTCTCTCATGAGCGATCGCCTCTCCCCCGACCTCTTCAACCCAATCGGCGATGATCGTACTCGTCGAGACCACCCCAAGCCGCTCCTCCTCCCCCATCGGAACCCTTGGCGTACAAGCCCCCAACCCCAACACCAGCGTGCCGAGAACTCCTGCGAGAGACGATTTCAGCTTCATAACCCTAGTCAACCTAGCTTTCATTTTTCTTTCATATATTTATCATATTTATCTCATTTTTAAGATAAACTGATGGAGACGAGCCGACTCCGCGACCACTGTTTCAGCCAGACTCTCCCCTCTTTCCCCATTGAGTGACCATGCAACACCTTTCCCTGATCCCAGCGCAACCCTGGAACTCGAACCAACCCAGCCAGGTCGCTAAGATTACCCCCTCCCCCACCATCGCCGTCAAACAACTCAACGTCCACTACCGAGAGATTGAGGCCCTGCGAAACATTAACCTGGACATCCAACCGGGGAAACTCACCGCCATCATCGGTCCCAACGGCGCCGGGAAAAGCAGCCTCCTCAAAGCCATGTTGGGGTTAATCCCCAGTACCGGCCAAGTCCACAGCGCCGGAAAACCCCTCACCCAGCAACTGAAGCGAGTCGCCTACGTTCCCCAGCGATCGCAAATTGACTGGACCTTCCCCGCCACCGTCTCGGATGTGGTAATGATGGGACGCATCCGTAAAACCGGCTGGTTCCAACGCTACTCCCCCACCAGTCGCCGCATCGCCACCGCCGCCCTCAATCGCGTCAAAATGGGCGAGTTTATCCATCGTCCCATCGGCGAACTCTCGGGAGGACAACAACAACGAGTTTTCCTGGCCCGTTCCCTGGCCCAAGAAGCAGAAATCTTCTGTTTTGATGAACCCTTCACCGGAGTCGATCGCAAAACCGAGACAATTCTCTTTAACATCTTCCGAGAACTCGCCGACTCCGGTAAAATTGTCCTCGTCGTCAACCACGACCTCGGCGAAAGCATCCGTCAATTTGATGATTTAATTTTACTCAATCAAGACCTCATTGCCACCGGCCCTCGTTCTGAAGTTCTCACTCAAGAGAATATGTATCGCGCCTACGGTGGAAGAGTCCAGTTTGTTCAATAATTTATTTTAGGGGCAAAAGGCAAAAGGCAAAAGGCAAAAGGCAAGAGGCAAAAGGCAAGAGGCAA
>SIHH01000232.1 GCA_004299065.1 Phormidium sp. SL48-SHIP | reverse complement strand
CTTGACGACTTTCATTAGAGACGGCGAGCTTTGTACTAAGGCTAAGATAACAGACCGAACGGCTTACCCGCCACTTTGACGCCGCGTACAGGCTGCGCTTCAATCGGAGATTAGAAACGCAGGATTCTCGCGGGATTGCTAAAAGGGTATCAGCGATCGCCCCCAGAATCGTCACCCAAATCGGCAGTCGACTCCCCGACGGAAATCGATCGCAGAAACTCAGCACTGGCTTCTGGGAGTGTGGTATTGATATACATCCCACTTCCCAACTCAAACCCCGCCGTTAGAGACACCCGAGGAATCACCGCCACATACCAATGGAAATAGTTAGTGCGATGTTCATCGCTGGGAATCGAGCGAATGGTGTAATTGTAATCAGGATTGTGCAACCCTACATAGAGTTTCGCCAAAACCGTGCGTAGGATTTCCGCTAAATCCTCAATCTCGTGATCCAGGATATCCTCAAAAGAGGAGGCATGGCGGCGGGGAAAAATCCAGAGATGGAAGGGAGAGAGGGCGGCGTAGGGGATAAAGGCGACGAAATGCTTGCTTTCACAGACAATGCGATCGCCCGCCTTGAGTTCTTCGGCCAACGTCCGGCAAAAAATACATTCCCCCCAATCATCAAAATAACGGATTGCCTCCTGAGTCCGCAGTCGCAGTTGATTGGGCACAATGGGAGTCGCCGCAATCTGGGAGTGGGGATGTTCGAGGGAGGTTCCCGCACCTCGACCATGATTTTTGAAGATGACAATGGTAGAAATCCTCGGATCTTTGCGTAGGTGGCGATAGCGTTCCCGATACATCCGCAGTACATCGGCTATATCCGTCAGGGATAGCAAAGCCAGAGTCACATTATGGTGGGGATGTTCGATGATCACCTCATGAAACCCCACCGCCGTCAGAGAACGGTAGATCTTACCCCGCTGTCGGATCACCTCACCTTCGGGGGACAGGGCCGGATATTTATTCAACACCGCCCGCACCCGCCAGCCGCGACGATCTGAAAGAATCGCCGTTTCTACCCCCGTCCGGGCCTCGTTTCCGGCGCAGAAAGGACAGTCCTCGCGATAGGGGGGCAAATCCGCTGGGGCGGGCCGCTGTTGGTTAAACTCATCGGGGCGATGGGCGCGATCGGTGGCGATAATCACCCAATCTCGGGTAATGATATTATGGCGCAGCTCATTCATCAGCTTGGTTGAACGAAGATTCAGCTATAAAATAGCGTGACATAATCCCATCACTTTACCTGTACCCTGAATGCGTCAGATTATCCGTACCGACAACGCCCCCGCTCCAGTTGGCCCCTATAACCAAGCGGTCCTCGCCACGGGGAAACTCCTGTTTGTGGCTGGGCAAATTCCCCTCAATGCTCAAGGTGAACGGGTCGCGACCGGTGATATTAAGGGGCAAACTAAACAAGTCCTAGAGAATCTTCAGGCAATTTTAACAGCGGCGGGAGCCAGTTTTTCGGATGTGGTAAAAACCACGGTTTTTTTGGCAGATATGAATGAGTTTAGTGAGATGAACAGCATCTATTCTCAGTACTTCGATGAGGCGAATGCCCCAGCCAGGGCGGCAGTTGAGGTGGCACGACTCCCGAAAGATGTACGAGTTGAAATTGAATGTATTGCGATGGTTGCTGATGATTAAACTTGGGTAAATGAAGTTTAAATCTGCGATTTTTTCGACGGTTTTGGCTGACTATTCTGGTGGGCAACGGTCGGGGGTGTGGCGGCTTAAATACATCGCTGACCATCGCCGCTAGATATCTCTCGGGCTGGACGTCTCAGGCGGCAGAGCCGCCGGTCGAGCGTGTCACGGCTGGAGCCGTGACACGAGGAGTGGGGAGGCGGGGAGGTGGGGAGGCGGGTCTGACTTGCCCTCCAGGGAAGAATGCCCGTAGGGCGGGGTGAGTTTTTGGGTCATCTGGGGGGACTGTGCCAGTTGCTGAAAGCGACCCTGAGGGGCGATCGCCACAAGCCCCCCTTGCGCTATACTCCAGGTTTTCATAAAGACCCTGGAGTTGCTCTCGTTTGTGAGGGCAACAACCCAGCAACTTAGAACCTAAAAAAACACTGAAACCCAGACAAAATCCAGGTTTTATCGTCGCCATGTTGCATCGTTTCTCGGTTGTCTCCCTCCTCCTGACTCCCCTCCTCACTCTAACCGTCAGCCCCCTCTCCTACGCCACTCCCCCTCGGGAGGCTGATCGACAAGAAACCTGTGACCTCCTCGTTGCGGGGGGTGGACTCTCCGGGGCCGCCGCCGCCTATGAAGCCCTACAGTTAGGGAAAACAGTTTGTCTGACGGAAATCACCGACTGGGTGGGGGGGCAAATCTCGGCCCAGGGAACCTCGGCCCTCGATGAACGCGATACTCAACGCCATCTCCTCTTCTATCCCCGAGGCTATCTGGCTCTACGCTCGGCTATCGAAGACCATTATGGAATGCTCAATCCCGGTGCGTGCTGGGTGAGTGAATCCTGTTTTATGCCCTATGACGGTCATAACCTCCTGTTTGAATTGCTCGAAGATGCGGCCAAAGCGGGACGGGGAACGTTACATTGGTTCCCCAATACGGTCATTAAGGACCTCACCTATAATGCTGCGGGAAATCAAATCACCTCGGCCATGGCGATTCAGCATCAACCGCAAGCCGATGCCCCTCCCCTTAATAGTTTGCCGCTGTCGGCCACCATTGAAGATGCTTTCGGTTATGAGGACTCTGATCTCTTTGAGAAAACGATTATCGAGTTTCGTCCCCAGTCCCCGGATGCAACCCCCAATTCTCCCGATTGGTATGTGATTGACGCCACGGAAACCGGGGAGTTGATTGGTTTGACGGATGTTCCCCACCGTCTGGGGATTGACCCCCGCTCCTTCCTCGAACCCACGTCATCGAGTGAAACGGGAGACCCCTACTGCACTCAAGGCTTCACCTATACCTTCGCCATGGAAGCCACGGAAGAGCCGCAAGAGCATCAGCTTCCTGACTTTTATGAACAATATGAACCCTATTACAGTTATGAACTCGAACGACTGGCGAACTTCACGCTTGTGTTTACCTATCGCCAAATCCACAGCATGAAACCCAAGGAATCTCGTCCGGGAAATGTGCGGGAGTACCCCATCTATCCGGGGGATATCTCGATGCAGAACTGGACTTGGGGCAATGATTACCGTCCGGGAACGGCGGAGGATAATCTGATTTATACCCGCGAGCAACTTCGGGACCGGGGACAGTTAGATCCCGGCGGCTGGTTGGGCGGGTTACGGACGGAAAGCCTGCGACGGGGTGAGGAGAACGCGATTGGCTATTTCTATTGGCTCGTACAGGGAACGACGGATTCTCAGTTGGGGGAGGGGGTTAAGGAACCTCACCCCAATCATCGCTATTTGAGTGGCTTTGACTCGCCGATGGGAACGGCTCATGGTCTCTCGAAATATCCGTATATGCGGGAGGGACGGCGGATTATTGGGCGACCGGGGTTTGCTCATGCGGATGGCTTTACGGTTTGGGAAGTGGATATTACGATGGCGGATTTTCGGGATGAGTTTTATGAGAATGCTCTGACTCCGGCGGCGTTACGGCATTTGTGGGCGGTGTTGTCGGGAGTCGATGCGGCGGGGATTGCGTCTCGGGAATTGTCTCGGGAGGAGGTGACACGGCGATCGCGGGCCACGCTCTTTCCCGATACGGTGGGGATTGGCCATTATGCGATCGATTTTCACCCCTGTATGGCGTTGAGTCCCCCAGAAGCCCCTGGAAATTACGAGCGGCCTGGGGAACGACGGGGCCAAGGACGGGCCTTTCCCTTCCAAATTCCGCTACGGGCTTTGATTCCCCAACGTTTGGATAATCTCTTGGTGGCGGGTAAGAGTATCGCCACGAGTCACATTGCGGCGGCGGCCTATCGGGTTCACTCGTTTGAATGGTCGGCGGGTGCAGCGGCGGGAACGACGGCGGTGTTTGCCTTGCAGCAGGATCTCGCTCCCTATGAGTTGGTGGATCATCTCCCCTACCCGGAACCGCAGTTAGAAACCTTGCAACGGCAACTGTCGGAGAATGGTAATCCGGTGATGTTCCCGGATACGTCAATTTTTAATCACACGTGGGATGAGTGGCGTTGATAGACTGAACATTAAACGTTAATTCATGGTTTCGCGATGAGTGCTTCGTCCGGTTGCGGCTGTCAAGAGACGGCCAGTTCCCCGTCTCAGGATCAGGTTAATCGCTTCCCCTGGGAAGAGTTTGGACTCTTGGGGGTCGCGATCGCCTGGTTTGGGGTTGGCCTGGTCCTTTCGGTACGGGGACGATTGCCCCTCTGGGGGGAATGGTTGTGGTTTATCCCCGCCTATCTCTGGGTGGGTTGGGGAGTGCTGACGACGGCGGGCCGACGACTGCTGAAGGGAAAGGCCCTCGATGAGAATTTCTTGATGACCATTGCCACCCTGGGGGCGATCGCCATCGGCGAATTGCCCGAAGCCCTAGCGGTGATGCTGTTTTACCGCTTGGGGGAAGCCATCCAAGATCTGGCGGTCGATCGCTCGCGTGATTCGATTCGCGCCCTGTTGGAGATTCGCCCCGATCTCGCCAACCTGAAAACGGCTGAGGGCCTCGAACCGGTCTCCCCTGAGTCCGTGGCGGTGGGGGCGGAGATTCTCGTTAAACCCGGTGAGCGGGTTCCCCTAGATGGGGAGGTTCTCTCCGGGGAGAGTTATCTCGATACCTCGGCTTTAACGGGGGAATCCGTCCCCCGTTCGGTGAAACCCGGTGAGGGGGTGTTGGCGGGGTCGATTAACCAAAACGGCGCCTTGACGGTGCGGGTGACTCGTCCCTTTGGGGAATCGTCCCTGGTGCGGATTCTGGAGTTGGTGCAACAGGCCCGCCAGCAGAAAGCCCCGACGGAGAAGTTTATTAGCCGGTTTGCGCGTCGTTATACGCCGATTGTGGTGGCCTTGGCCTTGGCGATCGCTCTGATTCCGCCTCTACTGGGGGGGAGTTTGACGCAATGGGGTTATCGGGCTTTGGTGTTGTTGGTGATCTCTTGCCCCTGTAGCTTAGTGGTCAGTATTCCTCTAGGGTATTTTGGAGGCATTGGCGGGGCGGCAAAACAAGGAATTTTGCTGAAAGGATCGGTGTTTCTCGATCGCCTCACGGACGTCTCAACGGTGGTCTTTGATAAAACGGGAACTCTCACCGAAGGCAGTTTTGAGGTGACTCAGGTTGAGGCAAATCCGCCCTGGGATGAGGAGATGCTACTCCATTACAGTGCGATCGCCGAGTCCCAATCCACTCACCCCATCGCTCAATCGATCAGCCGGGCTTGGACTGGCCCCCTCGACTCCAACTTGTTGCAAACGGTTCAGGAATATCCCGGCCGGGGCTTACGAGCAACCTTGACAAATTCTAAAGTTTGTGATATAGCCATCGGCAATGAACGGCTTTTCCAAGAGTTGGGCCAAGAGTTGGGCCTAGCCCCTTTGTCGACGTCCCAAGGCTCAGGAACCCGAGTGCGGGTAGCCTTTGATGGCCAAGATGCGGGAACCCTTGAGGTGGCCGATCGCCTGCGAGAGGATGCCCCCCAAGCGATTCAGGACTTACGAGATCAGGGCATTCAACGGATTATTCTGCTCACCGGAGACAATAAAACCGTGGCCCAAGCCGTGGGCGATCGCCTCGGCCTCGATGAGGTTTATAGCGAACTGCTCCCGGAGGACAAAGCCAAGCTCCTAGAGCGGTGGCTACGTGAGCCGAGAGGACCGGGAGCGGTGATTTTTGTAGGAGATGGCATTAACGACGCGCCAGCCCTAGCCCTGGCGGACGTAGGGGTGGCTATGGGCGGAGGGGGAGGGGGTTTAGGCTCCGATGCCGCCATTGAAACGGCTGATGTGGTGTTAATGGAAGATTCCCCGGCCAAACTGGTGCAGGCGATCGCCATCTCCCATCGCACTCGCACTATTGTCTGGCAAAACATCATTCTTGCCTTTGCGATTAAACTACTGGTGATTATCCTAGGAACCCTCGGTTTAGCGGGACTCTGGGAGGCCGTTATTGCTGATGTTGGCGTGGCCCTAGTCGCGGTAGCGAATGCAACCCGAGCGGCGAAGGGATAAGAGGGCAAGAGGCAAG
>SIHH01000231.1 GCA_004299065.1 Phormidium sp. SL48-SHIP | reverse complement strand
TGAGACTCCTGAGAGAGAAGCGTCTGCGCCTCAAAGCGAAACCGCAGCCGCTGATTGCGGTTCAAGGTAGGTTGGTCCAACACCACCCCCGCCACCGTCACCTCCTGATTGGCATAGCGGGCCACATCATTGGCCGCCGGTTGTGGAATCACCGCTTGCAGATACACCGTCCCCAAAAAGCCCACCAGGCCCGCCCCGAACCAAACCCCACCTCGGGGACCTTTACGCCACAGTCGGGGCATAGCCAGGGCTGACACTCCCGCCGCCAGCAGCCAGAAATAGGCAATCCCCGGAACCCTCGCCAGAGAGATTCCGAGGAGATAGGCTAAACAGACAATCAAACTCGCGGTTCGATGCACTCGACTCCTGTAACGTCGACAAGTCGGCGGGGATATCTAAATAGACAGGCCCAGACGAATCCCCAAAATGGCGTGAACCACCAATAGCACCATCAAGCTGCTGCCAATATAGGCATGAACCAGCCGTAAATTGGCTGTTCCCCAAAATCCTTTCAAAGACGTAAGACTCTGCAACACCAAGAGGGCCACAACCATCGAACCGGTCCAAAAGTGAGGGCTTTCGAGGATTGCTTCGTGTTGCATGACCAGAGACAGAACCCCACCGGTGTAGCCCAACATCATGAAAAATGCCATAAACTTGGCAATCTTGCTATGAGCAGAGCGATTTTTCTGTGACTCGTCCTTATCTTCAGCTAACCGTCCTTTCCAGCCGGTGAGGGCGGTGGCCCCACCCATCGCGACGGCCACGATTCCCATCATCACCGGATGGCCCCAATGGGTAATGGGGGCCGGGATATTCAAACTGCGAAACTGGGCGGCGATGGGTTCGAGGAGGTCACTGACCTGTTCTCCCAGGGCGCTGGCCAACGTAATGTCAAAGGGTATCATTGAGGTGTTCTCCGAGTGTTCTCCGACAATTGTAAAGCAGTCGGCAATGCCCCGTTAAGTATTCCTCGTTCCCATTACAACGTGTTTATTCATCTTCCTAAACCTTGGACTCGTTCCGAAGCCTCTGTTAGTTCTGAGACGGTCTTTTGGAATCGTCGTCGTTTTCTCAAACGGAGTCTCGCCGCCGGTGTCGGGCTGAGTACCCTCGGCTTAACCGGCTGCGGGCGTTCGTCTGACTCGGATATCGACGCTCTGGCCGGAACCGAGCCGTTGCCGAATCTAGCCACCAATCCTCAGTTTACGGCCGCCGAGTTGGGCGATCGCCAAGTCACAGCCAGACAACTGACCGCCGAGTACAACAACTTCTACGAGTTTGGTGGCAGCAAATCCATTTGGCAAGCAGCCCAGGCCCTACCCACGGAAAACTGGAAAGTTGAGGTGGGCGGATTGGTCAAATCTCCCAAAACTTACGATATTGATGACTTAAAACGCAAGTTTCCCACGGAAGAACGCATTTATCGCTTCCGCTGTGTGGAGGCTTGGTCGATGGTGGTCCCTTGGGCCGGTTTCCCGATGCGCTTACTCTTGGAGGATGTTGAACCCCTCAGCCGTGCCAAGTTTGTTCGCTTCAGTTCCTACTATGATTCCGAGGTGGTTCCGGGTCCCGGTTGGCGGCCCAACTCGTTACCTTGGCCTTATACCGAGGGCTTAACCGTTGAAGAGATGGCCAATGATTTGGCCTTTTTTGCCACCGGGGCCTATGGACAAACGCTCCCTAAACAAAATGGCGCTCCGATTCGCATGGTTGTGCCTTGGAAGTATGGGTTTAAGGGGGCCAAATCCATTGTCAAAATTGAGTTTGTTGAGCAACAGCCGGCCACCTACTGGAATAGTCTCATTCCCAATGAATATGGGTTTGTGGCGAATGTTAATCCCAGTAAACCTCATCCTCGTTGGTCTCAGGCTCAAGAACGGTTGGTGAGTCGGGGGCCGTCGTTCTCTTGGGAGACGGTTCCCACCCTCCCGTACAATGGCTATGGCGAATTGGTCGCCCATCTTTATGGTTAATGAGATGGTTAATCAGGCCGGGGATTTCCCTCTGGCTCAACTTCACAGTTTAAGCGGGTTATTGTGTTATGGCTTACGAACAGGAAAAAGACATCGCGATTCAGGCGACCCTAGCGGCGGCGAAACTCTGTCAGCGTGTCCGTCAGGATATTCCCTCGGCGATGGAAAAATCGGATAAAAGCCCGGTGACTGTGGCGGATTATGGGGCGCAAGCTCTGGTTTGTCAAGCGTTGGGGGAGGCGTTCCCTACCGATCCCATTGTTGGGGAGGAGGATGCGACGGCGTTGCGATCGCCCGACTATGAGACCAATCGCGCTAAAGTGGTCTCCTATGTGCGCGAAATTGAGGCCAACGCCAGCGAAGCGGATATTCTCAACTGGATCGATCGCGGTAATGGTCAGGTGGCCCCTCGTTTTTGGACGTTAGACCCCATTGATGGGACGAAAGGGTTTTTGCGTCAAGATCAATATGCGATCGCCTTGGCGTTGATTGAAGACGGCGAGGTGAAAGTGGGCGTAATGGTCTGTCCCGCCTTGAGTCTCACCGCCGAGGGGTCGGGAACCCTGTTTGTGGCGGTTCGTGGCCAGGGAAGTCAGATGATGGCCATCTCGACGGGAGAGTACCAACCGATTCATGTCTGCGGTGCGGAGGATGTCAGTAAATTGCGGGTCGTCGAAAGTGTCGAAGCCGCTCACGGAAACCCGGCTGAACAGCAAAAACTGCTCGACGCGGTGGGAATTACCACTCCCTCGTTACATATGGACTCTCAGGCGAAATATGGGGTCGTCGCGGCGGGAGATGCGGCCCTCTATTTACGGCTTCCCTCGGCGGATCGCCCTGACTATCGTGAGAATATCTGGGATCATGCCGCCGGGGCGATTGTCGTGGAAGAAGCCGGGGGCCGCGTCAGTGATATGTATGGTCAACCCCTCGACTTTAGCCGTGATGTCAAATTGCGAGATACTCGTGGGGTAATTGTCAGTAATGGCATCATCCATGATCGGGTTTTGGCGGCCTTGAGTCAGGACTAAGCTCGGACTGGCTACTCGGAAATAGTGGGGAGCGGGAGCAGCGATCGCTCAGCTACGCTGCTCCCGACGGCTTGGAATGCCGTTATGCTTCTCTCATTCGAGAGGTATTTTGGCGACGTTATGTTTCTTTTTGGTGGTTAAGTTACGAAGTTGGACAGGAAACGTTACAATTGAAAGCGATAACTTCTATCCCTTTCATGACTTTTGGAATGGCAGACTCAATTACATCTTCAACAGATTTAGGAAATCAGGCACTCTCCGAGACTCTATCGGGTGACTCTCGTGTCAATGAACTCCGCAATTTAGTAGAAAGTCTACATATCGCTGATGAAATTGCAGCGAAGTCCTATTTAGTGAGTAGCTCGGAACTGGCGGCGTTAATTGATATTAACCCCAGTGCTGTCACCAGTCGCGGTGACCATTGGGTCTGGCGTAACTGGGTCGTATCAAGGGTTCGCCGAGAAGGCAACCAAATTCTTTGGCAACTCGAACGGGTGGACTAAATCCACCCCCATTAAACGTAGTTATACGGAGACTGGATCAGGAGCAATTCCTCTGATTCAGTTTTTTAGTCTTCTTTTTAGGCAGATCCGTCAAAAGAACAACACTCATCTCAGGGATTTTACTGAACGGTTTAGATATTGCCTGAAACTGGGTTTCAAGACCGCTTAAAAACGGTTTCCCGATCAAGATTGGGGAGATTCTAGCGGCGTTGGACTAACCGTTGCCAAGCGGCGATCGCCTCGGATGTCCAAAGCCAATGTTGGCCCAAGTTTGTCGCTTGAAAGGCCTCAGCATCTTCTTGTAAGACTAACATCTGCAAGGCTTGGGCTTGGTCTTGCCGTTCCTGGCGACGCTCACCAGTGAGTTCCTCTCCCTGACGCTGATAGGCTAAAGCTAACCCCGCATAGGCCTGAGTTCTCAACTGTGAAGCGGTCATCCCGCCGAGATCTTCATCACTGCGGGGGTTGGGGCCATCAAGTCGAGCGATCGCCTGCTGGAATTGACCAATCGCCTCTTGAATGTTGTCCTCAGCATAATAGACAAAGCCCAAAGATAGAGAATAGAGGGGAGTATCCGGTTGCCGACGGGCCGCAGCTTGCCAGAAACGGCGGCTGTCATCGAGACTATAGCGTTCATCGCCCGCCTGGATTGCCTGCCACGTGAGACGGCCTTTAAGAAACAACACCTCCGGGCGATCGAGATCCGCCCTCGGAACCGCCGATAACGCTGTATCAGCCTGATTAAGAGCATTGCGACGGCTGGCTAACAACTCAGTCACCAACGGCACACCCTCCTCGATATTGCCGAGACTGAGTTGTTCAATGGCCTCAGCCGTCACCTCACCACTCGGCCGTTGGGGGCTGTTGTTGCCATCTTGAGGCCCATCTTGAGGCTCATTAACAAGAGTCGGTTGGGGTCCTGGGGTATCGGGGACGCGATCGCGCAGGCCCCAAATCACACCACCTAACCCTAGCACCAACACCGCCGCCACCCCAGCCAAGACAGGTAGCGGATAGGGGGGGCGTTTCCTCGTCTCATCGCCTCCCGTCTCCTGAGACAAAGCCGTGGCGGAGGGGTTGGGCGTTTGGGGAGGAGACTTCGGAAGCGGATTAGACCCCGAAGGCGTCGTTTCAGATGACTCGATTAACGGAGATTGACTCTCCTGAGACCTCTGCCCGTGATCCTGGCCCAAGCTTTCAAACAGGTCTTGCACCACCGCCGCATCCTCAGCCGTTCCCGGATCGAGGTCGTTTAGGGTTTCCGTACCGCGATCGCGTACCGTCGCCAGCTCACCCTCCTCAAAGGAGTCCATCTCGCCGAGGGTATCATCATCGAGGCGATCGCCCAAGGCGGCCGGGACCGTCTCGTGATCCGACCAAGCCTCCGGCGGTCGCAACCACAAGGGCGGTTCCTCCGAGGCTGGCATCTCCTCCCCCGTGCGTTGGGTGAGATAGCCATCAAACTTCGGATGTAGATAAAGAATCGGCAACGACCAATAGAGTTGATGGGAACTATAGGCCGAAATCAACCCCTGACGGGCGCGACTGACACTGAGATCTATCGAAACCGCGCCACGGGTCAAATTCCGATAAAACAGCCGCGTCAGCGTCAAGGCCACCTCATCGGGGATGCGCTCCGCCATCGCTAACACCGCCGGAATGCCGCGTTTAACCAACGCCGCCGCTAAATGTCGTTCTCCCGCCTGTTGCGCCCCTCCTGGACTGTGAGCGCCGCGACAGGAGTTCAACAACACCAGTTGAATCCCATTATTGGCTAACAGGCCCGCTAAATCATCGCCGCTGAGGGTTTCCGTTAAACCCGTACTTTGGTTAACCAGGTAAACATTGCCTCCCGTCACCCCAGAATTGCTATGGCCAGCATAGTGAAAGACATGATAATGACCATGTTCGAGGGCTTGAGTGAGTCGGGCGCGATCGGGTTGGCGCAGAATTTCGACTTGAGTGGGAACTTGGGGAACCGTTCCCTGGGTGTACAGTCGCCGTAACTCCGCTTCGAGTTCTTCAGCTTCGCGGGTTAACTCCAAATTCGCGCGATCGCTCGGGGCGGCGATCGCCATCAACACTCGCAACGGTTGATGAGGTTCTAAAGGCGTGGCAATGGTGGGAGGGGCCAGGCCGTTGGTGGCCGGCTGATAACGGGAAAAGAGGATATTGGTTCCCGTCGCCAGAGGATAATCCCCATCATGTAGAACTTCCCAAGGCAAACTCGGTAGGCGGTTGCCCTTTAGCCCTAAGCGCAATCGTAGAGGTTGCTGATGGTTTTGGGCGATGGCCTGGGCCATCATCCAGCTATCGCGCATATCCCCACAAAACAGGGCATCATATAACTCTTGTCCCAGGCCGACCAAACTTGACGGCATGGGTGACGCGCCCGTTTGTTGTTGCGTTAACAGGCCCGACACCGGATCATTCATCAATCGCTGGGCTTGCTGCATCCAGCGATCGAGATTCCACACCGTCTGTTCCTCCGCTAGAGGAACACCCGGTTCAACCCGTTCGGTGCGTAGTAAATATTCATCGACGCCAACGGGGGTTACAGAGACCTGAAATTCCTGAGTCACGATGTCCGCGCTTATGGTGTGCCTTGTTGTCTCTATCTTAATCCTTAGCC
>SIHH01000230.1 GCA_004299065.1 Phormidium sp. SL48-SHIP | reverse complement strand
ACAAAATTGTAGGGGCGAAAAATCCCCTCCTGGGAGGGGTAGGGGTGGGTTCCCCTACAGTAACGGGTGTAATCTGCCATAAATTTTCTTATCACCCTAAACCCAGAAGACCTACAATAATACCCATTAAAACTTCGATTTCATAAACCTTCAACCTATTATGGATGAACACTTCAAGAAACATTTAGATGCCGTAAAACAGCAGTTTGAACGGTCTCCTTATCCTCGACAACCCCTCGACCAAACCCCAAAAAACAATCCTAGTTATCTCTATAAACATCATTTTGCCAGCGCCTATTATCACCGCAATCAAACCGTAATTGATCCAAGCGATCGCGTGATTCTTGATGCCGGCTGTGGGAGTGGCTACAAAGCACTAGCTTTGGCTTATGCCAATCCCGGCGCGAAAATTGTTGGCATTGACTTCTCTGAAGAATCCGTGAAGTTAGCCCGCACTCGCTTGGACTATCACGGAATTGAAAATGTCCAGTTCGAGGCCATGGCGATCGAAGACATCGCCAGTCTGGGGATGGAATTTGATTACATTAACTGTGATGAAGTTCTCTACCTCCTCCCAGACCCCGAAGCGGGACTTCAGGCTCTCAAATCAGTCCTGAACCCCCAAGGGATTATTCGCGGGAACCTACATAGTGCCTTACAACGGGTCAACTACTTTCGCGCTCAGAAGCTGTTTAAGATGATGGGCTTGATGGAAGATGATGTCAGCGATGAGATGGCGATCGAACTCTCTCAAGAGACGATGGAGTCCCTGCGAGACTTCGTCGATCTCAAAAAGCGGGTTTGGTCCGCCAAAATTAAGGGCAATGAGGAAGCTCTCTTAGCCAATTACCTGTTACGAGAAGATCGTGGCTATACCATCCCCGATTTGTTTGCTCTCCTCGAACGGACTGAACTTGAGTTTATCAGTATGGTCAACTGGCGACAGTGGAATCCCTTTAATCTCTTTGTCGAGGAGGACAAGTTACCGGCGTTCCTAGGGATGAGCCTACCCGAAACCTCTATCGAAGAACGACTCCATCTCTATGAACTCCTCCATCCGGTTCACCGTCTCCTAGACTTCTGGGTGGGACATCCCGACCAAGGCCAGGACTGGACGCCCCCCGAGGACTGGACTGAACCGCAGTGGCGCACCGCTGAGGTTCATCTCCATCCTTTGTTGCACACCCCGACGGTGCGTCAAGAACTCGAAGCCTGTATTCAAGAACATCGTGGCTTCGCCATCAGCCAGCAACTGTCTATCCCTGGCGTAGCTCAAGTCTTGGTTGAAAGTGTCACCGCAACCTGTTTACTCCCCTTGTTTGAGCAACCACAGCCTCTCTCGACGCTGACAGCCTTTTTTCAGGAAATGCGCCCCCTCAACCCGGTGACGGGGCAACCCACCTCCCCCCAGGAGGCGTTTCGGGCCGTGCGGGATTTATTACAAACTCTCGAATCCCTATCTTTCGTCTTCCTCAGCCAATAAACCGGCCATGGCAGATGGGGTGAGGAGTTGCGCTGTCAACCGTCAGAAAACCGCCCGATAAAAAATTTTTTTGGCGGGGGGTGATATGAAATCGGTTCGACCTGGGTAAGTTATATCCAGAAGCGGGAAAAAACATTCACCCCAAGCCTGAAGGAGAAGCAACCATGAAAACTGAATTTCAAACCAAGTTCATCCAACACCTGAGCAACCGCAAAGGGAAAGACGAAGGTTTCACTCTAATTGAACTCTTAGTCGTTATTATCATTATCGGTATTTTGGCAGCCATCGCTCTGCCTTCATTCCTGAACCAAGCGGCAAAAGCCAGACAGTCCGAAGCGAAAAACGCCGTTGGTGCTGTGATGCGTCAACAACAAGCTCACCGTCTCGAAAATGGTGCGTTTGCAACGGACTTTGAAGAACTCAAAATTGGTCTTCCCACCCAAACTGACAACTATGAGTACACCATCGACGATGGTGATGACGAAACTCGCGTTAACGCAGCTCCCATTGAAGATCAAGCCAACGTCTTGTTAGCCTATGTCGGCGGCGTCTTCGTCACCGATACCGGTCAAACCGCTGCTGGTGCATGTCAGGGAGAGGCTCCTAACGAAACCCCGGTTGTGGCTGAAGGCGGTGACCAAGGAACTGAATGTACGACGGGTGAACGGATGAAATAGAATCTTAGGCAATTGCCTGAGTTCGATCACCACTTAACTTAAACGCGATCGCCTCTTGTTTCGGGGCGATCGCGTTTTGCTATGGCCCCTAGAAATTCACGCCCCCTAGAAATTTAGGCCCCCTAGAAATTCCGGCCAGGAATCTGCCAAACTAAACTGTGCCACCTCTGATGGAGTTTCTGCCGGCGATGACAGATGAGACGACGTTTCCTCAACCCGATCCCAGTACCCTAACCGCCTTACGAGAGGGGGACTATGAGGGGGCGATCGCCATCCTGGAAGAACAGCAAAACTTTGCCTATCTCGGTATCGCTCATCTCCTCAGTGGCGATGACATGACGGCTCAATTGGTCTGGATGGCTCCCTTAATGGAGGGGGAGGATGAGGCGGCCTGGACTCATCATCTCACTCAAGTCTTAGCTCAGGAGAGTTTAGCACTTCCCGACCCCGGCTTAGCCTGGCAATTACGGCAACAGCTACGACAATTTAACCCCGACCATCTGGAAAATCTGCTGCACCTGATTCAACTATCTGGACAACTCCATCTCTGGGACGATGACGCTCTCCTCGATGATACGGCTCTGCTGCTAGAGTCAGACGCTTCACCGCCTCAGGATCTATTGCAACAAACCTGTCAGGCTCTACTCTCGCAAAACAACTCTCCCCCCGGAAGCGAGCGGTTTCTGAAAACAGCCCTCTCTCGCCTCCCTGAGAATTTCTCCCTACTCCTCGGGATGGCTCGATTTCTGCAAAATCGTTGGCAGAATCTGGCTAGTCTCGACTATCTCCACCAGGCTCAAGCCTATGTCGAATCTCCTGGCCAGGAGATTCTGCGATCGCACCTGCTGTTACGAGGACTCCTACGCTCAGGAGGACGTTGGCCCGAAGCACAACAGGCCTTTGAGCAATATCGTCAGCACCTCGAACAGCTAATTTCCTCGGAGACGGAGTTATCCCTAGAGTTAGCCTCGCAAGTGATTACGGCTGGGGGGATGATGGCCTATCTCAGCGATGATTTACCGGGATATCGCCAACTACGCAACCGGGTTGGCCACCGCTGTCAGGCGGCCATCCAACAGCATCTGGCTCAGGTGACGGAACGGTATCAATCCCAGTCTCCCAAAGGGTCTGGAGATAAACTGAAAATTGGCTATCTCTCGGAATGTTTCCGCCAACATTCGGTCGGCTGGCTGGTTCGCTGGCTCTTGCACTATCACGATCGCCAAAAGTTTGAGATTCACCTCTATTCCCTCTCTCAAACCGGCGATCGCCTACAACAGCAGTTTGCCCAGGATACAACACTTCAGTTTCACCCTCTCCCCTATTCTGGGTTAGCGGCGGCGCAGAGGATTCACCGAGATCAGATTGACATTCTTGTGGATCTCGACAGCATCACCTCGAATGCTGGCTGCTCTACTCTGGCCCTGAAACCCGCTCCCATTCAAGTCTCCTGGCTCGGCTGTGATGCACCGGGTTTACCGGCGGTAGACTATTTTTTGGTAGACTCCGATGTGTTAGGCCCCGAGGCTGAGCAACAGTATTCTGAAAAACTCTGGCGCTTACCCCACAGCTATATTGCCGTGGATGGCTTCGAGATGGGGATTCCTAGTTTAAGACGCGATCGCCTCAACATTCCAAGCGATGCGGTCGTCTATTTCTGTTCTCAAAGCGGCTATAAACGCAATCCCGAGGATACCCGCCGCCAACTGCGGATTCTAGCACGGGTTCCCAACAGCTATCTCTTGATCAAAGGGGTGTATAGTGATGCCACGTCTCTCCAGCAGCAGGTTCAGGAGTTGGCTGAGGCCGAGGGGGTGGACCGCAAACGCCTGCGCTTTCTTCCGATTACCCCCTCCGAGGAGATTCACCGGGCCAATCTCACCCTCGCCGATGTGGTTCTCGATACCTACCCCTACAATGGAACCACCACCACCTTAGAAGCCCTCTGGGCCGGCATTCCGGTGGTGTCTCGGGTGGGGCAACAGTTCGCGAGTCGTCAAGGCTATACGTTATTGAAACATGCTGGAGTTGAGGCCGGGATTGCCTTCAGTGATGAGGACTATCTGGACTGGGGGGTGCGTCTGGGCCAAGATGTTGCCTTACGTCGCCAAGTCTCGGCGCAACTGTTGCGTAATCGCCGCACCGCCCCCCTCTGGAATGCGCGTCAGTTCACCCGAGAGGTTGAACTGATGTATCAATCTATCGTCAATCGTTAAAGGAGTTAAAACGGGTGAGTGAGGAACGAGGGTTTCCAGTGCTGTCGGTGATTGAGTTGATCGAATCCGGGCAGGTTGATGACAATTTGTTTAAGAATTGTGTTGAATACTTGTCAAATAACAAAATAAGTGATAATCAGAGGTCGCAACTATTAAGCCTTCTCTGGCCGTTGGATTTTGCCCTGGAGGGGGTGAGTGAGTTAATTCAAACCACCGTAGAGACAGCGCCACCTCGATCGCCGCTATTGCGCCAGTTTTTTCAGTTGGCGGCGGCGGACTTACAAGGAACACAACGCCCGAATGAGAGTTTAATTGCGATCGCCCGACTTTGGCATCAGCTACAACCGGACAATATCCCGGTGTTAGTGGCCCTGATTAATCTTTATCAGCAACAGGGCGAGTATGAACGGGGCAGCCATTACGCTCAGATATTTTGCGATCGCGCCCCGGATTTAGGTAAAAAAATCGCCGCGCATTATCTACTACTGCGCTGTCTACTCACCACTGGGGACGGCTTTCAGCGAGCGTTAGAGGTTCATCAGTCCTTGGAAGAGTTACTGGAGGAATTAGTGGTAACACAGCCCCAGTTAGACCTTCCTGACATTATCCAAGGCTTCGCCGTTACCTCCTTTCTCCCCTATCTCCAAGACAATCCCCAAAAATTGCATCGTCTGCGTCGTCAGGTGTCGGGATTTCTGCAAGGGAAGGTTCGCGAACAGTTCGGATTCACAGAACCGCCACCGCCATCGGGCCAATTGCGACGAGTGGGCTATCTTTCGGCTTCCTTTCGCCGTAATTCCGTTGGCTATTTGGTGCGTTGGCTGCTGAAGGCCCATCATCCCCAGTTAGAGGTGTTTGCGTATTCGCTGCGACAGACGGGAGATACGATTCAACAGGAGATTGCTGAGTCGGTGAGCCAGTTTCGTGAGTGTTCTCAACTTCAGATTCCCCAAATTGCCCAGTTGATTCGCCAGGATGGGTTAGATCTACTGATTGATCTCGATAGTCTCACCTCCTCGAAAGCGATGGCGGTGTTAGCCCTCAAACCCGCCCCGGTTCAGGCGACGTGGTTGGGGTTTGATGCGTCGGGGTTGCCGGCCATTGACGATTTTTTGGTGAGCGATCGCCTTCTCCCCGATTCGGCTCAAAACGACTATGGGAGCCGCATTCAACGATTACCCGGCAGTTTTATCGCCGTGAAAGGGTTTGAGGTGGGGGTTCCGACGCGACGACGGGAGGATTTGGGGATTCCCCCGGATGCGGTGGTGTATCTGAGTTCCCAGACGGGGGCGAAACGTCATCCTGAGAATGGGCGATCGCAACTGCGGATTCTCAAACAAGTTCCCAATAGCTATTTTTTGATTAAGGGCCTCTACAGCGATCGCCATTCCCTGGAACACTTTTTTACGGAACTGGCCCAAGCTGAAGGGGTCAACCCTGAACAGTTGCGTTTTCTCCCTGATGATCCTAGCGAAGCCAGTCACCGGGCCAATCTCAGTTTGGCGGATGTGGTGTTGGATACGTTCCCCTATAATGGCGCGACCACTACCCTCGAAACCCTCTGGATGGGCATTCCTGTGGTGACGCAGCGGGGGGAACAGTTCGCCAGTCGCCATAGTTATGAGTTTCTGCAACAGGCGGGAATTGCTGAGGGAATTGCTACCAATGCGGCGGAGTATGTGGATTGGGGGGTGCGCTTGGGCTGCGATCGCGCTCTGCGGGAAGATGTCGCCTGGCGTTTACGTCAGTCTCGTCATACCTCCGCGCTTTGGAATCCTGAGCAATTCGCCCGTGAGATGGAAGCGACGTTCGCTGAGATGGTCTCCC
>SIHH01000229.1:2274-6273 GCA_004299065.1 Phormidium sp. SL48-SHIP | reverse complement strand
AGATGCTCGCCAATTTCTAGGCGGGTTCCATTGGCAAAATCCCAGCCGGACTGGGTTTTCTTGCCTGCTAGTTGTACTTCATCGAGTAACAGGAGTCCAGATCCTGTTTGCAGCACTGGCCCCAAATTCTTGATAATCTGTACCACCTCTCCCGGTTCTCCTGAATCCGGGTTGAGGCGATCGCCCCAGGACTGTAATTGTCTCACCAACTCCTCAGGAAGTTGCTTATAATACTGCTCAGCGACGGGAACCGTGGCCTTAACTTTCAGGGACTGCTCTCGAAACTGGGTGACGGCATTGGGATAGAAGCCACGCACCTGATTATGGAGGGCGATCGCCGGCCGCGTCCAATCGAGTTGATAGTCAGATTTCTCAATCAGTCGTGCATAGGTCGCCGCCTCGTCATCTTGGGGGGTGGCTTGCAGGGTTCGGGCCTCTAATCCTTGCAAGGTCTCCACCAGTAGAGAACCACAGTCTTGAGCTAAACGCGCGGCGACATCCCAGGCGTTATCCAGTAGGTGAATATCCAGAGAGGACTTCAGTAACATCGCCCCCGTATCCATCCCGGCATCCATCTGCATGGTGGTCATCCCGGTTTGGGGTTCTCCGTGGTACAGACACCATTGAATCGGGGCGGCCCCCCGATATTTCGGTAACAGGGAACCATGGCCGTTAATACAGCCGAGTCGGGGCATTTCTAAAATCTCTTGGGAGAGAATTTGTCCATATGCCACAACAACAAATACATCTGCTTGACTGTTTCGCAATTTGTCAAGGGTTTCGACATCTTTCTTAATCTTTTGCGGTTGCCAAATGGGAATCCCGGCTTCTACGGCAACGGTTTTGACGGGGGAGGGAATTAAGGTTTTGCCCCGGCCTCGGCGTTTGTCGGGCTGGGTGACGACGGCTGACACCTCAAACTCGGGATGCTCGATGAGGGTTTTGAGGCTGGGGACGGCGAATTGGGGGGTTCCTAGGAAGATGAGGTTCATGAGAAGGGAACAGGGAACAGGGAATAGGGAATAGGGGGGATTAGGGTCTGACTCGGATTTCGATGCGGCGGTTGCGTTGGCGGTTGGCGGGACTGTTGTTGCTGGCGGCGAAGCGACTGGACCCATAGCCGATACTGACCCAGCGTAGAGGGGTGTCGGTGTTGCTGGCGAGATATTGTTCGACTTGTTGGGCTTGCTCAAAGGTTTTCTCTAAACTGGCATCGTTGTCGTCGGTTGCGTCGAGGTAGCCGCCGATGTAAACTGTTGCGCCTTCGAGGGTTTGTAGTTCGTCGAGGAGGCGATCGAGGATGCTGGCTCGGGTGGGATCGAGGACTTCGCCACTGTCGGAGAAGAGAATATCACTGGGAAGGGTCAGCCGTAGGGGCATTCCGGGGCTGATTCGGGGAGGGGCGATCGCCTCGGGAGGGTCAACGATCGCCTGAAGTTCGTTTAACTGAGTGGAAATCAGGGTCACTTGGGACTGAATATCGGTCTTTTGGGCTTCGAAGGTGTTTTCCTCCTCTGTGGCGTCTTCTGTTGCGGGAGCCTCTTCGGGTGTCAGAGCCGCGAGTTGTCGATTCAGTTGCGTCACCTGCTCTTGTAACTCAACAATCGTGTCCTGGAGTTGGTCGCGATCGAGGTCGGCGGGGGGAGCGTCGGGGTTCGGTGATGACGGTGGCGGGTTGGTGATTTGGCGAATTTGCACTCGCCAGCGTTCGCTGAGGGGTTTTTCGGGGTTGGCTTGTGGGGACCTTTGCGCCCAAACGACGCCGCCAATCACCCCTAGGCTGAGACTCACACCTAGGGTCAACAGGCGAACGATAAAGATGGCGATCGCCCCGAGCCAAGATCCTGACGATGACGGGGGAGCCGATGGGGCTGATCGCCCGGCACGACGGCGATCGCGGCGGGAGCGAGCGGTGTTGGGATCTGGGGGAGGAGATTGGCTCATAGGGGCTTAACGTCGTCCATCCCAGGGGCCAATTTGGATCGTCCCCCGAGGTGTAAAGACCACTCGAAACTCAGCAATGGGAACTAGGGTAACGCGATCGTCTTGAATCTCGACTCCTGCCGCTGGATTGTACAGAGGTTCAATGGGAAGTTCGCCAAAATAGGCGGATGCGATATCCGAGAGGGGTTCATATTGAGTAATTTCTCCGTCCTCGGTGACGGCCAGACGATAGTCTAAATTGCGATCGAAGACTGGTGTTGTCTCCCATTCCTCATAGAGCGCATCGCGCACCTCGAAGATGAGCCGATCAATGGTGGCGATGTCGGTAAGGCGAGGGGTGCGGCTGGGGCGAGAGGTGCCATCCCAGGGACTCACTTGTAAGACGCCATTGGGCCGAAAGACGACTTTGTACTCAGCCAACGACTCCACGGCGGCGGTTCCGCCATCTACGGGGAGATACAACACGCTCGATAGGGGGGTTTCCCCGTCAAACTCGCGGGCGCGATCGCTGTCTGGACGATAGCCGACGACGGCGCCATCTTCGCCAACGCTGACGCGATAGACTAAATCCTCGTCAAAGGTTGGGGCGGTTGTCCAAGCCTCGTCCAGTTCGTGATAGAGCTTATAGCGCAATGCGGCTAGTAAGTCGGGATCCTCGATGGGGGTGACGGTATCGGCCAACTGCGCCGGGTTTCCTTCGTCTCCAGGATTGGATAAGGGTTCTGGGGGCGAGTCGTTGGCCGTTGGGGTGGCGATGGCCTCGCTGAGTTCTTCGGTTTCTTCGATGACGTTCTCCCGAGGGGGGTCGACTTCGGGAACGGGTAAGGGAGACAAGGCCAAGGCGGCCACCACTAGACTCGATACGCCGATGGCGAAGGGGGCGGCCCGTTGGCTGACGGGTTCTTCGTTTTTCGCTTGGCGGCGGTTTCTCGGGAGTAGCTTGAGTTGGTGATCGGGAAGGGTGCGGCGATCGCTCAAGAGTTGATCGACCACGTCGACTAAGTCAAACAGTTGTAGGGTGGTTAGATCAATTTGCAGGGGTTCGGAGGGATTGGCGTCTTGGGGCGATCGCAGATTGAGGCGATGTAACCCTCCCTCTAGCGGTGTGAGGGTCACCCAAGACTGAGGCGATTGGACCGCAACCTTGCCCATTCCCAGGAAACTCTGGGTATAGTCGCTGGTGGCGGCGACTAACTCATTGAGGAAGTCGATTCCACCGCTGAGGGCGTTGGGTTTGCCCAAGACGTGACATTCAGCATTGACGAGAACGCAGAGACGCGCTCGCGCCGACTGCTGCGATTCCGAGTCCCCATTTGGCTCATCCAACCCTTCTACAATCAGGGTACATCCCGGTAAACTATACTTGCGCCGTACAACCATCAGACCTCTCCATCAAACAAACTCACCCAAAACCGAGTTAAACCTGCGGTTCCGGTACAAAATAGTAACTTTTCTAGCAACTCAACTGCCAGATTATCGAGCTTTTCGTCCGTGTCGTAAACCATCACCCCGGAACGACGGGGATTCATGCGGCTGCGGAAGTGGGTGCGAAAACGGGAGAGATAAACGGCCAACTGAGGATGTTTCTCTAAGGGCAGGTTCTGCTCCCGTAACTGCTGGGCCTCTTTGTTGAGTTGCCGTAGCCGCAGCATCATCGATCGCGCAAGCTGACAGGTAATAATGGTTAGGACTTTCGCTTCCTCTTGGGAGAGGGGACGGCGGCGACTGGCTCGCCGTAAGGGATTGGTATTGCGGATACGCCAAACGGTGACGCGATCGCTCAAAACCGAATTCAGTTCCAACTGATGGGCCAGACTCAGGATTTTCTCAGATCCACTGAGATCGAGAGCCTCGATCGCCAACAACATCAAATCCAGTTGGACACGAGTTCGCCGGGAACAGCCGTGATGAGTCACCGGCATATCCGGCAATTGCTGTTGTAGTAGCGTGAGAGTGGAATCACGTGTTTTCGGAGGATTGGATACCATGAGGCGCGACGCTGACAGGTGAACGTGGTTAGTGGGCGATGCAAGTGGGCGATGCAAGTGGGCGATG
>SIHH01000229.1:0-2174 GCA_004299065.1 Phormidium sp. SL48-SHIP | reverse complement strand
AGTGGGCGATGCAAGTGGGCGATGCAAGTGGGCGATGATTGGGTCGTTCCATCAACCGCTCAAAGCTAGATTATTACATTCTCGGCGATCGCTAGCATTCCCGGCCCGTTTCCCCCAGGTCAAGTTGAACGCTTTGACCTGGGAAGTTTCCTGATAGGATTTGTGGAGACTGATACCCATGTCCCCAGTCCCACGAGTTCATCGAAAGCGCGAGAAACACGTCATAATCACGCCATAATCATCATGGATCTAAAATCCCTCATCCGCGACGTTCCCGACTTCCCCAAACCCGGAATTGTCTTCCGAGACATCACCACCCTGCTGGCAGATCCCGAAGGACTCCGTTGCACCCTCGATCGCCTGGTAGAGCAATGCAGCTCACTCCGCCCCGATATTATCATTGGCATGGAGTCCCGTGGCTTTCTTTTTGGCGTGCATCTAGCCTACCGTCTCGGGGCCGGCTTTGTTCCCGTCCGTAAACCGGGAAAACTGCCTCGGGCGGTCCATCGTGTTGAGTACGAGTTGGAATATGGCCGCGATCGCCTCGAAATGCACCAAGACGCCATTCCGGCGGGAGCCAGAGTTTTGGTCGTCGATGATCTGATCGCCACTGGGGGAACCGCCAAAGCCACGGCGCAACTGGTTGAACACTCCCAGGGCGATTTAGTTGGCTTTGCCTTTGTCATTGAACTCAACGCGCTGGCTGGGCGCCAACAGTTGCCTGAAGTTCCCATTGTGACTCTCGTTCAATACTAACTCACGCCTTTGGGCCACGTTCACCGTTCCCCATGATTGACACTATCGATGACTTCTCCTCCTTCCTCAAGTCCTAAACCCAAACGTCCTCTCGATCAACGTCTGACGGAGTTTTTCCAGAATGACACCACGAGTTATGTCATTCAACGACTTGGACAAGGACTGTTAACCTTATTGATCGCCTCAATGTTGTGTTTCGCGGTCATGAAGTTAGCTCCTGGGGACTTTTTAGACACCTATAGTCAAAATCCAACGGTGTCTCAGGAACTCTTAGATGACTTAACACAGCGGTATGGCTTAGATAAACCGGCCGTCACGCAATATCGCCTTTGGTTAACTTCAATTGTGACTCAAGGGGATTTTGGCTGGAGTTTAATGTATCAGCAACAGGTGACAACTTTAATTGGCAGCCGAGTGTTTAATACGTTAATTTTGTCTATTTTTTCCCTGATTATCACCTGGACAATTGCGATTCCCTTGGGGATTGTTGCCGCTGTTCGTCAAAATAGCACTCTCGACCGGATTTTGCGGATTCTCAGTTATGGAGGACAAGGGTTTCCGAGTTTTATTACGGCTCTGTTGCTGCTAATTCTAGCGCAAAATCTCACCCCTTTGATTCCTGTGGGAAATATGACCAGTGTTTTTCATGATGATTTATCAACCGTGGGGAAAGGGTTAGATATTCTTTGGCACGCTTTGTTTCCGACGTTGGCTCTGAGTATCACCAGTTTTGCTGGGTTACAACGTTTGATGCGCGGACAACTGCTTGATGTGTTGCGACAGGATTATATTCGCACGGCTCGCGCCAAAGGATTACCGGAAAATAAGGTGATTTATGTTCATGCGTTGCGCAATGCAATTAATCCTATGATTACGTTATTGGGGTTTGAGTTTGCGGCTCTGCTAAGTGGTTCGTTTATTGCTGAGTTTTTCTTTAGTTGGCCGGGATTGGGGAAACTGATTCTTGAGGCACTTCGCTCTCAAGATCCGTTTGTGGTAATGGCGGGTTTGATGATGGGAGCGACGATGTTAATTGTTGGGAATTTGTTGGCTGATTTGCTCTTAAAAGCGGTTGATCCTCGCATTGAATTAACGAATAACTAGCGGGGGATGGTTCTAAAATTCTCCTGTAGATATCTTGGATAATGATGTTTTCTGAAACCTATTATGTGTTGCGATCGCAGCAAGATGGCCAATATCTAGCCGCGCGTCCTGATGTTGAGGGCGATCGCTATTTGTTGCTATTCACAGAGCATTTTGATGCCCTCAGCTATGTCAACCGCTTTGCGGAAGACTATAAAGCGCAAATTTCGGTCGAATCCCTCGCCACTCCCAGCCTAAAACCCCTACTTCAGCGTTGGGGATATGTCGGATTTGCCCTGGTGCGCGATCCCCTCTTACCTCGCTTGGAGTTTCTA
>SIHH01000228.1 GCA_004299065.1 Phormidium sp. SL48-SHIP | reverse complement strand
GGATTGCAAAAGGGCGATCGCCTCTTGACGTTTTATTTCTTTTGTGGTAACAGGATTGGCCATAGCTTCCCGCTTCTTTTTGCTGTTCAGCTTAGCATTTACGGGAGGCGGAGCCTCCCCCAGAGCGTGTCACGGCTTCAGCCATGACACGAGAGCAGAGTAGGGGCGAATGGCGGTTCGCCCTCTTCGCTGTCGTATGTCTTTAGCTCTTACACTGCACCCACTAATTCCGCTTCTGACGGGGGCGTTTCCGCATCGGCTTCTCCCAACACTTCACAGGAATTGCCCGGACTTTCAATCAGTTTCACCTTATATAAACTCGCCCCCAAATCGCGAATCGGTTGCGTCAAAATATCGCGAATGTGCAGGACAAAATTCTCAGTGGTGGGGACAAGTTTCTCAAAATGAGGAATATCATAATTCAGAAACGTATGGTCGAACGGTTCGGCGACCAAATCCTCAATCAGTTGATTTAATGCCCCCAAATCAACCAGCATTCCCGTGCGTTGATCGATGTCTCCCTTCACCGTCACTTCTAAATTGTAGTTGTGACCATGACCATGAGGATAGGCACATTTGCCATAAATGGCATCATTTTCATCGTCGCTGGCATCGGGTATGGCTAGGCGATGGGCGGCACTAAAATGAGTGCAGGTGGTTAAATGAGCTTCCCAGCCGTTGCCGAAATAATCGGCCCATAAATCGGGATGTTCTGAAAGCTGAATTTTAACGAGGGGGAGATGGGGCGCGAGTCGTTGCCAAATTACCCGCGCCACATTTTCAGTGGTGGGTAATGTTTCCTTAAATTCGGGCCAAACTTCATTCAAAAAGGAAAAATCAAGCTGACTGGTGACTTCTCGTTTAATGTCATGTTTGATGTTCGATAAATTCAGCACCATGCCATATTCATCAAGTTCTCCAGCCATAGACACATAGAGAACATAGTTATGGCCGTGACCATGAACATTGGCGCAGGCCCCGAATTGGCGGCGATTCTCGGCTTCGCTCAGTTCCGGGAGCCAGTAGCGGTGACCGGCGGAAAATTGGGCGCGGCGGTTGATAATACAGTCCATAAATCTTTGCTGGGCGACGAGAGTGAATGGTTGCGTTGGCGCTATTCTTAAACTTTTGTAAAGCTGTCCTTAATTGTAGCGAAGATCTCAGCCAAATCGAAGCCTGAGGGGCAAAAAATCCCGAAGGGGGCGATCGCCTCAGTCCAAGGGTTCCCCGGCAAACGGTACACTGAGAGCAGCGTAAGCGATCCTTTGACCCAATCGGAGAAGTAAGAATGACTGTTTCTACTGTAGCGTCTTCGTCCTTGGCTGAGAGCGCCCATCGAACCCGTCAGGCGGCGCAACAGTTAGGATATCTCAGCCGTGATGCGAAAAATGCGGCCATTGCAGCCGTCGCAGATTCCCTCAACCTGGCGGCGGCAGAGATTTTAGAGGCCAACGCCGCTGACTGCGAAGCGGCCCAACAGGAGGGCCTATCCAAACCCCTCTACGATCGCCTCAAACTGAGTGAAAGCAAACTACAAGCGGCCATCGCCGGTGTGCGGGATGTGGGCAAACTCCCCGATCCCGTAGGAGTGGCCCAGTTACACCGAGAACTCGATGATGGACTGGTTCTCAAACGCATCACCTGTCCCCTGGGGGTGTTAGGGGTGATTTTCGAGGCCCGGCCCGATGCGGCGATTCAAATTGCCAGCCTAGCCCTGAAATCCGGGAATGGCGTCATCTTCAAAGGGGGGAAAGAAGCCAGTCGCTCCTGTCAGGCGATCGTTGCGGCCATTCATCGCGGCTTAGACTATGTGGGACTCCCCACCGATGCCATTCAACTGCTGACGACTCGCGAAGAAATCTTGGAACTGCTACAACTCGATTCCATGGTGGATTTAATTATCCCTCGGGGATCGAACGCCTTTGTCCGGTTTGTGCAAGAGAACACGCGAATCCCCGTATTAGGCCATGCCGATGGGATTTGTCATATCTTCATCGACCAAAGTGCCGTACTCGATAAAGCCATCCCCATTGTGGTGGATGCCAAAACCCAATATCCCGCCGCCTGTAACGCCGTAGAAACCCTGTTGATTCATCAGGGGGTCGCGAAAGCCTTTTTGCCGCCCTTGGCTGAGGCCTTGCAGGAAAAAGGGGTGACCCTGCGGGGGGATGCGATCGCCCAGTCCATTGTCGAGATGGAGGCCGCAACGGAAGACGACTGGCAAACCGAGTATAGCGATTTAGTGTTAGCGATTCGGGTGGTGGATTCCCCCGCCGAGGCGATCGCCCACATTAACACCTATGGTTCCCGTCATACCGAAGCCATCATTAGCGAAGCCCCCCAAGCGGTGGATAGCTTTTTCGCCCAAGTGGATGCAGCGGGAGTCTTCCATAACTGTTCAACTCGATTTGCCGATGGCTTCCGCTACGGCTTCGGGGCGGAAGTGGGCATTAGTACCCAAAAACTGCCCCCTCGCGGGCCGGTGGGGTTAGAGGGCCTCGTGACCTACAAATATCAAGTGGTGGGGAATGGTCATATTGCCGCAACCTATAGCGGTGAGGATGCTAAACCCTTTCGCCATCGTAATTTGTAGAGGCGGAGTTCGGGCAGTTAAGGGGAGGACTTGTGGCCCTCAAACAAGAGGCCGATCTCATGGCGATCGCGCTGCCGCAAGACGTTAACACAGGAGTATTGATCGTGCAGTTGAGCTGCATAAGGACATGAAACGAGTTTTAAACCTGTGGCAATGGAGTCGCTCCCCATCGGGGCGATGGTGGTGTGGGTTGGTGTTATCGTGCCTACTCAGCGTCAGTTTAGGGACGATCCATCAAAGTCCAACCCTGGCTCAAGATCCAGGGGGGCGAAGCTTCCCACGTATGACCAGTCCCCGTGAGAATTTGTGTCCCCCCTCGGCCTTGTCGCGGGTGCGATCGCATACCGTGGCCCCTGGAGAAACCCTAGAGGCGATCGCCGAGGAGTATGATCTCTTTCCCACCACTCTCATGGGGATGAATCCCCAAGTGCGAAATGGCGTCGTTCGGCCGGGAATGCGGCTGAGAATCCCCCCCTACGATGGCATTGAAGTCAATGTTAGCCCCGATGATCTCTGGAGCGATTTAGCCGAAGAATATAACGTGCGAGCCGATGTTCTCTTTGAAGCCAATAACTGCAATCCGCCCACCGACGTCGCCTTTATCCCCGGTGCCAACTGGTATCCCTATCGAGATACCCCCGATCCAACTCCTACAGACGACGATCCAGGGGCCAGCCCCGTTTTAGCCGAATATCCCTTGCCCAGCCCCGTTGAGCCACTGCTCGGCTACGGTTGGGTGTTGCCCCCCGGTGCCTCGTCGGTTGTCTTCCATAGTGGCTGGGACTTACCGGCAACGGTCGAAACTCCGGTTCGGGCCAGTGAGGATGGCATTGTGGCCTTTGCGGGAGTTCAACAGCCCTATGGCAATCTCGTGGTAATTAACCATAGCCGGGGTCGCCAAACCCGCTATGCTCATCTCGCGAGCCTGGATGTGGAACAGGGAGAATTTGTCGACGCAGGACAGAACCTGGGAACCGTCGGTCGTACCGGAACGCCCGATGTTCCTCAACCGCATCTGCATTTTGAAGTCCGCAACAACTCAGAACTGGGGTGGGTGGCCCAAAACCCAGACACCTATCTCTAGCGGTTGTCAACGGCGGTTGTTATCCTGAATCAACCCGTTAAGGGGAATTTTCCGGGAGAATTCAGCCCGAGTGCTGCCGAGACTCGGATCAAGATGTAGTGTAGAGAAGGGTGGGTTTGGCAACCCGGCTCGTGGTCTTGTCCCCAGTCTTGCTCCCGTCCCGTCCCCCCTTAGACCTTCACGGAATTGGCGAATGGCTGTTTACGCGCCTAGCACTGTTCTCGCTTGGAACATCGCTGCGATCGAAGCAAAATCTGGTCATGCGAGCGAGATCTCCCCAGCACATCTGTTGCTGGGACTTTGTAAACTCTGCGATCTGGACTTAGAACGGTTTTGTCCCCGACAAATTCGCGACAATCCTATGCAGAAGCGCGATTTTCGCAGTGATATCCAAGTGTTGCAACAATGGTTTGATACCTGGGGACTCGATCGCAGCAATTTTCGCCGTCGCCTGCGATCGCAGATCTCATCCGCCAGCCCCTTACCCGTCCATCAGGGGATTATGCACCGGGATGCCCATGCGCGGCAAGTTTTTGCCCGAGCCGAGGAACTCTCCGCCCTACAATGTCTCGATGAAGCGGTTGTCCGTCCCTATCATCTCCTCCAGTCCCTCTGTGAACTCAGTAATACGCCTTGGGATGACCTACTCTCGGAAATGAGTGCTTGTGGTGTGGATACTCCCTTCGGTGATGGGGCGGAATGGGCCTTGGATGCGCTTCCGGCGGACCCCCATTTACTCCTCGATGGCGATCCACTCTATCAGGATTTGGAAAAACCGGCCACACCGCTCCTAGACTGTTTTGGTCGGGATTTGTCGGAGTTGGCTCGTAAATGTCAACTCGATCCGGTGGTGGGGCGACAGACGGAGATTCTGGCTCTGGCGAGTATTTTGATGCAGAAGCGCAAACGCAATGCGATTCTCGTTGGCGATCCCGGTGTGGGGAAAACTTGCATTGTGGAAGGCTTAACTCAGTGGTTGTCCAGTTCCTCGGGACCCCCCGAAGCCCTGAGACAGAAGCGTGTGGTGGAAGTGTCGATGGCGTCGCTATTGGCGGGTTCGAAGTATCGAGGGGAGTTTGAGGAGCGGATTCAGGCCCTGATTCGCGAGGCCAGTTCGGCGGCGGATACGATTGTGTTTATTGATGAAATCCACACGGTGTTAGGGGCTGGGGGAACGGGGGCCAGTGATGCGGCCAATATCCTCAAACCGGCTCTGGCCCGGGGGGAAATTCACTGTATTGGGGCGACGACGGTTCGGGAATATCGCCAGACCATTGAGAAGGATGGGGCTTTAGAACGTCGTTTTCAGGTGGTTTGGGTGTCGGAACCGACGGCTGAGGAGACTCAGGCGATTTTACAGGGGTTGCGATCGCAGTTTGAACGTCACCATGATCTGAAAATTCACGATAGCGCCTTGGCGGCGGCGGTGGAGTTGACGGGCCGCTATGTGAGTGATTCCCGTTTTCCCGATAAAGCCATTGATGTGATCGATCGCGCCTGTGCTGAGGCCCGTTTAGATTCAGGGGGGATTTTGGCTCAGAAAGGGGTTCCGCTATCGGGTCCACGTTCGATTAGCCGCAGCGATATTGCGCGGGTGGTGGCCCATCAATGTCGTTTACCCTTAGAACAGATTTCCGAAGACGAGCGATCGCGCCTGTTGCGACTCGAAAGCGCCCTGCAAAAACAGGTGATGGGTCAAGATGAGGCGATCGCAGCGGTAGCTGACGCCATTCGTACCGCTCGGGCCGGCTTAAAAGCGCCTCAGAAGCCGGTGGGAGCGTTTTTATTTGTGGGACAGACGGGAACCGGCAAAACCCAGTTAGCGCAAGCCTTAGCGGAATTTCTCTTTGACAGTCCCCAAAAACTGATTCGGGTGGATATGTCGGAATATATGGAACCGAGTTCCACCTCTCGTTTGATTGGCGCACCGCCGGGATATATTGGCCATGAAGGGGAAGGCCAGTTAACCGGGGCTATTCGCACCCATCCCTACAGTGTGGTGCTGTTCGACGAGATTGAGAAGGCTCACCCCCAGGTGTTGGATTTATTCCTGCAAATTTTGGATGAAGGACGGCTCACGGATAGTCATGGACATCAGGTGTCCTTCCGGGAGACGATTATTATCATGACCTCCAATTTGGGGGCCAGTGTGAGTTCTCAGGGGACGTTAGGGTTTGGTTTGGAGTCTGGGGAGTCTGAGGCGGGCGATCGTCAACGCTATCGTGAGGGGATTTTCAAGAGTTTACGGCAATCTCTACGGCCCGAACTCCTCAACCGCATCGGGCAAATTGTCTATTTCGATCCCCTGTCGGTCGAGACATTACGACAAATTGTCGAGAAAGTGATTGAGCAGGTTCGCCAACGACTACAACGGCAACATTTGCGGCTCAAATTGACGGAAACGGCCTATGAGTTGCTGATGGAACAGGGCTACAATGCCGAGTTAGGCGCTCGGGAGATTGAGCGGACGGTGGAACGGCTGCTGGTGCGTCCTTTGAGTCGGGCCATTCTCAGTGGTCAGTTTTCTCCCCATTCTCTGATTTGTGCCGATGCGCGGGAGAATCAGTTGCATTTTGAGTCGATTCCCCTGCGGCGACGGAAACGGGTTAAAACGGCGGTGAAGGGGGAGTAGCATAAAGGACAAAATTGTAGGGGCGAAA
>SIHH01000227.1 GCA_004299065.1 Phormidium sp. SL48-SHIP | reverse complement strand
CGTTATGGAGAATTAGACTGTTGAGCTTGTTTAGCCCGCCAAGCCCCATAAACAAGTCTCAGGGCTTCCTTGGAAACACGATCGCTCAAATAGGTCCATAACACCTCTAAGGTTGCCCCCGGATGGCGATCGCAAACCCCTTCAATCTCCCGTTGCTGTTCTGGGGTCACCAACCGATCTAAATCCACCGGTTGCCCCATTTCCAACAGTTCCGCCAGGTGGCGCACAATGCGAGAGGGACGTAAATTGCGTTCCTGGGCGATCGCCTCAACATCCAATCCCTTCTGATGCAACTCCAGACTATAGAGATGCGTTGAACTCGGTTCCTGGCTGCGGGGGAAGCGATGGCCCTCCCGTTTAATCACCGCTTTCACTAAGCGAATTTCCTCATAGGGATAGACTCCCGCCAGATACTCATACACCGGTTTCAACTTATCCGTATTCAGGGCCTGAATCGCTTGGCGAATTGGCTGTTGATGATCCGGGGGAACGAGAGTATTGATATCAATGGCTTCTCCCGCTTGTAGGAGTCGTTCGAGATGGCCATAAATGGTACTGGGGGAAAGATTACGAGCCAGGGCAATCTCCTGAACGCTTTTTCCCTGTTGACATAAGGCTAGGGTTTCTCGGTGTGTCTCGCCTAGGGTTGTCGTGGATGAGGTGCTGGCGTAGCGCTTGGGAGGGGCGCTAGCTTTGCCTGTGGTAAACTCGCGAATCAGGGCCACAAAGCGATCGCCATAATGCTCCAGTTTATAACGTCCGACCCCCGACAGTTGCCCAAACTCCGCCAAGGTTTGGGGCTGTTGCTGGGCCATCAGCCGTAGGGTGGAGTCCGGGAAAATGGTGTAAGGCGCTGCTGAGCGTTCATTGGCGATTTGCTTGCGTAAGGCCCGCAGTTGGAACATGAGGGCATCGGCTTCGGCGGCTAAGGGGCTACGGCGATCCTCTAAGGCACTCACCGAACGGGGAACGGCCACTTCCACCTTACGCTGTTTACGCATAATCTCCCAACTGAGGGCATTGAGTTTCAGAACCGGATAACCGTCATCCGTTTCATCCACAAAGCCGCGATGTTTCAGGGTTCGGGCTAAGGCCCGCCATTGATCAGCGGTGCGATCTTTGCCAATTCCATAGGTTGAGAGGCGATCGTGGCGATATTTCTTGATTTTCTCCTTTCTTGAGCCTCGCAACACGTCAATAATATGGGCCACCCCGAACCGTTCCCGACAACGGGCCACACAGGAGAGGAACTTCATCGCTTCGATAGTCCAATCCTCCACAGGCTTAGGATTGCGGCAATTATCACAGGTTTGACAGGGTTCGCCGAGGGTTTCGCCAAAGTAGCGCAGGAGGATACTGGGGCGACATTCGGTACTGTCAGCGTAGTCGATGACTTGGCGCAACTGTTGACGGGCAATTCGTTGTTCCTGTTCATCGGCTTTTTGGCCGATAATCCACTCGACTTTGCTGACATCGCCGTAACTGAGAAAGAGGATACATCGGGCCGGTTCTCCGTCACGGCCGGCGCGGCCGGTTTCTTGGTAATAGCTTTCTAGGGTTTTGGGTAAGTCATAGTGAATGACAAAGCGCACATCGGGTTTGTTGATTCCCATTCCGAAGGCGATGGTGGCCACGATCACTTGCACATCGTCACGGATGAAGCGGGTTTGGTTGTTGGAGCGATCCTGATCACTCATTCCCGCATGATAGGGAAGGGCATCGATGCCATCTCGGCGCAGTTTGTCGGCCAGTTCGTCCACTTGGCGACGGCTGAGACAGTAGATGATCCCGGCGCCGCCTTGGCGTACCAGTTGGTAGATTTGATTGTAGCTGTCCCGTTTTTTGGGGCGCACTTCGTAGGCCAGGTTGGCCCGGTAGAAGCTGGCGATATGGACTTGTGGCTGTTTGAGGGATAGTTGCTGGATGATATCCTGGCGGACGCGATCGGTGGCGGTGGCGGTGAGGGCCGTGACGGGGACGTCGGGGTAATGGTGGCGTAGTCGTGAGAGTTGGCGATAGTCTGGGCGGAAGTCATGGCCCCATTCTGAGACGCAGTGGGCCTCGTCGATGGCGAAGCCGGAGAGGCCCGATTGCGATCGCACCTGGTTGAGTAAGTCTAGGAAATGGTCACTTAACAGTCGTTCGGGGGCGACGTAGAGGAGTTTTATTTGCCCCTGAAGGACGGCCCGGATGCGATCGCGAGCTTCGAGACCGTTTAGGGTACTATTAAGGAATGTTGCTCCCAATCCGTTGGCTTGCAGGCTATCGACTTGATCTTGCATCAAGGCAATCAGGGGGGAGACGACGACGGTTACCCCTGGACGTAATAAGGCCGGAAGTTGGAAGCATAAGGATTTTCCGCCCCCAGTGGGCATGATGACCAGTTGATCGCGGTTTTGCAGGGACGCTTCAACGATCGCCTGTTGTCCGGGACGGAAGCGATCGTAGCCAAAATACTGTTTGAGAGCGCGATCGAGGGAGTCTGTTAGGGGAGCAGAAGCAGACACGAATCCTGTTTTGAGGGGATGAATCACCTGCATTCTACCAGAGATCCTAACTTGTGGACCTTGGCAGGTCTGAATCCGCTGCTGCGATCGCTCAGCTTCACCGCCCTCTCCGAGGAAGAAGGATTCATGGGTTCGATTAACCGTTAACTGTTAACCGTAAGGGCATAACTTTTCAAGCAGACGGTTTTTGATTACAATAAAGCCACGATTCAGTGATCATCATTCGTGGCTAGAGATCTATCTTTTTATTGATTGAGTCCTCGATATTTATACCAATTTTCAGAAGTCGTGCCATAGATGTCTGTCGGGGAAACCACCCCTAAACCCTCCCAGGAGGGGATAGCCGTTCGCCTTCCTCGGTATCAGATATATAGCAAGCATTTCGGAAATGGTATTATACTACAATCCGGCAGCCAATTCCTTTCATTTTAAGTACTAATCTCCATGGATAATTTACCCCAATGGCTACCCGATACTCCCATCGTCCCCTTTACTGTATTACTGTTAGTTGTCCTAACGGTTCCGCCATTATTCGAACGCTTGAAACTGCCCGGTCTAGTGGGACTCATTGCCGCTGGTGTCGTTCTCGGCAATGATGGTTTAGGGCTTCTCGATCCCGCCGATGATTATATGAAATTGTTTACAGACATTGGTAAAATTTACCTAATGTTTGTCGCTGGACTAGAAATTGATTTAGCCGAATTTCAGCGTAAAAAAGACCGGTCGTTGGTCTTTGGAATTGCCACGTTTACAATTCCTCTAGTGGGAGGTGCGTTGATGGCGACCGCCTTTGGCTATAGCTTAAATGCGTCTGTTTTAATTGGTTCCTTGCTCGCCTCTCATACGCTCTTAGGTTATCCAATTGTCAGTCGCCTTGGGGTGGCCGGAAATGAAGCGGTGACGGTCACCATTGGCGCAACCATTTTTACCGATATTGCCGCATTATTAGTCTTAGCCATCTGTGTTTCAATTCATGGCGGTGATTTTTCGGCTACCAGTTTGGTGATTCAAATTACAGCCCTGGCTCTCTATACGGGGGCTGTCTTGGTGGGCTTAGATCGAGCTGGAAAGCTTTATTTTAAGCGTACTGGTGATGAAGAAAGTAATCAGTTCCTCTTTATTCTTTTGGCAGTCTTCTTGGCAGCAGTGGGCGCTCAAGTTATTAATGTTGACCAAATTGTTGGCGCTTTTTTGGCTGGATTAGCGGTCAATGATGTAGTCGGTCGTGGCCCCGTGGAAAATAAGGTTGAGTTTGTCGGCAGTACCCTATTTATTCCCTTCTTTTTTGTGGGAATGGGTTTACTCTTGGACCTCTCGGCATTTATGGAGAGCTTTACGGAGAACTTGGGGTTTGTGATTGCTATTGTTGTGACCTTGGTGACAGCAAAATTTATCGCCTCGATGGCCATTAAAGTCATCTATAACTATAGTTGGAATAGTACAATGACCATGTGGTCGTTGTCGATTCCTCAGGTGGCGGCAACCTTGGCGGCGGCGTTGGCTGGATTCAATGCGGGGTTAATTCCCGACTCTGTGTTTAATAGTGTTGTGGTTTTGATGTTGATTACCTCGGTAATTGGTCCGTTGGCAACGTCCCATTTTGCTCGCAAGTTACCGTTATCTGGAGGAAGTGTAGGAGAGAGAGATACTGACGAAAATCCCGATTTGCCTCCCTTAACCTTTTTCCCAAAAGAAAAACCCTTTAAGGTGGTTGTGCCGGTTTCAAATCCCCTAACGGAACGCTATCTTATTGAAATGGCAGCCATTGTAGCTCGTCAGCGTTCGGGATCGATTGTACCATTGGCGATCGCCGAGGCTCATTTACAGATGGACGAACCGGAGTTAGATGTGGCGATTCGCCGCAGTGAACGGCTATTGCAACGAGCGATTGAGGTGAGTAATGAGTTTGAAGTCGAGGCGATGCCTCGGATTCGTATTGATAGTGATGTGGCTCATGGTATTAGTCGCACGGCACGGGAGGAGAATGCGAGTACGATTGTTATGGGTTGGAATGAGAACATTGGCATTCGAGCGCGTTTGTTTGGGAGTGTCGTAGATAGTGTGTTTTGGTCCTCTCATTGTCCGGTGGGGGTGATGCGTTTGTTAGATGATCCTCTCAATATTCATCAAATTTTGGTTCCTGTGAAAAGTTTGGCCCCGCAGGTGATGGAGGCGATGCGGTTTGCTCAGTTGTTTGCGGAGTCTAATCAGGCGGAGTTAACCTTGCTACATATCTGCGATCGCCGCACCACACCGGAGCAAATTCAAGCCTTTGAAACCTCGTTAATGACGATATTTCATGGTGGGGGATCTCAGGTTCCCGCTCAGATGAAAACTGTGGTTTCTGATGATATTGCTCAATCGATTTTAGAAGCGTCTCAAGAGGTGGATATGGTGGTTCTCTGTTCCCGGCGACGGCGTACGGCTGGGGGATTGGCGGTGAGTGACGTGGCGACGAAGATTTTGGGACAGATTACCTGTTCGATGGTGTTGTTTGGAGAACCTCATTGGTAGAGATGTCGAAGCCAAAGTTACGGCGATCGCTGTTGCAGTCTCGTCGTCAGTTGTCTGAGGGGGACTGGCGCGATCGCAGCGATCGCATCTGTGAACAAATCCGCCAATGTCCCCGGTTTCAGTCGGCCCAAACGGTTCTCAGTTATGTCAGTTTTCGCCGGGAACCCGATGTCTTGGGATTGGTGAGCGGGGAGCGTCGTTGGGGATTTCCTCGTTGTGTGGGAGAGTCGTTACTGTGGCATTCTTGGCAAGTCGGCGATCGCTGGGTTCCCGGTGCATTTGGGATTCTCGAACCCCATCCCGATTCCCCCCAGATTGCTCCTGAAACGGTGGATTTAATCTTAGTTCCGGCGGTGGCTTGCGATACACGGGGATATCGCCTGGGATATGGCGGCGGGTTTTACGATCGCCTCCTCAGTCAACCCCAGTGGCGAGAGATTCCCACGTTGGGGATTGTCTTTGAGTTCGCCTATCTCGCGGAGTTACCCATTGAACCCTGGGATTGTCCCCTGACGGGAGTTTGCACCGAGGCGCGATGGGTCGAAACCCGCTCCTGAGGGCAATGCTACATTAGAACCATCGCGCCTCTCCTCAAAACCGCCATGACAGTCAGAAAAAACCCGACCTCCTTCCCGGATCACACCCAACTCCCCTGTGAGGATGAAGCCTCCTTGGAAGATGGGACAGAAACCTTTGCTCCCTTACCGGATCACACCCAACTCCCCTGTGAGGATGGCACCTTCGTGAAAAACTTTCAAGAGCATCCGCAAAGCATTCTCCTCACGGATTCGATTCTCCCTATCCTCAACGCCAAACATCCCGAGGGAGATTACTGCATCGGTCAAGATAGTGGAATTTACTGGCGCATCACCGATCCTCCCCTCCGGGGTGCCGTCTCTCCCGATTGGTTTTATGTCCCCAACGTTCCCGCCACGTTAGATGGACAAGCGCGGCGTTCCTACGTCCTTTGGCAAGAACATATCCCCCCCGAGATTGTCATCGAGTTTGTTTCGGGGACGGGGGCTGAGGAACGGGATAAAACCCCCTGGACGGGCAAGTTTTGGGTCTATGAAACGGTGATTCGTCCCGCGTACTACGCGATTTATGAGGTGCGACGGGCCACGGTGGAGGTCTATGGCTTGGTTCGCAATCACTATGAGTTGATTGCGGCTAATGAACGGGGCCACTTCCCCATTTCTGAGTTGGGGGTTGAGTTAGGCATTTGGACGGGACGCTATGGCAATATGGAACTCCCCTGGCTACGTTGGTGGGACAGTCAGGGGAATTTACTGCGACATGGCGAGGAGCGGGCCGAGCAAGAACATCAACGGGCCGAGC
>SIHH01000226.1 GCA_004299065.1 Phormidium sp. SL48-SHIP | reverse complement strand
ACCGCTATAGTTTTGAGGGAGTCGAACGCCACGCTCAAATTAAGGCTCGCTTGTCGTAGGTTTAGGGTGATGTCTTGACTCGTTGCGGTTGGCTCAATCTCCCCGCTCTCAGGTTTCCCTAGGATTCCTGAAGCAGCGGGGAGCTGTCGAGACAGGTACAACTGGGAAGTTTGACGCTAAAGGTGCTTCCTTCCCCAACTTGACTCTCAACGCTGATGGTTCCACCATGGCGTTCCACGGCTTTTTGACTGACATAGAGTCCTAAACCAGTTCCGGCAATGCGGGAGACATTGGAGGCTCGTTGGTGGCGATCGAAAAGATGAGGGAGATCGGCTTTAGGGATGCCAAGACCATGATCTGCAACTTGCACCTCGATTCCCTCGGAAGTGGGTTGTAGCGTCAGGGTGATGACGCCACCTTCGGGGGAGTATTTTATGGCATTGATTAGGAGGTTGGCTAAGATATGACGTAAGAGAATTTTATCCAAGACTGGGGTCTCAGAAATTGGCTCATACTGGAACTGCAACTGATGTTTATTTTCTGATAATGGCTCAAACTCAACGATTATTTCTTGAATAAAGGCAACCACGTCCAGAGGCTGGGGTAAGAAGGGCAATTGACCGGATTCAGCTCTGGAAACCAAGGAGACTTCATCGAGCATACCGTTTATGCTGGTAATGGCCCGCTGAATTCGCTCAAAATATTTTAATTTTCGTTGACGATCCCAACTCTCGTCAAAGATTTTCAGCATATCTGATGACATCTGAATGGCGGTTAATGGGTTCCGCAAATCATGAGAGGTCATGGAGAGATATTGAGATTTTTCGTCGAGGCTATTTTGGGATTCTTGGATGAGTTTTTTTAGGGATTCTGCATCTTTATGTTTCTTTAATACCATTTTCAAGGTGGCATGAATTTCACGCTCTTTAGGAGGTTTTAGAAGATAGCCATAGGAGCCAGACGCTTCGGCGCGATCGAGGGTTTCATCGTCGGCATAGGCGGTCAGATAAATTACAGGGATATCAATGGACTTCAGCAGTTTTTGGGTGGTTTGAATGCCATCCATTTCCCCTTGAATGACAATATCCATGAGGATAATATCTGGGGGATGTTCGAGGATTTTTTTAATCGCATCCTCGCCTGACGTCGCGGTTCCGATCACCTGGTATCCCAATTGCTTGAGTTTACGGGATAGGCTGCGGGCTAAAATGATTTCATCTTCAACTAAAAAAATGGTGATTGTCATGGTATTAGACTCTCCGTTTATATTTTAACTCAGAAAATGTCATATGAAATTCAGTTCCCTGTTGACGATTAAGGTGGATTTCACCTCGAATTTGCTCCACGAGCATGACAATCAGTTCCATTCCGAGAGAGTCAGTTTTGAATAGATCAATGTGTTCAGGAATCCCGATGCCGTTATCTTTAATTCGGAGATGAATGAGTCCGGTTGGCTCTTGGTTGACTAAGATTTCAACAGTTCCTGTTCTAGCATCGGGGAAGGCGTGTTTTAAGACATTCGAGATGATTTCGTTAATAATAAGTCCACAGGGATGAGCGGTTTCAATGTTGAGCCGAATTGGCTCGGAGTGAATGGTATAGGTGATTTTGTGGCTATCTATGTTATAGGATGCAAAAAGCTGTTCGATGAGAGTTTCTAGGTAATCCCGAAATTCAATATGAGAGAGGTCAGTGGATTGATAGAGACGTTCATGAATCAGGGACATAGATAAGACACGGTTTTGGCTGTCTTGCAAGGCCCGATGGATTTCTGTATTATCGCTATAGTCGGACTGAAATTCTAAGAGAGAGGCGACAACTAAGAGGTTGTTTTTGACCCGATGGTGAATTTCTTTCAGTAAGATTTCTTTTTCTTTAAGATTCTGTTTGAGTTCAGCTTCTGAGTCTTTTCGCTCGGTAATATCGACATGAGTTCCCACAAAGACATTCGAGATGGTCTGATCTTCACTCGCTCCTCGATAGTGATAAGGACTTCCCATACTCTGAATCCAACACCAGTCACCTGACTGACGTTTCATGCGGAACTCAACAGCAAAGGGAGTATTGGTGCTGATGGCTTCTCGAATGATAGGTAAAACCCTCTCTAAGTCGTCGGGATGGGTGAGAGATTTCCAGGTGTCAAAAGAGCCGCTAAAGTCATCGGGTTGATAGCCAAGCATGGTGTAGTAGCGACGGCTAAAAAAGCAGTGGTTGTTGTTGACATCCCATTCCCACACGCCATGTTTGACGGCATCGAGAGCCATTTCCAGTCGTTGTTGGCTATGGTCTCGCTCAGCTTGGGCCAGTTTTCGCTCGGTAATGTCGTTGAGAATCCCGGAGAGACCGATAAAGGTGCTTTGAGAATTTTCCATGGCAATGACATCAATTTCTAGCCAGCAAACTTCTCCATTTTTCTTGTGAAATTGAAGTTCAGTTTTAAGTCGTTTATTGCCCCATTCTGTCTCTTTTTTTTGTCTAAATTTTCTGAATTTTCCGTGAATAGTAGAACGACTTTTGGGATGAATATACGTCCAAAAGGGTTGACCAAGACTCTCGGCTACGGAAAATCCAGTAATGGTTTCCCAGGCAGCATTGAGAAAGATCCAAGTGCCATTTTCGTCAACCTGAAAGATGATTTCTCTGAGACTTTCTAGCAGACTCTGTAGTTGCTCTCGACTGTTCCGTAAGGCCGTTTCCATATCCTGTCGCTCTTTGGCCAGAGCGATGGAACGGGAGACGGATTGTAGGAGGGTGATTTCTAGGTCACTCCAGGGACAAGTGCGATCGCAGCGATCAAAGCCAATAAAGCCGAATAAATGGGTGTTGCGGTTCAGACAAATTGGCACAAGAGCGATGGATAAGATCCCTTGGGAGTCCAGAATGGAGCGTTCAGGATAGGAGAGGTCGGCAACATTCCCGCTATAACACTGACCGGCTTGAAAGCAGCTCAAAATAGTTGGGGTGGTTTCGAGGGGAAAATTTTGTAAGTTGGGATCATCGAGATGGGAGATCACCCCTTCGGCACACCATTCGGCGACTTGACTGACTCGGAGTGTCCCCTGTTCTGGAGCATGGGTATGGAAGATATAGACGCGACTGGCGGTGGCGATGCGTCCAAGAATGGCAAGAATGGTGTCATAGTCAGGGATAGAGGTCGCGATGAGATGTCGTTGAATTTCGACGATGCCGCTGAGATAGCGATCGCGTTGGGCCAGTTCTTGGGTGCGTTGCTGCACTCGGGATTCTAAGTCTTCGTTGAGTTCCCGTAGGGCGGTTTCGGCTTTACATCGCTCTTGCAGTTGGGATTGAACTTGTTGGTAGAGTTGGGCTTGTTGGATGGCGATGGCCAGTTGCAGGGCGATATCCTGTAACAGTTGGATTTCGTTGGCATCCCAGGGATGAGGTTCGCGACAATGGTGGGCAATGAGGAGTCCCCAGAGTTCAGTGTTTGGGGCTGGGCGTCCGGGCCTCTCCTCCCGTAAGAGAATGGGAACTACCAGGTTCGCTTTGACCTTTAACTCCCTCAACATGGCCTGATAGCAGGGGTCGAGGTTAGTCCGATTCTCGATGTCGCTGGTCAGGGTGTGATAGCCCTGGAGATAGACATTTTGATAGACGTCACCAAAGCAGTTGTCCTCAAATGAGCGGTGAAGGATTCCTTCAACCCCTGAGGCGGTGGCTTCGGCGGTAATGATGCCCCTGGTGGCGTCGGTAAATTGATAGACGATGAGGCGATCGCAATGGAGGAGTTGCTGGATTTCGGTGACGGTGGTGTCCAGGATGCGATCGAGGTTGAGGGACTGTCGAATTTTTTGGGCGGTTTGGTTGATGAGTTGTTCGGATTTGGCTTGATGGCGGAGTTGGGTTTCGGTGTGTTTCCTGGCGGTTATGTCTCGGGCGATGCCGAAAAAGGATTTGATTTCTCTGTCGCTGTTAAATTCGGGAAACAGACGGGTTTGAAACCAGTAGGGACCATCGAGAGTGGGGAAGGGGGACTCGATAATCACTTCTTGGTGTGTTAGGAGAATCTGCTTGAAGCTATTTTGCCAATGTTTGATCACTTGTGGATCAATCCCCATGGCTTCGGGAGTTTTACCAATCCACTCCTGAGCCGTTTGTTCGGTGAGTTTCTCGAAGGCGGGGTTGACGTAGAGATAGTGCAGGGAGCGATCCATACGGAAGATGAGATCGGAGGCGTTTTCAACGAGGCTGCGATATTCTTTTTCTTTTTCAATGAGGCGAGTTTGGGCGGCTTGACGTTCTCGGAGTTCTTGTTGGGCTTGTTTATAGAGTTGAGCTTGTTGTAGGGCGATGGCAATTTGTACGACTAGATTTTGCAGGAGGTCGACTTCCCAAGGCTTCCAGGTTCGTGGTTGCTGACTCTGTTGCAAGCATAAAATTCCCCAGGGGCGATCGCCTTCACAGAGTAGAATTGAGATTTCAGCGGCCAGGGGAAGGCGGTGCAGCCGTTGACGCTGAGCTGGCTTTAGGTGAGGATCACAGCGGATATCACAGCGGATGATGCTAGGAGCGAGGCTCGGGTTTGAGTGCGGCTGTTGTGGGAACGTGGAGCTACTGCTGAACTCCCACAGCGATCGCCCGAGGCGGGAGCTGTCCTCGGGGGGGAGGGATTCGGCGACGATTTTGGCTGAGCTATGGTCGGCTTGAGATTGGAGTTTGGCAATGAAGACGCGATCGCAGTTCAGGCTCTGACGGATTTCTTGGACAATCGTGTTGAGGATGCGATCGAGATTGAGGGATTGGCGAATTTTCGCGGCTAAGTTGGCCAACAGTTGGGCTTGGGTGGCCTGTTCTTGCAAGGTTTGGGTCTGTTGCTCAACTTCTCCTTGCAGTTGTTGGGTTTGCTGTTGCAACAGTTGAATTTTCTCTTCTTCTAGGGTTCCGATGCGCTCTTGTAAGACATTGATGGTTTCATAGAGGGCTAAGGGAGTTAGGGCGTTGAGAATGGTACTTTGGGTAATCAGTCCTAAGAGTTCGCCCTGTTTTCCGATGACGAGTAACCGCCGCACCCGCTGTTTTTGCATCTGTTGGTAGCCTAGCCAGAGGCTCTGGCCAGTCTTGAGACAGAGGGGGGGAGAACTGGAGAGTTCTAGGGCAGTGTACGTTTTAAAGTCTAAGTTCAGGAGACGATATTGGAGGATATCTCGTTCGGTTAAAATCCCGACAGGGTACTTTTGAGGGTCGTTTGGGGATTCTCCCTGTTGACAAATGACAATGCAACTGGTGTGATGTTTGGCCATCAGTTCAATGGCCTCAATGGCGATCGCCTCTACATCCAAGGTCAGGATATCTCGTACCATGACTTCGGACACATCTCTGAGGCGTAAGAGATGCTCCGGCTGCAAACTTTCCCGAAGGACATCTTGACTCAATAACCCTTCTAGTTTTCCGCAGTCATCGACGAGGGGAAGGTGGCGAATGTGATGAGTCCGAAGGCAACTAATGATTCCGAAAATGTCTTTAAATTCACTTCGGTTCAAGGTGATGGGGTTCGGGGTCATCACCTCAGAGATAGTGGTGGTTTGGAAGTCGTGATCTCTGGCTGTAAGCCCCATAACATCGCGCTCGGTGAAGATTCCCAGCAGGCGATCGCCTTCCATGATTAAGACGCCACTGTGGGAGGCTTGATGCGGGCTACATTGTCCCTGAGCATTCACACAACTCATCTGGGCCAACACCTCTAAGAGAGGGGTTTGGGGGGAGACTATGAGGGGGGTCTGATCGAGGATCTCGTCAAGGGAGGGCAGGTACATCATCAGGAACTTGTCTCAGAAGACAATGGTATAAGAACCCGGTGGGAAGGGACTCTTGACTCAGTTCCTCACAAGATTTGTCGTCGTGCTAGGGTTCTAGGTCTTTGGTCATTGATCGTTGAGAAGAAACAGCGATCAAGGTAGGGAGCATTTTGATGGAGATCATAGCTGGCTGATGCTAGATTTTATGTGCTGAGCACTTTAGATATTCTTTATTTTTTCATTATAGTTGCTAAATTGCGTTTATGCAACTTAAAACTAAAACTTAAGTTTGTGGATGAGCAAGTCAGAGCAATTTTAAGGCTTTCTTTGGATATTTTTGACGATTGAAGCGTGCTAAATTAAGTGATTTTTCGGAATAATTTAATCAAAAATTACGCAAAATTATTGAGTTTCACAAATTGTAAAATCATCAATCATCAGTATATTTACTGAAAAAAATTGCGGTGGAGCCGAGTGCCAATCCAATAGCACCAAGCCGACCCACCTCCGGGAGAGGACGGGAGTGGAATCTGTAAGATCCCGGTTGTTGTCTTGAGAAGGGAGCGACATTATCTTCAAACGATGATATAACCGACGTAGATGATTTAACAGCCGGCTACGATACTCTCATG
>SIHH01000016.1:13731-30337 GCA_004299065.1 Phormidium sp. SL48-SHIP | reverse complement strand
TTGCCTCTTGCCTTCTCTCGCCTCCTCCCCTAACCCATGTCCAACCAACCCCTTAGTCTCAGCACCCTAGCCATCCGGCGACATATTGGCACCTTAATCCTCACCGTTGCCGTCATGGTCTTGGGTTGGTTTATTGTGACGCGGATGCCCGTGGACTTGCTGCCGAGTATCACCTATCCTCGAATTGGCTTGCGGGCCGATGCCCCCGGCGTTGTCCCCGAAGTGGCCGTCAACGATATCACCCGGCCCCTCGAAGAAGCCCTCAGCGCCACCGAAGGGGTTGTCCAACTGTTCTCCCGTACCCGAGAAGGTCGCATTAGCATCGATTTGTTTTTTCGTCCCGGCCAGAACGTGGATCAAGCCCTCAACGATGCCACCGCCACCCTAAACCGAGCGCGCGCTCGCCTCCCAGATACCCTAGACACGCCGCGACTGTTCAAATTCGATCCCTCCCAACTGCCCGTCTATGAAATGGCCCTGACCTCCACCTCGCTGCGGGCCGTGGACTTGCGGATTTTTGCCGATGAAGAACTGGCCCGAGAATTAGTGCGAGTTCCCGGTGTGGCCAATGTCGATATCTCCGGAGGAGTGCGCGAAGAAGTCCGCCTCAACCTAGATCTTGAGCGTTTACAAGCCCTCGGACTCAATGTGTCTAACATCTCCAACGCCCTGCGCGAACGTAACCAAGATACGGCCGGGGGCTTAATTCGGGGAGGGTCTTCCGAAGCCCTAACACGGGTCGCAGGGCGCTTTAACACGGTGCAAGAGATTCGTCGCATTGCCCTTCGTGCCAACAGCACAGGGGGCGATCGCCCTCGTAAACTCTACGTCGAAGATGTGGCCCAAGTCATTGACGGAACCGAAGAACAACGAGTCTTCGTGACCCTCAACGGTCAGCCAGCGGTGAAAGTGAGCATTCAGAAACAACCCGAAGCCAACACCATCGAGGTGGTCGAAGGTGTAGTGCAACGTATTCAGGAACTCCGAGACTCGGGTCTGATTGCCGAAGATATGCAGATTGAAACCACCCTCGATGAATCTCGCTTCATCCGCAGTTCCATTCAAAACGTGATTACCGCTGGACTCTCAGGATCGGGACTAGCGGCGATCGCGGTTTTACTCTTTCTTGGCTCCCTACGTCAAACCCTAATCGTGGTTCTCGCGATTCCCCTGGCCACCCTTACCGCCATGATTCTCATGGGCCTATTCGGACTCTCCCTCAACGTCTTTAGTCTCGGGGGCCTGGCCCTCGGCGTGGGGATTGTGGTGGATAACGCCATTGTCATGCTTGAGAACATCGCCAAAGGAGTCGAAAACGCCCGCAATCCTCAACCGGGGAGTTCCACTTCAGATGATCTCTATCGCCACTCAAGCCTCAGTCCCAAACAGCAGTTTGCCCAACGAGTACGCCAACAAGCCGAAACCTCCGCCCAAGAATTAGAATCCGCCCTCCTGGCCTCAACGAGTACCAACCTCGTCGCCGTGCTTCCTTTTCTCATGTTGGGGGGCTTTATCTCGCTTCTATTCAACGAACTGATTTTAACCATCAGCTTTGCGGTTGCGGCTTCGATGGCGATCGCCCTGACGGTGGTTCCCTCCCTCGCCGCGCGACTCTTAGCCATTCCTTGGTCCTTACGACTCGATCGCTTCCCCCCCATTTGGCTCTTTGGCCGCTTCATGACCCTCCTCACCAGCGGCTACCGACGACTCCTCTCAGGGATCTTGCGGATACGCCTATTAACCATCGCCTTAGCCGTCATCGTCCTTGGTGGCGGTAGCCTCTCGATGGCTGGACAACTCTCCCAGGAAATCCTGCCACGCATCAATACCGGCCAAGCTCGACTGGTGGCTCAATTTCCTCCCGGAACCACCGTCTCGGACAACCGACAAGTGATGGCCGCCATTGACGAACTGCTGTTGTCCCAACCGGAAACGCAATATGCCTTCAGTACCGCCGGCGGCTTCCTATTCGGCACCTCCACCAGTGCCAATGCCCTGCGGGCCTCTAGCACCATTGCCCTCACCCCCGGAACCAACGTCGGCGCCTATGTCGGACGAGTCAATCGCCAAATCAGCCAAGACATCCCCCTCGTCGAGACCTCAGTGCGAATGCGTCCTGGCTCGGTGCGGGGACTGATTCTCAGTAACTCCCCGACTCGGGATGATATTGATGTCATGTTACAAGGAACCGATCCTCAGCATCTTGAAGAGGCCGGACGACTGGTGTTAACCGCCCTAGAAGAACAAGCGACCCTTGCCAATTATCAACCCGATGCCGAAGACCCACAACCGGAGATTCAAATTCGCCCAAATTGGGAGCGAGCCTCGGATTTGGGGCTATCGGCTCAAGCGATTGGCGAAACCATCCAGACAGCCCTAGAGGGGTCTGTTGTGACGCAAATTCAACGGGAGGATCGTCTAATTGATGTGCGGTTACAATTGCCAACGGGAACGATTCAACGTGCTAGTGGTTTAGGGTCGATTCCTCTGTTTACCTCCGCCAACGACTTGGTGCGTTTAGGGGATATCAGTGAGATCACCCCTGGAGTTGCCCCCGGAGAAATTCAGCGCATTAACCAACGTCAGATTTTTCTGATTGAAGGGAGTCTCACAGAGGGGGCGAATCTCAGTGAGGCTCTCGATGAAGTGGATGGCATTTTAGCAGGATTAGATCTGCCCCAAGGGGTGACCCGAGTCCCCAGTTCGGCGGCGGAAACCAACGAGCAATTGCAACAGTCGCTGCGAATTTTGGGTGGTTTGGCAACGTTTATGGTCTTTGTCGTAATGGCGGTTCAATATAACTCGTTGATTGACCCCTTGGCGATTATTTTAACCGTACCACTGGCATTATCTGGCGGAATTTTAGGGCTTTATATAACAGAAACAGCGGTCGGAGCTACGGCAATTGTTGGGGTAGTTTTATTGGTAGGAATTGTTGTAAACAATGCCATTCTTTTGGTGGAATTAGCGAATCAAATTCGCCTCAAACATGAGATAACCTACTATGAGGCAATGTTAGAAGCCGCTCCACAACGGTTGCGCCCCATTTTGATGACGACGGTCACAACGGTGCTGGGCTTATTTCCTCTAGCACTGGGGGTCGGTGAAGGCTCGGAATTTTTGCAACCCTTAGGGATTGTCGTGTTTTCTGGGTTATCCTTAGCGACATTGTTAACGCTGTTTATTGTCCCCTGTTTTTATACCCTGCTACACCGTTCGGGTCGTCCTCGTCCGCCTCGTTTACCGAGTTCAGGTTGGGAACAGTCTCAGGTTGAGGAACCGCTCAGCAGTGGTAAATCTTAACGATTTCACGGTCAAAGGCGATCGCCACTAACTCCGATTTAATACACGTACTTATTGGAGGTATTGACTTGAATATCTCCCTTAACCACAAACTCCAGGGACCAGCGAGGAGGATTCACCCGTCGTCCATACCAATAGGCCTCCCAATGTAAATGCGGACCATTGGAAATGCCGCTATTTCCCACCGCCGCCACTAACGCACCGGCGAGATGAACCCCTGGAATACAGTCACTGAGATGGAAGGCCTCAAACTCATAGGCGGGAAAACTACTGCTGCTGAACTGGCCCACGAGGCCCTTAGCACCATCGTAATAACAGGACACCTTCACATCAGATCCTTCTTTCCCCACTGCGTAGAGTGGCGCACCATACGGCATTGCTAAATCAACGCCCCAATGGGAGACATCCAAATAGCCTGTAACCGGATGTTGAGTGCGACAGTCGGATGCGTCGGCCCGTTGACAAGGAAGATAGATGTCACTGACACGATAGCCGCCTATACGCCAGTTGCGATCGACGGGTTGATCGAGATTTGGCGGTAAACTGGCGGCCAACCCTTCAATGGGTCGTTTGGAACTGCGGGCAATTCGATTCAGGGGAGAGGTTTTATCCCTGGGCAAAGACTCGCTCAAAACTTCGACTGACGGAGCTTGGGCGGATTTTAATTGACCCGGAGCGATCGCATTTGAGTCGTCGTCAGACTCATCAATGAGGTTCTCGCTCAACGCCGCTGCGGGAGCGGCCTCGGTCTCCGTTGAGTTGGCCGCTAGGTCCTCGGAACCGGGTTGAGGAACGTCGTTGGCTGGAGTGGTCGGGTCTAATTCAGCCTGGAGTGGCTGGGTGGGGATGGATTCGACCTCATCCTGGATCTGTTGTCGGCCCGGTAAGGAGACAATAGCTGGGTCATACCAATGCCAAATCCCCCAACCCGCTCCCCCGAGAAGGGTTAGGAGGATAATCAGTAGTTCGAGGTGTAACTGACGACGTTCAGCGTCTAGGATCTGATTGTGTTGTTGTTGTAGGGCGGCGACCCGAGCTTGAGCGATCGCCCGCTGTTTCCGCCAGTCTGTTTGAACCGGGGTCTTGGGCTGCTGCGAGAGGGGTTCGGGCCAGTCACCCGTCGGTTCAGCTAAGGGGATCTGAGTCAACCCTCCACCACGGTTGTGAGGCGCATATTTCGCTCCTGAGGGGGCCATTAACCCCAGATCCGCCGATGAGATGGTACGAGAGGAAGAGAACTCGCTTTTGGCTTCCCTGGGAGCCGAAGCACCCCAGTTTGAGCGATTCATGACGGGCGGGGCCGGGTGCGATACGCGACGGGGAAACGCATCAATCGAGTCGGGATTCACCTTCCGAGCCTGAGAATGAGTCATTATTTCGGGACATCTAGTGGATGACTAAGTGCCGATGACAATGTGAATGGCAAAATTCATCTTGTCATCGGCACAGTTTGGCAAACTTTGGCAAAACAGTCGGGGACATATTGCAACCGGCCACGTTCTTAAATGAGCGTATCAGTTAAGCAATTTGAGTTCAATTATAGCCCAATCCTGACTCAATATCCGTGTTATCAATTAAATGCTCTCCGTCGCTCAATCCTGATGCAATATCCGTGGTATTACTGGGATGACAAGGGGTTTACCCAATCAACGGGTCACCGTTGATTGTTACGATCACGCAACGATTACGAGAGCAACGACCATGGATGCGATTGAGATACGACCACAAACCGGAATTGAGCCGAGAGGGGCCTTAATCCTCCTCCACGGTTGGGGGGCCAATGCTCGTGATTTAGCCTCCTTACTGCCGATTTTAGACCTCCCCGATTATCTCTGTTTCTGTCTTGAAGCGCCACTGCTGCATCCCCTTGTTCCTGGGGGCAAAATGTGGTACGACCTAGAAACGCCAGCCTATACCGGATTGGAGCAAAGTCGCGCTGAACTAGCGGCTTGGTTAGATGAGTTCGAGGGTCACTCAGGGATTCCGTTACGTCAAACGATTTTAGGGGGGTTCTCCCAAGGAGGAGCGATGACGTTGGATGTGGGCTTCCATTATCCCTTGGCGGGGTTGGTGGCTATGAGTGGCTATCTCCATGGAGAACCGCAGCTTCAGACTCCCATTCCGCCGGTGTTAGTCATGCACGGGCGCTTTGATCGGGTGGTTCCTTTGACGGCGGCTCAGCGAACCCGTGATACGCTGACGGCGGCGGGGGCTACGGTGGAGTATCACGAGTTTGATATGGCTCATGAGATTTGTCCGCAGGAAGTGGTGCGGTTACGACAATTTAGCCTGGATGTCAGCCTGGATGTATTAGAAGATTCCTCGGAGAACGAGTCCCAGGGGTGATCACAGCCATCGAGAGGACGCTGAAATGGCGCTCAAGATTGCGAAAGGTTAACTCCTGGGGCGATCGCCCCTCAATGTCCTAAGATGAAAGGTAAGGGGTTCGTTAGAATCCATCGAGATGCGGTGAAAGCCGGGTTTCGAGTGGGTTCCCCTGATTGCATCATGTTTAAGACGCAATGACCTCAGGGAATTGTGTTGTGCATTCTAGGAATAGGGAGGCGACCGTCATGACCACGATTACTGTGTCTCGGGACGATTTATCCGCTGTGACCGAAGACCAAGTCAAGCTATTAGCGAATCGACTGGATGCGGATGATTATCCAAATCCGTTCGAAGGACTCGAAGACTGGCACCTACTACGGGCGATCGCCTTTGAGCGTCCTGACCTCGTCGAACCCTACAGTTATCTACTAGAATTTGAAGACTGCGACGAAAGCTAAGTCGCCAAGATGATGCTTTCGATCGCCGACAACTGTAGTTTTCGGGTCTTTCATGGCATCACTGACAGGACGACGGGTTCTCATCGGGTTAACCGGCGGTATTGCGGCTTACAAAGTCTGTGAGGTGGTCTCCAGGCTCGTCCAAGACGGGGCGGAGGTCCGCGTCATTCTCACATCGGGGGCGCAGGCCTTTGTCACCCCTCTAACCCTGGCCACCTTATCGCGGCATCCCGCCTACACCGATGAGAGCTTCTGGCAGTCGATTCATGGACGACCCCTACATATTGAGTTAGGAGAGTGGGCTGATGTCTTTGCCATTGCTCCCCTAACGGCTAATACCCTCGCTAAACTCAGTCACGGGTTTGCCGATAACCTACTGACGAATGTTGTCTTAGCCTCAACCTGTCCCGTGCTACTCGCTCCGGCGATGAATACGGATATGTGGGAGCAACAAACCGTACAGGAGAACTGGCAACGGTTACAGAATAATCCCCGCTTTCATGGGATTTCCCCAGGAGCGGGTCTTTTGGCGTGCGATCGCGTGGGCGTGGGGCGCCTGGCTGAAGGCGATCGCCTCGTGACGCATATCGAATCTCTCCTCCATAGTGGTGGTAAACAAGATTTAGCCGGATATCACGTCCTCGTCAGTGCTGGGGGAACACGAGAGTATTTTGACCCAGTCCGCTTTATTGGCAATCCCTCCACCGGCAAAATGGGAGTGGCCGTCGCTCAGGCCGCGGCCCATCGCGGGGCCAAAGTGACCCTAGTTCATAGTTGCCTCAATGCGAACGCCATCGCCCAACTGTCCGAGATTGACAGTATCCCCGTCACCAATGCTGAGGAAATGCGTCAGCAGATGCACGACCATTTTCCCAAAGCGGACTGGGTGGTGATGGCCGCCGCCGTAGCCGATGTCAAACCAGCCCAATACTACGGGCAAAAGCTGGCCAAAGATAAGCTACCCGAGTCTCTCCCCATTGTGCCGGTCGCCGACATTGTGGCCGAGTTGGCGGCGGGGAAACAACATCACCAACGGCTGATTGGCTTTGCGGCCCAAACCGGCGATATTGTCGCTCCTGCGTTGCAAAAGTTACGGCGAAAAAAACTCGATGCGATCGTCGCTAATCCCGTTGATGTGCCGGATGCTGGGTTTGGCAGCAACACCAATCAAGCGGTGTTCATCGATGCCAATGGTAATCAAACTTCAATTAACTCTTGCACGAAACTACAACTGGCCCATTATCTCTTGGATTGGGTCGACCATTTAGAGCCACTCCCAGACGAGTAACTGGGTGCAGACTGAGTTGACACACCATAACTGACCGAGAACTGAATAGATGATAGATATCGAAGCTCCCATTCAGTATTACGACAGCATCCAACCTCACGGAATGGTGGTGGTTTTGTCGGATTATGGCGATCGCGGCGATCGCCACATCCTCCAGCTTAGCCGCAATAGCGAGGCGTTTTTAGGTGTCACCGCCGAAGACCTGTTGGGAAAACCCCTCGCGCACGTCCTCGATGCCAAACAGCGTCAGGCCTTGGATGCTGCCGCCTCTGAACTCGATCCCACCATTCCCCCTCGCTTGAGTCTCACCCTAACGGTGAAGAATCAAGCCAAATCCTTCCAAGGACGAGTTCATCGCAATCCCGATGACATCCTGGTTTTAGAGTTGGAACCCGAACGCCAAGAGACGGAGGTCTCTCTAACGGCGTTCTATCAAATGGTGCGCTCTCATGTGCGTCAGTTACAGACGACGGACAATATCCAACGACTCTGTCAAACCGGCGTTGAGAGTATTTACGAGTTTACGGGATTTGATCGGGTGATGGCTTATGAGTTTAATCCCCAAGGCCATGGAATTGTCGTCGCCGAGGCCAAGCGAGAGGACCTCCCGGCCTATTTGGGCCTGCATTACCCCGATGCTGATACTCGTCCCTGTCGTCATCTGTTTAGTCGTAACTATAGTCGCCTGATTCCCGATGCTCACGTGGAGAATGTGCCACTGGTTCCTCGGGAGAACCCTCAAACGGGAGCGCCCCTAGATTTAACCCATTGTGAGTTACGGGGGGTTGTTTCGTGTCATCAAACCTATTTGCAGAATATGGGGGTGCGATCGACCCTGGTGATGTCCCTGTTTCGACAACAGCAACTCTGGGGTTTGATTTCGTGTCATCACCTGACACCGAAATATCTGCGGGAGTCCCAACGGGAGGCCTGTACGTTGTTGGTTCAGGCGATGTCTCTGGAGTTGTCGGTTAAAAGTCAGACCACGGAATACGCCGATCGCGTGGCCTGTCAGCGCAAGTTATCCCACTTACTCGAGTCGATGTCGGACACTCAAGACTGGGTGAAAGGTGCGTTAGACCATGAAGATACGTTTTTAGGAATGGTGGCCGCATCGGGAGCGGTGATTTATCGCGATGGGGTCTGTGATTCGGTGGGAAAAGCCCCCTCTCAGTTACAAATTTTGCGCTTAATCCCCAAGATTGAGGGGCAGATGGCGGATCAGGTCTTTGCTTGCGATCGCCTAGAGGAGATTGATGAAACCGCCGCTTGTTATCGTCAGGTGGGGAGTGGGGTGCTAGCGATCGCCATTTCGCCGGCCCTGCGCCATTATATTCTCTGGTTTCGCCCTGAATATCGCCAGACGGTGCGTTGGGCCGGGGACCCCAACCATGTTATCGAAAAAAATCTTGACGGTGATGGAATGGTGCGTCTCTCGCCACGAGGTTCGTTTGCCGAATGGTCTGAACAGGTGAAGGGCCAATCACTCCCCTGGCAAGATTGGGAAACCGAGGCCGCCTTAGCCTTGCGGGATGCCATTTTAAAGGTGGTGATTCGTCAGGCCGATGCCTTGGCTAAGTTAACTCAGGAGTTGGAACGCTCCAATGCTGAGTTAGAGAAGTTTGCTTATGTGGCCTCTCATGATTTGCAAGAACCGTTGAATTTGGTGTCGAGTTATGTGCAGTTGTTGGAGATGCGATATGGCGATCGCCTCGATCAAGATGCTCATGAGTTTATCGGCTTTGCGGTCGAAGGCGTCACCCATATGCAGCGTCTGATTGATGATCTCCTGGCCTATTCCCGCGTCGGATCGCGCGGTGAGCCATTTCGTCCAGTATCGGTGAATGCCGTCCTTGAGCGAGTGCGGACAAATTTACAGGGTCGAATTGAGGAGAGTCATGCCATGATTGAGTCAGATGATTTACCCGATGTGATGGCCGATGAGATTCAGTTGATGCAACTGTTCCAGAATTTGATTGGTAATGCCCTTAAGTTTCATGGTGCGTCTCCCCTACGGATCCATATTAGTGCCAAGCGAGATCATGAGATGTGGCGTTTTTGTGTTGAGGATAATGGGATTGGACTGGCCCCGCAGTTCGCAGACCGGATTTTCTCGATTTTCCAGCGCTTACATACCCGCGATGAATATCCTGGAACCGGCATTGGCTTGGCGATTTGCAAACGGATTGTGGAACGTCACGGTGGACGAATTTGGGTAGAATCGTCTCTTGGCTGTGGGGCTTGCTTTTATTTTACCTTCCCCGTCTGTCGCCTCGAACCCGTTGAGGATGTTTGAGAGGAGTGTTCATTTTGGATGTAGTTGGGATGAAACGTCGAAAAATTTTGCTGGTTGAAGATAATTTGGCTCATGTGCGCTTGATTCAGGAAGCGTTTAAGGAAAGCCAGTTATCCCATGAGATGGTGGCGGTGAAAGATGGGGTTGAGGCGATGGAGTATTTACATCAACGTCCGCCCTATGAGAATGCGGTTTTGCCGGATGTGATCCTCCTCGATTTGAATTTACCGCGAAAAGATGGCCGGGAAGTGTTGGCGGAACTGAAAGGAAATCCTAATTTATCTCAGATTCCGGTTTTGGTCTTAACCACCTCAAATAATGAGAAAGATATTCAAGAAAGTTATCGCCTCCATGCCAACTGTTACATCCAGAAATCGCAAAATTTGCAGCAGTTGTTATCAATTGTCGAGACGATTCAGCGCTTTTGGCTAGAGATTGTCACGCTCCCTCTCGATGCTTGAGAGACGGTAGAAGTCATCTCACGAGGACGGAAAAGAAGCGAAATTCTCGACGAGGACGCTTGACAATCTGCACTCAAATCAGACCTCTTGTAGTGGGGATCATTAAGATAATCTTAGAAAAACCGACTGATGTGCGATTTTATGATTGCTACAGTCAGTTCTCTATCGTAAGCGACTCCTGATGGCTTTGGGCTAAGTTGTGATTATTCCCTAACAAATACTAAGTTTTGTATCTATATTCAGGTTCGAGTCCGATTTGGAGGAGGAAAGATTGCATAATATAGACAAGACTTTAAAATAGTTTACTTTTAATATGTCCGTTAACTCAGTCAACATCCTACTGATTGAGGATAATCCTGCCGAAGCTAGGCTACTGCAAGAGCTACTCAAACAAGCCTCCCATACTTGTTTTAGGTGGACTTGTCAGTCTCGGCTACAGGCAGCGATCGCCATCCTGAATGAGCAGTCCTTTGATGTGATTCTGCTCGATCTGACGCTGCCTGATAGTCAGGGGTTGGAGTCTCTGACTGCGATCGCCAGGGTTCGTCCTCAAGTTCCCATTGTGGTGTTAACCAACACCGATGATGATGATTTAGCCCTCGAAGCGATGCGAACAGGGGCTCAAGACTATCTCTTCAAACGCCAGGCCAACACAGAACTCCTGGCCCGTTCCGTGCGCTATGCCATTGAACGCAAGCAAGCCTCAGAGGCGGTTCGCCAAGCCAAGGAGGAACTCGAACAGCGGGTTCACGAGCGCACGGCGGAACTGGCCCGCACGAACCGGCAGTTGCAACGAGAAGTCCGCGATCGCCAACGGATTCAGCAGGCCCTAATTCGCGAGAAAGAACTCGCTCAAGTCACCCTGCACTCGATTGGCGATGCTGTCATCGCCACGGACGCCAACGGCCGGATTCAATCCCTCAACCCCGTAGCCGAAACCCTGACGGGGTGGAAATCCAACGCCGCTCAGGGCCATTCCCTCGATACGGTGTTGCGGCTGTGGGATGAGGCGACGCATACTCCCGTGCAAGATTTACTCGAACAGGTGTTGCGCCACGGGGTTGCGTTAGATCCCTCGGAACGCCGTTTAGTGGGGGCCAATGAAACCCAAGAATTTTTTGTAGAACTCTCAGCGGCCCCGATTCGCCTCGATGATGGCGACATCGTTGGGGGCGTTCTCGTCTGTCGTGATGTCACCCCCGCCCGTAGTTTAGCCCAACAACTCTCTTGGCAGGCTTGCCATGATGCCCTAACGGGACTTCCCAATCGGCGGGAGTTTGAACATCGTCTCGAAGCGGCGATCGCCAATTCTCGCCTGACTAAGACCACTCATGTCCTCTGTTATCTGGACTTAGATCGCTTCAAGGTGGTCAACGATACCTGCGGCCATATGGCCGGGGATGAACTGCTGCGCCATATGAGCGCCTTATTGCAACACCATACCCCCAACGCAGACCTCTTAGCTCGTCTCGGGGGGGATGAGTTTGCGCTACTGCTGCATCACTGTAGCCTGGATGATGCTCAAGAAAAAGTCCAAGAGTTAATTGAGCGCATTCGCACCTTCCGCTTTGTCTGGGACGATAGCACGTTCACCGTGGGGGCGAGTGCCGGACTCGTCGAAATTAACGCCCAAACCGATAGTTGGGCTCATGTTCTCAGTGCGGCTGATACCGCCATGTATGCCGCCAAGGATGCTGGGCGCAATCGCTTACAGATCTATCAAAGTGATGACCATGACATCGTGCAACGTCATGGCGATATGCAGTGGGTGTCGCGGATTGTCAAAGCTCTCGAAGACGATCGTTTCTGTTTATACGCGCAACGGATTATTCCAGCTGATCCACAACGGCGATCGCGCGATCGCTACGAAATCCTACTGCGTCTCCAAGACGAAGATGGTAACATCGTCAGTCCAGGGGCCTTTATGCCAGCGGCGGAACGCTATGATCTCATGCCGGCCATTGATCGCTGGGTGGTGCGGCAACTGTTCTCGCAACTGCGTCATTTACCGGAACAGTGGGAACAGCCAAAACCCCTTTATATGGTCAATCTCTCAGGGGCCAGTTTCAATGATGAGCGCTTCTTGGCCTTCCTGCGAGAACAGTTCTGGCTGCATCATATCGCCCCCTCGATGATCTGCTTCGAGATTACCGAAACCGTGGCGATCTCCAATATCAACCAGGCGGTGCAGTTCATCTATCAACTCAAACAACTTGGCTGTTGCTTCGCGCTCGATGACTTTGGTAGCGGGATGTCGTCCCTCAACTACCTGAAAAACTTACCTGTGGACTACCTCAAGATTGATGGCCACTTTATCCGCAACGTCGAACATGATGCCATTGACGCGGCCACCATCGAGGCTATCAATCATATGGGCCATGTCATGGGCTTACAAACCATTGCCGAGTTTGTGGAAAATCCAGCCATTCTACAAAAAGTGCAACATCTGGGTGTAGATTTTGTCCAAGGCTATGGCATTGCCCGCCCTGAACCTCTAACCGTCCCAAAGTTTGCCCCCTCCCGCAACCGCTCACGACCCCGAAAAAACCGCCCAGCCGTCACCCCGAAAACCCCAAAAGCCGCTGAGGTAGTCTCACTACCTCAACTGACGGCTTCAGGCTACCCGAAATTCCAACCCATGGGCGATTCAGTTGCACCAACGGAGGGCTAGACGGGTTTAAGCGGACTCAGGTTTTGGGAGAGACGATGGGTGCATCACCACCTCACTGGTTGAGCGTTTCTCCACCATTTCTCGGGTAATGACACAACGAGAGACATCCTTACGGGAGGGCAACTCGTACATCACTTCAAGCATCAGTTCTTCAACGATGCTGCGTAAGGCCCGCGCCCCGGTCTTACGACGATAGGCTTCCTTGGCGATCGCTCGCAAGGCATCAGGACGAAACTCCAACTTGACATTGTCCATATCCATCAGCTTCTGATACTGCTTAATCAGAGCGTTCCGGGGTTGGGTGAGAATCTGAACTAGGGTGTCCTCATCTAAGGGTTCTAACACCGCTTCGATGGGAATGCGCCCAATAAACTCAGGAATCAGACCAAACTTGACTAAGTCTCCCGGTTCGAGATTACTGAGGACATCCACCGTCCGTTTATCACGGGGTTTGCTGTCACCCGGCTGCACAAAGCCAATACTCTTTTTACCCATACGCTGTTCGACCAGCTTATCGAGACCGACAAAGGCCCCGCCACAGATAAAGAGAATATTACGGGTATCAATTTGAATACAGTCTTGATAGGGATGTTTGCGGCCGCCCTGGGGTGGGACATTGGCCACAGTCCCCTCCAACATTTTCAGCAGGGCCTGCTGGACGCCTTCCCCAGAGACATCCCGCGTAATGGAGGGATTTTCACTCTTACGGGCCACCTTGTCGAGTTCGTCAATGTAGATAATGCCCCGTTGGGCTTCTTCCACATCGAGATCGGCCACTTGTAACAACCGCAGCAGGATGTTTTCGACATCTTCCCCCACATACCCCGCTTCGGTCAGGGTGGTGGCGTCAGCCACCGCGAAGGGAACTTCCAGGATATTGGCCAGGGTTTGAGCCAAGAGGGTTTTACCGCTACCGGTTGGGCCAATCAGCAAAATGTTCGACTTTTGCAGTTCGACATCATCGCCTTCGCTTTTATTTTGATTGGCACTCAGGCGCTTGTAGTGGTTATAAACGGCGACCGATAAGACCTTTTTGGCGGCCTCTTGTCCGATGACATGGTCGTCGAGATAATGTTTGATTTCAATCGGTTTAGGGATCTGCCCTAGGGAGAGCTTCGCCGAACGAGGGCGACGACGTTCAGGGGATTCAGATCGTTGTGCGCTAGGGGGGGCTGCGGCACCCGAATCGTACAACTCTTCATCGAGAATTTCGTTGCACAAGTCTACGCATTCGTCACAAATGTACACGCCGGGACCGGCGATGAGTTTGCGAACTTGCTCCTGAGACTTGCCGCAGAAGGAGCATTTTAGGTGAGAGTCGTACTTGTTCGGCATAAGCTTTCTCTTGCGGAAATTCAGCCTTGATGGGTTAGGGACAATTTAATCACGAGGGCATGGGGCCGGTGGGTAGCACCAGACTGAGGTAATCCTCAGCTTATGCCTGACGATGAGCTTGGAGAGTGTGTCCCCAACACACTCTCCAAGGCCGATTAGTTTGAGGCGGCTACGGCAACGGGAGTTTGTTCGATAACCGTATCAACTAACCCATACTCTCGGGCTTCTTCTGCGGACATGAAGAAGTCCCGTTCGGTATCGGCTTCGAGACGTTCGAGGGGCTTACCGGTATGTTTGGCTAACAGGCGGTTCAAGGTACTCTTATGGTAAAGAATTTCCTTGGCCTGAATTTCGATATCCACGGCTTGTCCTTGAGCGCCGCCGAGAGGTTGGTGGATCATAATCCGGGAGTTGGTCAGGGACATGCGTTTCCCCGGAGCGCCCGCCGCTAGGAGAAAGGCTCCCATGCTGGCGGCTAAGCCAAAACAGATGGTGACGATATCGGGGCGCACCTGCTGCATGGTGTCATAGATGGCCATTCCGGCGGTTACAGAACCGCCGGGGGAGTTGATATAGAGTTGGATGTCTTTTTCGGGGTCGTCGGCATCGAGGTAGAGCAGTTGGGCGACGATTGAGTCGGCCACGGCGTCATCGACGGGAGTTCCGAGAAAGACAATCCGTTCTCGCAGCAGACGGGAGTAGATATCGAAGGCACGTTCGCCCATCCCAGACTGTTCGACCACCATAGGGATGTTGCCTTGGGGGCCAGAATAGATTTGGGGGTGGGACAGGCTCATCAAGTCATGTCCGTGGGCTTGGGATCTCAACATAAATTTAGATGTTCAGCTCGCAGTGGGTAAACCGTGAGAGTGGTTAGGAGTCTTGGGTTTCGTTCTCGTCGGCGTCGGCCGTCTCCTCGGCCGCTTCATCGTCGTTTGACAAACTGCCTTCGGGAACTAGCTCGATCTTAGCGCGTTCTCGTAGCCAATCGAGGGCTTTCTGAGAAAGGAGATCTTTGGCAACGAATCCTTGGAGGCGTTCTTCGTCGATGTCGCGATCGCTCAGTTGCTCACGAATCTCGGCGGCCCGTTCTTCTTTCTCGCTTTCGGTTGGTTGTAAGTCCTGGAGTTCGGCGATTTTTTCGAGGGCTAGGTCTTGTTTGAGTTTGGCGATCGCCTCGGGACGAGATCGTTCGCGCATCTCGGCCATGTTCTCCTCGTTATAGAGGCTGCGGATATCCATGCCATATTGCTGCAACTGCATGGCCGTTTGGGTCAGCAGGAAGTCCACCTCTTGTTTGATGAGGGTTTCAGGCAGTTCGACTTCGATGCAGGCGGCCATGTTCTCTAGCAGGGCGGCATCGATGTTACTTTTGGTTTTCTGTTCGGCTTCGTCCTTAAAGCGGGTTTCGATGGATTCCCGCAGTTCGGCCATGGTGTCGAAGTCGCTGATGGTTTGGGCAAAGTCATCGTCGAGTTCGGGCAGTTCCCGAGCTTTGATGTCTTTGACGGTGACGGTGAAGATGGCCTCTTGGCCGGCCAGTTCTTCGTTGGGGTAATCCTCGGGGAATTTGACATCGAAGGATTTGGTGTCATCGATGTTCATCCCGACGATGTTTTCGACGAAGCCTTCGATAAAGCGCCCTTCGTTGAGTTCAACTTGGGTATCTTCGGCACTGCCGCCGGGGAAGGGTTCGGGATCGCCTTCGCCATCTTGGGGCCGGAGTTTGCCTTCGTAGTCAACGGTGAGAACGTCGCCAAGTTGGGCGGCGCGATCTTCGACGGGAATGAGGTTGGCCTGTTCGAGGCGCTGTTCTTCGAAAAAGGCATCAACTTGGGCCGGATCATAGACCACTTCTTCGGCGGTGATGTCGAGTCCTTCGTAGTTGCTGACGTTCGCGTCGGGGGGAACGTCTACGGCAATGGAGAAGGTGAGAGGATGACCGGGGGTAAACTGTTGAATCAGCTCTTCAACGGGAGTTTGCAGGGTGTAGTTGCCCAGAACATCTAGGTTTTCTTGGTCGATGGCCTGTTTGAGGCTGTCTTCGATGCTGTCTTCGAGAGCGGCAGCTTTGATGCGTTCACTGCCGAGACGCTTGACCAGAATCTGTTGGGGAACTTTGCCTTTACGGAATCCCGGAATGTTCGCCGCTTGTGTGAATTTTTGCAACGTGCGATCGTAGGTTTTCTGGGAAATCTCCGAAGGAATTTCGATTTCCAGACTAATTTGGGATGCGGGAAGCTTTTCCTGGGTTACTTTCATGCCTTGCTTGACTGTTTGATTCTAGTTTTAACTTGGGTGTAGTTTGCTGCCTGTTGATTTGAGATCATCGTCAATCCCATGGGCGATCGCCGGCTCACCGAAACGACCTCTCAGCGTCCGTTACGGCATCTATGGCACTCTCAGACTGATGGCGTCGGGACTCTGAGCTATCGTCTCTTAGCCATCGTGCATAGCCATCGTGCA
>SIHH01000016.1:0-13631 GCA_004299065.1 Phormidium sp. SL48-SHIP | reverse complement strand
TAGCCATCGTGCATAGCCATCGTGCAGATCGCTGCGGCTGTACGTTGTCCTTAACAACAAGCGAGGCAATCCAATCTAGTCTAGCCTAATACCGAACGGCTGGTCAGATGGTTGAGGCAGCGAGCGATCGTCGAATCTGCGTTATGCTAGATTATAGTCGTCTCTAGGACAGCGCTCTGGCCGGCCGAATCGCCACCATTGCACTCAACAGCTAACTCTGCTATCGTGGCTGTCGATGAGAGTGATCGCCCCAATTTCGGTCAGCCGCGACATCTGTTATATTCAAAACCTATTTGCTGATGGACACTCTTCGCAAGCCCCAACTGGGAGTTTCTGAAGTCTGAGTCCCGAAGCGCCCCCTATTAAACCCCTATAAAAATCGTCATACGAACCGTTACGGCGTTTATCAAACCCTATCAAACCCTATTGCCTAACACAGGATTGAAGACCATTAGGAGGATCTGAAACTTGCCCAAGTCTTATCGAGTTGCTATTCTCGGTGCCACTGGCGCAGTGGGTACTGAGTTAATTGAACTGCTAGAGCGCCGAAACTTTCCGCTATCACAGCTCAAACTTCTGGCCTCCCCTCGCTCAGCGGGGCGGACGGTCTCGTTTCGCGGCGAATCCCTAACCGTCGAAGCCGTGGCGGAGGGCTGTTTTCGGGATGTGGATTTGGTTCTCGCCTCAGCCGGCGGATCGATCTCGAAGCAATGGCTGCCCCAAGCCGTTGAGGCCGGGGCCGTGGCCATTGACAACTCTAGCGCCTATCGCCTCGATCCCCAGGTTCCGCTTGTGGTTCCTGAGGTGAACCCCGAGGCGGCGTTTCAACATCAGGGCATCATCGCCAACCCCAACTGCACGACGATTTTGATGGCGGTGGCCATTTACCCACTACATCGGGTGCAGCCGATTCGCCGCATTGTGGTCTCGACGTATCAGTCTGCTAGCGGTGCTGGGGCGCGAGCGATGGAGGAACTCAAAACCCAAGCTCAAGCGATTCTCAATGGGGAACCTCCCACCCCGTCGGTGTTGCCCTATCCCTTGGCCTTTAACCTCTTTCCTCATAATTCTCCGATTTCTGAAGGCGGCTATTGCCAGGAAGAGATGAAAATGGTCAATGAGACGCGCAAGATTTTTGCGGCTCCTCAGTTAGCGGTGACGGCAACTTGTGTCCGGGTTCCCGTACTACGCGCTCACTCCGAAGCGATTAACCTGGAGTTTGAGCAACCCTTTTCTCGGGAACAGGCCTGTGACATCCTGCGGACAGCTCCGGGCGTGATCTTGCAGGAAAATTGGCAGAGTAATTATTTCCCGATGCCGATGGATGCAACGAGCCGCGATGAGGTTCTGGTGGGCCGTATTCGCCAGGATATCTCTCATCCCTGTGGCTTGGAGCTTTGGCTCAGTGGTGACCAAATTCGCAAAGGGGCCGCCCTGAATGCGGTGCAGATTGCGGAATTGCTCAGCTATCATGATGCGGGCAATCCATCCTCCCCATCGTTGTCGTCTAGCCGCTTACAGCCGTGAGGGAGGGAAGTCACGTGGTCGATTTTGGACGAGTTCTCACGGCAATGATTGTGCCGTTTCACCCGGATGGCACGGTGAATTTTAAGTTGGTTGAACAGTTAGCGGTTCATTTGGTCACTCACGGAACCGAGACGTTGGTGATCTGTGGCACGACCGGTGAATCGCCAACGCTAACTTGGGATGAGGAATATGAGTTGTTCCAGGTGGTTCAGGGAGCCGTCAGCCAAACCGGTGCGAAGGTGATGGCCGGTACTGGCTCTAACTCAACCCATGAGGCGATTCGGGCGACGCAGAAAGCGTCGGCGTTGGGCTTGGATGGCTCGTTGCAGGTGGTTCCCTATTACAATAAACCACCGCAAGCTGGACTTTATCGACATTTTTGTGCGATCGCCGAGGCTTGTCCAGAGTTTCCGCTGATGCTCTACAACATCCCTGGGCGGACTGGGGTGAGTTTGGAGGCTGAAACGGTGGCTCGTTTGGCCCAATTGCCCAATGTGGTAGCTATTAAAGAAGCCAGTGGGAGTCTCGAACGGGCCAGCGAAATTCGCCGCCTAACCGATCCTGAGTTCGCGATCTATTCTGGGGATGATGCTCTAACCTTGCCGCTGTTGTCCATTGGTGGCAAAGGAGTTGTCAGTGTGGCCAGTCATTTGGTGGGCGATCGCCTCCAGGAGATGATTCAAGCCTTTGAGGCGGGACGAAATGCCGAGGCGACGGCGATTCATTTACAGTTAATGCCCTTGTTCCAGGCGTTGTTTTTGACCACTAATCCCATTCCCGTCAAATGTGCGTTGCAACAATTGGGTTGGCCCGTCGGGGGGACACGATCGCCCCTCTGTGACGCTCCAGACTCGGTGGTTGAGTCGATTCAGTCGGTTCTCAAACAACTCAACCTCCTGCACTAGCGTCTTCTCCCTTTAGCTAAGTCATTGTCGTCGTCGGCGCGGCGATCGCGCCACTGAGGTTTAGAGGCCTGCACCGCCCCATCCCTGAACCAAGTCCGACATCAGCGGTTTTCCCAGCAATTTTATCCTCACACTCGACCGTCTAGGCGAACATCCACCTTGCCCTGGGCCGACTCGAACACCGTTTACATTGCTCCACTCTAATCAATCACAGTTACATACAGTTCACCATGAATAAACCCATGCCTTCTAAACAAATCCGCTCTCGCAACAGTAAAACCACCTCCCCGAAAACCACCTCAAACCAAGGTGGCGATCAATCATCTCCCCTGAAGGTGATTCCTCTGGGTGGCCTCCATGAAATCGGCAAGAACACCTGTGTCTTTGAATACGAAGACGAAATCGTGTTGGTTGACAGTGGCCTAGCCTTCCCCACCGACGCCATGCACGGGGTCAACATCGTGCTACCCGACATCGCCTATCTCAAAGAGAACGCCCATAAGATCAAAGGTTTGGTGGTTACCCACGGTCACGAAGACCATATTGGTGGCATTCCCTATCACCTGAAACAGTTTGATATCCCCGTCATTTACGGTCCCCGCTTGGCCCTGGCCCTGCTCGGTGGCAAACTCGATGAAGCGGGACTGCGTAATAAAACCGAACTACGCACCGTCCAACCTCGGGATGTGATTACCCTTGGAGACCATTTCTCCTTTGAGTTCATCCGCAACACCCACTCCATGGCCGACAGCTTCACCCTAGCGGTGACGACTCCCGTGGGTGTGGTGGTCTTTACCGGCGACTTTAAGTTTGACCATACTCCCGTCGATGGCGAAAACTTCGACGTGCAACGGTTGGCAGAATACGGCGAGAAAGGCGTTCTCTGCTTGTTTAGTGACTCCACCAACGCCGAAACACCGGGACTTTGCCCCTCCGAGCGATCGGTCTATCCGAACCTCGATCGCGTCTTTAGTGAAGCCAAAGGGCGACTGATGGTGACCACCTTCGCCTCTTCCGTCCATCGGGTCAATATGATTTTAGACCTAGCTCAAAAACATGGGCGGTCTGTGGCCGTGGTGGGGCGATCGATGCTCAACGTCATCTCCCATGCTCGCAACCTCGGCTACGTCAAATGTGACGAAAGTCTCTTCAAATCCATTCAAGAAGTGCGTAATCTGCCCGACAAAGACGTGCTGATTCTCACCACCGGCTCCCAAGGGGAACCGATGGCCGCACTCAGTCGCATCTCCCGTCGTGAACACCGACAAATTCAGGTCAAACCCGGAGATACCATTGTCTTCTCCGCCAATCCGATCCCCGGTAACACCATCTCTGTGGTCAACACCATCGATCGCCTGATGATGCAAGGAGCCAATGTCATTTACGGTCGGCGTCAGGGCATCCATGTCTCAGGTCATGGTTGTCAGGAAGATCATAAATTGATGTTAGCCCTAACTCGGCCCAAATTCTTTGTTCCGGTCCATGGCGAACATCGGATGTTGATCAAACATTCTCAAACCGCTCAGATGATGGGAGTCCCGGCCGAGAATATGCTGATTATCGACAACGGCCATATCGTGGAACTGCGCCCCGATAGTATCTCCCTTGGCGGCAACGTTCAAGCCGGTATCGAGTTGGTGGATTCCTCCCACGCCGGGACTGTTCAAGATACAGTCCTCAAAGAACGTCAGCAGTTAGCCGAAGATGGCGTCGTCACTACCGCCGTCGCGGTTGGCTGGGATGGCAAATTAGCTATTCAGCCCGAAGTGCATATTCGCGGTGTCGCCACTGGCGTTGACGACCAACACTTACAGGAAAAAATTTCGGAAACCTTACAAACGGTGCTTGAAGACCGTTGGGATCATTACAACAATTCTGACAACGGTGAGCGTTCCGCCGATTGGTCAGGGCTGAAGTCTCGTCTGGAACGGGAGTTACGCCGCACCATTCGCCGTGAACTACGGTGTGATCCTCTGTTGGTGTTTATGTTACAGCCCCCGGCTGATGCGGACTATACACCTGAGACTCAAACGAATGGCAGCTTGGTGACGAGTCGCTCCACCAATGGTCGCTCCAACGGCAGCTCTAATGGCCGCTCCAACGGCAGTAAACCCAGCAAAGTGACGCCAAAACCCTCAACTGCGGTTGAAACCTCGGCGGATTCATCCGAGAAGAAATCTTCGGAACCTTCTAAGACGACTCTCGATGCGGAAAAACGCAACCGCAATCGTCGCCGTCGTACTCGTCCGACGGCCCGAGCCGCCTCCTAGGCGTTGTCTCATCCCCCGGCTCTCTCGTCTCCCTCGTGCTTCCCTCCTCCCTCGTGCCTCCCTCGTGTCATGGCTCTGCCATGATACGGGCGGCTGGCGGCTCTGCCGCCTGAGAGCGGGAGGCAGAGCCTCCCCTGGGGCATTCCTTGGCAGAGCCAAGGAACGAGAAAACGAGAAACCCCTCGTGCCTCCCTCGTGTCATGGCTCTGCCATGATACGGGCGGCTGGCGGCTCTGCCGCCTGAGAGCGGGAGGCAGAGCCTCCCCTGGGGCATTCCTTGGCAGAGCCAAGGAACGAGGAGAGAGAAAACGAGGAGAGAGGAGACAACGAGGAGACAACACCAGACAACGAGAGAAGACAAGAAAGCGGGATGTTGTTTACCACAACACCCCGCTTTTGTCAAAGAAACGAATCGGTCAAGACCCGATTATTTAACGGAAACTTTTCCGCCGGCTTCTTCGATTTGTTTCTTAGCATCTTCAGCTGCATCTTTAGCCACAGCTTCTTTGATGGCTTTAGGCGTGCTTTCGACCATTTCTTTGGCTTCTTTGAGGCCAAGTCCGGTCAAGCCGCGCACAACTTTGAGGACAGCGATTTTCTTGTCGGCGGGGACTTCTTCGAGAATCACGTCAAATTCGGTTTTCTCTTCTTCTTCCTCAGCCGCAGCGGCACCGCCACCCATCATACCAGGGGCCATCATCATCATACCGCCGCCAGCAGAGGCAGAGGCATCCACACCGAAGGCTTCTTCGATTTGTTTGACGAGTTCAGAGGCCTCTAACAGGGAGAGGGTTTTGAGTTGTTCGAGAATTTGATCGGTTTGTTCAGACATTGAGTAACACTCCGTTGGGATTAATGAATTGTTGGACGTAAATGAGTTGCCAATACTCACCACATGGGTTGCAGTGATTTATTGTTCTTTTTCGGACACGGCTTTGACGGCGCGAACCAAAGAAGATGGAACCTCTTTGATACCCACGGCCAGTTTCTTGGGAACGGCGTTGGTGCCGACTGCCAGTTTCGTCGGAATAGAATTGATTGCGGCGGCAATGCGTGCAATAAGTTCTTCCTTGGTTGGCAGTTCTGTCAGCGCTTTGACGTCATCAGCACTGAGCTTTTGCCCTTCTAAAACACCACCCCGGAGTTCGGTTTTTTTGGTGTCTTTCTGAAACGCTTGGTAGGCTTTAATGGCCGTTCCAAAGTCGTCTTTCGCGAACAGGAATGCCGAAGATCCTTCGAGGAACTCGGTCATGGATTCCCAGTTCTCATCCCCTTCTACGGCGATGCGCATTAGGGTGTTTTTGGTTACCTTACAGACGGCGTCGGTTTCCCGTAGTCGTCCGCGTAGGTCGGTCATCTGGGCGACGGACAGCCCTTTGTAGTCGATGACTACAGCAAGCTGAGATTCGCTCAGTGTTTCTTTGAGTTCAGCGACGATCGCTTTTTTGTTTTCTAATGTTCTGCCCAATCGGACTCACCTCCTTGTTTGCTGGGCATTCACTCAGTTGAGAAACCCCCTTGAGAATGTCCCAAACTGACACCCGTAAACTTCCGTTTTTGGGTCGTGTTTTGGGTCGGATGCAATTGGCTCAACTGACCCCCCTCCCTCCCTCCACAAAAAGCCCCCAGTCGAGATGCCGGGGGAAGTGTTGGGGGACGCAGGTTGCGACCTCCAGACTCCTCACCTCGGCAGGATATTACGTGTTGAACACCCCTGCTGTCTCGGGTTGAGAGCATATTCAGTTAAGCCAATCTGTTTCGTGTTGTGGTTACCCGGTTGTTTGTGGGTTGTTGATTTGGTTTGGGGAGAGGGCCTCTCCCCACTTCGATGACGGATGTAAGAGCGGGTCTTAGGCCGTCAAGTCTGCCATTTTGAGATCTCGCAGAGCGTTGACATCAACTTCTACGGATGGCCCCATTGTCGAGGAGACGTAGATGCTACGCCAGTAGCGTCCTTTGGCTCCTGAGGGGCGATTGCGCTCGATGCAGTCTTGTAGGGCTTTGAGGTTGATTAACAGGTCTTCGACTGCAAAATCTGCTTTGCCGAACATGACATGGACGATGCCGGTGCGATCGGCACGAAATTCTAGTTTACCAGCTTTGAACTCAGAAATGGCCTGTTCTAAGTCTGTGGTGACGCTTCCCCCTTTGGGTGAGGGCATTAAGCCTTTTGGACCGAGGACGCGACCGAGTTTTGCCACCTGGGGCATCATGTCGGGGGTGGCAATGAGCAGGTCAAAGTCTAGGCGACCTTGTTGGATTTCTTGGATGAGTTCTTCGGACCCATAAACGTCGGCCCCGGCGTTGGCGGCTTCTTGGACTTTCTCGCCGCGAGCGATGACGGCAACACGGATGGTTTGCCCGGTTCCTTTGGGTAGGGCCACGGTGGTCCGCAGTTGCTGGTCGCTGTATTTGGGGTCGATGCCTAGGCGGATGTGAGCTTCGGCGGATTCGGGGAATTTAGCCGTTGCCGTCTCTTTGAGGAGGTTGAGGGCTTCGGTGGGTTCGTAGGGACGCTCCTCGACTTTCTGATGGAGTTCCCGCAAGCGACGTGAGAGTTTTCTGGTCATAGTCTGCGTTGGGGTGGTTAGCGAAGTGAGACACTTCTCCCCCATTCAAATGGGTTTGTTTTGATTTAGGTGGTCTAACTTGGGATGGCTTGAAGTCGGCTCCACTGTTTGGCTCTACTGTGGAGGTTAGCCTTCGATTTTAACACCCATGTTACGTGCCGTTCCTTCGATGATTTTCATGGCTGCCTCGATGTCGTTGGCGTTGAGGTCAGGCATTTTGGTTTCGGCAATTTCGCGCAGTTGTTCCCGGCCAATGGTTCCGACTTGGCTACGGTTGGGTTCACCGGACCCTTTCTCGATGCCGGCGGCTTTTTTAATCAGTACGGACGCCGGAGGGGTTTTGAGGATAAAGGTGAAGCTACGATCTTCGTAAACGGAGATCTCAACGGGAACGATGGTCCCAACTTGTTCGGCGGTTTTGGCGTTATATTCTTTGCAGAATTGCATGATATTCACGCCATGCTGACCCAATGCAGGACCAATGGGAGGCGCAGGATTGGCTTTACCCGCCGGAATGGCGAGCTTAATGAGCGCAACTACTTTTTTAGCCATTGATGATTAACTTTAACTCTGTTTTTCGACTTGGTTGAATTCTAATTCTACAGGCGTATCGCGCCCAAAGATAGACAGCAAGGCTTTCAGTTTGCTGCGTTCGGGGCTAACTTCAATGACTTCGCCTTCGAAGTCTTTAAAGGGTCCGGACAAGACGACGATTTTATCGCCGGCATCCATGTCAATTTTGACGACGGGTTCTTGTTCTCCGGTTTGTTTGAAGATGCGTTCGACTTCTGAGGGACTCAGGGGCATGGGTTTGACATGACCTCGCCCACGTCCGTAACGCCGCTTCTGCTCGGCCCCGACAAAGTTAATCACATTGGGGGTGTTTTTGACAACCTGCCAAACTTCGTCATCCATTCGCATTTGGATGAGGACGTAGCCGGGAAACACTTTTTCCTCGATACTCTGTCTGGCCCCGTCTTTACGAACTTTGACGGCGGGGGTTTGCGGAATGGCAATTTGCAGGATGCGATCGGCAACGTCTAAGGTTTCTTTACGTTGGTCGATGTTGGCTTTGACTCGTTTTTCGCAGCCAGAGGCAACTTGCACCGCATACCAACGAGGGCGCGGCTGTTGAGACTCTTGTGGAGTGGTTTGAAGCTCGTCTGAGTCGTTGTCGTCCCAGGGAGCATCGGATTCGTAGGATTGGTTGGATGAAAACGTCATCAGAATATCTGTTGTGCAGCCCAACCGAACAGGTTATCGACTAAGTAAACGGCACTGGCCAACAGCGTCACCATCAACAGAACGGCGATGGATTCGCTAATGACTTGTTGTCTTGAGGGCCAGACGACCTTAGAGAGTTCCTCTTTGGCTTCTTGAAGGAACTTGATCGGATCGAATTTTTGGGGGCTTGTCTGTTGCAGATTGGCTTCTTTTTTCTTCGCCACAACGGTTAACCTCTTGGGGACGGACTCCAGTCTGGGCTGAACTTAGCCGACTGTGTGCTTCGGGTTGGTTGGTCATTCGGGAGTGCTGAGGCTCGGGCTCGATCCACGCCATACATCAGACAACGCTCACCCGAAAGCTGAACACTCCCTGTTTCCAGGGAAGCAGTTGTCAAGCTTTCGGGTTAAGCGTCTTTTCAAGAAGTTGGAGCGGTTCAACGCGCCCTGGAGGACTCGAACCCCCGACATCAGGTTTTGGAGACCTGCGTTCTACCAACTGAACTAAGAGCGCATCTCGTCTGGTTCAGACGTTGAACCTCTTCCCTATGAGTCTATCACGAGTGGGGGGCGCTTGGGAACGATTTGGCAATTTTTTTTTTGAGTCTCGGGTTGAGACTCGCCAGTCGCCCCCAGGATCGCACCCGGTGATCGCGCCCGGTTAGGCTTATTTACGCGCTTTGGCGATGGGGCGATCGAAACGCTGTTTGAGGCGGGTGGCTTTACCGACGCGATCGCGGAGGTAGTACAGTTTGGCCCGACGGGCTTTACCCCGACGTACGACATTTATGTAACTGACTCTCGGGGAATGAAGCAGGAACACCCGTTCAACGCCAACGCCTTGGAAGACTCGACGGACGGTGATGGTTTCATTGATGCCACCATTGCGCATGGCGATAATGGTTCCCTCGTAGGGCTGAACCCGCTCTTTGCCGCCTTCTTGGATGACGATCCCGACGCGGATGGTGTCACCGACGTAGAGTTTGGGGAGATCGGATTTGAGATACTCAGATTCGATCGCCTGAATGATTTGTTGACCCTTCATAGCTGCCTCGTTACGTTGCAGCCTTTTATCATAGACGCTGTTGAGGCATCCCGTCAATCAACCTGCCGCGCGATAATGGTTCGGTGGCGCGGATCGGTGGGAATGGTCTCGATATGGCTCAAGCCGACCTGATTTAAGGTTTCCTCGACGTTAAAGGTGTAGTAATCGTCGCTCCACGGTTCGGTACTTTTCATCAGGACGAATAACGCCGGGGGTAAATTCTGAATCACTGAGGATTTAGGATTGTTGTCCACAATGGCCAGGAGTCCACCGGGACGCAATAGGCGGCGCATTTCTTGGAAAATCGCTGTGGTGGCCTGACGGGGCAGTTCATGGAGGACGAATTGGAGGCTGATCAGGTCAAAACTGCGATCGCGAAAGTCGGTGGCTTCGGCGTTGCCATGAACCCATTGGCTAATCTGCCCCGTCGAGTCTCGTTGTTGGGCGACGGCCAACATATAGGGGGAGAGATCGAGTCCTACGGTCTGAATGGGCTGGGATTGACGAGTCTGTAGGTTGCGGTGAAGAAATTCTGTGGAAATGCCGATGGAACAGCCGACATCGAGGACATTTTCGATGGTTTGGGGCAAATGAGGGGCGATCGCCTCTAGGAAGGAGTGTCGCAGTCGTTGCTGGGCGACATCGGGGCTGAGGGATTCGTCTTTCCAAACCCGTAACGCCATCGATTGGGTGGCCGGTTCGGCTTCGAGGGCCGCCAACCAGCAGAGATTCCCGGCATCATAGGCATGGAAGGGAACTTGGTAATAGTCGGGATAGCTGAGATCGGGGTTGCTGATCTCGGCTAAACTGGCTCGTAACTGTTCGCTGTCGAGTTCAGCGACGCGATCGCGCCAGCGAACGCCGTTTTTCTCGGCAGTTTTAATCAAAACCCGTCGTGCTTGCTGTTTCATAAGCCGATACAGCAGCGGTGTGGCAATGAGTTGGTTGACGAGACGAGCGAGCCAGTCATCGCCGGCCCAGGCGGGTTTGTTGGATTGATTCTTCGACGGATTGGCAGAGGTGGAGGTCATAGAAAGGCGCTGATAATTAAGGTCGGGAAACTCTGGGGCTGATTATCGAAGAATCGTCATCGAGTCGTCAAGCTCGGGAGCGATCGCCGGTTTCCTCTTGCGGGACGTCCCCGCGATCGTCAACCATGAGGGAACATCAAACAAACTGTTACCCATTAGTCGTCGCTCATTGTCGTCGCTCATTGTCGTCGCTCATTATAGAAGTATTGGAGACTCAGCCCACCATGACACAAACCAGCCAAGTGATTCCCGCTGACGCGATGGAATTCTTCAAACAAAGTGCCGGAACCTGGCATTCTCAACGAACCACCCATCATCTGCCCTTCCGTCGGGCTGAATTGGGCGGATCTGAGATTTTTGTCGAAACCCTCCCCCCCGACGATCCCCGAGTGGTGGATATTTGCCAAATGTACGAAATCGACCCCAAAACTGCCTCCGGTGGCGCTTTTGTGCGCTGGAATGGCTCCATGCAGTGGGATCGTGACAATGACGAAAACCATGCCGGTTCAACGGTGTTCGCCATTGTCCCGGATGCAGACAATCCCCGTCAGGGTAAGATGTTGCGGGAACGGGGCTATGCGGAAAAAGTGCCGGTAGCTGGGCGATATGAACTCGATGATGACGGGGGCATGAGTTTGATTACAGAGTATGAAACCATGAGTTCGGTGGAGCGGTTTTGGTTTCCCAGTCCGGGGGTGCGGATGCGCACGAGTACGGTGAAACGGTTTGGCGGCTTTAACACGGCTACCTTTTGCACCGAAAGTCGGGTTGAGACCTCCAATCCGGACATGAGCGGCATTCCTGAGGCTGGAGATGAGGCCAGTCAGACCTTTTACTCGTTGTTGGGCTGGTAGACGACCGGGAGATGGGGAAAGGCGATCGCCTGACAACCTCAAGGGGCAAATCGTAAATTTTCTTTACCTTGAGTGTTAAAAATTGTTGCTGACGTTCATAAAAATGGGACTCGGTTGAAGCCAATCCCCTAATCTAAAGGTTGACTAGTCCACAAATAGCAAACCCTTTAAGCTTACGGAGATATTAACGTGGCACTTCCCTTACTCAGTTACACGCCGAAAAGCCAGAACGTGCGTGTCGCGGGATACGTCGTTCCCGGCGACGAAGAACCCTATGTGTTCGATACGGAAAACCTGCCCACAGGTTCGGACATCGACGAGTTCATCTGGGCGGCGTACCGTCAGATTTATAGCGAACACCAAATCCTCAAAAGCAACCGTCAGACCTTTTTAGAGTCTCAACTCAAGGATGAGCGCATTACGATGCGTCAGTTCATTCGCGGTTTGCTGCTGTCGGACCCGTTCCGCCGTCGTAACTTTGAACCCAACAGCAACTACCGTTTTGCTGAACTCTGCGTGCAACGGGTTCTCGGACGCGATGTCTACAGCGAACGCGAGAAAATCGCTTGGTCGATTGTCATCGCCAACAAGGGCATTGAAGGCTTTGTTGATGAACTCCTCAATAGTGAGGAATACTTGGACAACTTCGGCGATACGATTGTGCCGTTCCAACGCCGTCGCAATCTGCCTCAGCGGGCTATGGGTGAAACGCCCTTCAATCTGAAAACTCCCCGCTATGGTGCGTACCACCGTAATCAACTGGGCTTCCCCCAGATTGTTTGGCAAAACGCTGTACGTCGCTTCCGTCCTCAAGAGAAGCAACCCACCGAGGGCAATCCCGAACGGTTCCTCGGTATGGCACGGGCTGTGTCGTCAGGTCAACCCTCGGCACCTCGTCCTTCGGTTCAAAACCTCAACTACATGGCTGCGGTTCCCCGTCGCTAAGGGGGTTTAACGGTTATCGAATTGTTTTGATAACCGTTGTGACAGCGACTGATGATTGCTCAGAGATGGGTGGTTGTCGGTCGCTGTTTTTTGGGGAACAGGGAACAGGGGAAGAGAAGGCAAGAGGCATAACCCACCCCTAACCCCTCCCTAGAGGGGATGGCAATAGGCAAGAGGGGGGACTTTAGCGGCGGCGTTTGAGGACTTGGAGGAGTGTGTCGAGGTGGGGGGGAAGGGGGGCGATCGCCTCGATGGTGTCTCCCGATTGGGGATGTTCTAGGGTCAACTTCCAGGCGTGGAGGGCTTGGCCGGGTAGGTTGACGCCTAGGGAACGACCGGAACCGTAGAGGGGGTCAGCCACAATTGGATGCCCAATGGAGGCACTGTGGACGCGAATTTGGTGGGTGCGACCGGTTTCGAGACGAAAATGAACTAGGCTGTAGTTTCCTAGGGCTTCCTGGACGTTCCAATGGGTGACGGCAGTGCGGCCGCCTTGGTCTTCGGGGACGATCGCCATCTTTTTGCGATCGACGCGATGACGCGCGATGGGGCGATTGATGGTTCCTGACGGCTGGCTAGGCGATCCATAGACGATGCCTAAATACTCACGACGGGCGGTTTTGGCCTGGATTTGGGCTTGTAAATGCTGATGGGCGCGATCGCTTTTGGCAATGACGATCGCCCCGGTGGTATCTTTATCGAGGCGGTGGACGATTCCGGGACGCTGTACGCCGCCAATCCCGGAGAGGCGATCGCCGCAATGGGCTAACAGGGCGTTGACGAGGGTATCGTTGTAATGGCCGGGGGCGGGATGAACCACTAGCCCAGCGGGTTTATTGACGATGAGGAGATGGTCGTCTTCGTAGAGGATATCCAGGGCCATCTCTAGGGGTTGGATCTCTAGGGGGGTGGCCGCCGGAATCTCGATGCTGAGGCGATCGCCGGCCTGAACTTTGAGTTTTTTGGAAAGACAGGGTTCTCCGTTGACACGAACACAGTTCTGTTCGATGAGTTGCTGGATGCGCGATCGCGAGAGATCGGCGAGGTTTTGCGAGAGGATGCGATCGAGGCGATCGCCCGATTCGGTGACGTCGAGGGTGATAGTCATGGAACAGCGAAATTGGCAAGAGAATTCGGGTTTTATAATTCTAGGGGATAGTCTCAGACAAATTTGATGAAGATTGCTTATGGTCAAACAAGTTATGGTCAGATGCCCGTCATATCTTCTATAATTGCCTATCGACGCGCTCAAAATGCGTCA
>SIHH01000015.1 GCA_004299065.1 Phormidium sp. SL48-SHIP | reverse complement strand
GATTCATCGTGCATCGCCTACCTCTGCAACGCCTCTTCCTCCGCCCCAACCCCTCCCCCAGCGTCAGCCGCATCTGGCTGGCCCTGAGTTTGCTGCTGTCGGCCAGCTACGCGCTCCCGGTTCTCCAGCAAACCCTGCAACCGGGCTATCTTGTCCCCAACGATGCCCGTCAGCATCTCTTCTGGATGCGACGCTTCCTCGATGGGGGCCTGTTTCCCAACGATCTCATCGCCGACTACTTCCAATCCCTCGCCCCCCCAGGTTATCGCGCCTTCTATTGGAGTTTCGCCCAACTGGGACTCGATCCTCTGGCCCTGGCCCGCATTCTCCCGGTGATTCTAGCCCTGTTCACCACGGTCATGGCCTTCCGCCTCAGCTTGCGCCTGGTCCCTATCCCCTTCGCCGCCTTCCTCGCCAGTAGCCTCTATCTGCAAAATCTCTGGATGCGCGATGATCTCGTCTCCGCCACCCCTCGCGCCTTCCTCAGTCCCCTGCTGCTGACGGTTCTCTATGCGATCGCCGCCCATCGCCCCCGACTGATGCTCCTCGGACTCCTCGGCTTAGGCGGCTTCTATCCCCCCTATCTCCTGGTGGCGGCGGGAGTCTTGGTCCTACTGTCTCTCCAGGGTGAGTTTCCCGGGTCCTGGACTGGCCTAGGGTTGGGGCTAATTGTCCTGATGCTCTTCCCCTATCTCCTGCAATCCTCGGAGTTTGGCCCCACGGTCACCTTAGCCCAAGCCCAAGACCTGCCGGAGTTTCAGCCTGGGGGACGGACGGCCTATTTTGCCCAAGATTGGGGGCGCTTTTGGCTCTGGGGAGGACGCACGGGCCTGCAACCGCCTCTCGACCCCCCCCTCCTCTGTAGCGCCCTCCTCTTGCCCTTCCTCCCCCAGCGTGAGCCAATCTCCCATCTCCCCCTGTTACAGGCTCTACTACTGTCGGGTTTGGGGCTGTTTTTCCTGGCCCATGACCTGGCCTTTCGTCTCCATCTCCCCAGTCGCTATAGCCAACATAGTCTCCGAGTTGTCTTTGCTCTAGGTGCAGCGATCGCCCTCGTCTTAATAGTGCAGTTTATCCTTGACAAAAGTGTTGTTCTGTGCTATGTATCCCTAGGGTTGCTCCTGAGCTATTTAGTCTTCTATCCCCAGGGATTGGGCAATTACCCACGCACTAATCTAATTGTGGGCAATCATCCGGCGCTGTATGAGTTTCTACAAGAGCAACCTCCTGAGACTCGTATCGCGTCTCTGGCCCTAGAAGCCAATCAACTGCCCACCTTCAGCCGGCGATCGCTCTATGTGGGCTATGAATACGCCATTCCCTTCCACCGAACTTATCACCAAGAGATACGCCGCCGGGCGATCGCCCTCATGGAAGCCCACTATAGCCCGGATATCAAGCACCTTCAACAATTCTTAACCGAAGAGGCGATCGATGTTCTCGTCATCGAACGGGGTGCCTTTGAACCCGACTATCTCGAACGCTCCTGGTGGACACGTTCCTATCCTGAAATTAGCCAAACCATCCAACAGCAGCTTCAGCAGGGTCAAATCCCCGCCTTAGTCGAGGGGGAACGCTCCTGCACTCGCTTCGACGATGGCCTGTTTCGCGTTGTTGAGGTGGATTGTCTGCGATCGCTTTAGGGGTTAAAGCGCCGATTCTGGCTCCGTCTCTCTTGGAGGAAGCAGGTAAATCCCCCCAGATATCAAGGTTAGGGCAACAGCCGCCCAAAAACTCAGCAGTCCCACTCGCGGCCAGGGGGCCGGGAGGGGGGCCAACAACAGGCTAATGGCGACGATTTGACTGACGGTTTTGGCTTTTCCCCAGAGATTGGCCCCGGAAATGTTGGGCTGATTCACGCGCCAACCGGCGATGGTCAATTCTCGCGCCAGCACCAAAAACACCCCCCAGGCCGGTAAGGTTCCCCATTCAATGAGAACCAGCAGGGGGGCAAAAATCAGCAGTTTGTCTACCAGAGGATCGAGGAATTTGCCTAAATCTGTGACCTGGTTGAAGCGGCGGGCCACATAGCCATCGAGCCAATCAGTGAGAGCGGCGATGAGAAACAAGGTTAGGGCAAACCAGCGATCGCCCGCACTGGCATCATCGACGACATAGAGAAAAATAGGAATGACAAAGAGCCGTGAGACGGTAATCCAAGTGGCGGCCGTCATAAATGCGTCAGTCGTGAGTCGTTAACAGTGGTGGCCGAAACCAAGCCCCGAAGGGCTAACGGCGATGGGTGAGATCGTCGATAATTTGAACTTTACCCCGGCGCACGGAGCGAATTAGGCGGTTGATGGAACGGCGATCTTGTTCCGTTACCGACTCATCGAGGGATGCTGCCATGAGTCCATAACAATCGGAGCGGGTGAGGACTCCTGTTTCCCGCACAGACACCAATATCTCTGAGATTGCCCCCGGCAACAGTCGAACCTTGGGTAGCATGGGTCATTTAAATGGCTACAATCTGGCATACCTAGTATGACGCAGGTTGGCCAAAACATGAGCGATCTCGGTCGTGATTGACTGCGATCGCGATCGCATGGGTTTTAGACTCAACGGTCAGTATCCCAGCCCAAATCGCGGTTCATCCTTCCAAAAACACCCCCATACGGCGGAACTTCTCATAGCGTAGTTGTTGTCGCTCCTGGGGAGATAACTCCAACAGGCCATTGAGTTCCTCAATTAAGGCCGTTTTCAAGATTTCCGTGGCCTGCACCGGCTGATTATGAACCCCGCCGATGGGTTCGGGAAGCAGGCGATCGAGAATCTCCAGATTCTTGAGATCCCCAGCGGTAATTTTCAGGGCTTCTGCCGCTTGAGGACTCTTGGCCGCATCCTTCCAGAGAATGGCCGCACAGGCTTCAGGAGTGGCCACAGTGTAGACCGCGTGTTCAAACATGAGTAGGCGATCGCCCACCCCAATGCCCAAAGCCCCCCCAGAGCCACCTTCACCAATCACCGTACAGATAATCGGCACCTCATAGCCAAACATCTCTCGCAAGTTGACGGCGATCGCCTCCCCTTGGCCCAGATGTTCCGCCTCAATCCCCGCCCAGGCCCCCGGCGTATCAATAAACGTCAAAATGGGCATTCCAAAGCGATTGGCATGATCCATCAGCCGTAACGCCTTACGATAGCCTCCAGGGGACGCCATACCAAAATTACGCAGCACATTGTCCTTCGTATCGCGGCCCTTTTGATGGCCCAACATGACCACCGGGATACCGCCGAGGCGAGAAACGCCCCCCACCAGAGCCGGATCATCCGAGCCACCGCGATCGCCGTGGAGTTCAATCCACTCATCACCGATGGCCTGAATATAATCCAGGGTACTCGGGCGACGGGGATGGCGAGCCAGTTGCAGCCGTTGGGCCGGCGAGAGATTACTAAAAATCTCCTGGCGTAACTCCGTGGCGCGATCTTCGAGTTGACGAATCTCATCGGAGACATCCACATCGGTGTCTTCAGCGATATCTCGAATTTGCTGGATGCGTTTTTCTAGCTCAACGAGGGGTTTCTCGAAATCTAAGAGCATAGGTTTAGGTCAACGTCTTTGGGGAGATTAAAGGGAACTTAGAGGGCCAGGGGACTCGGCGGTGGGAGATGGGACCATCTCAGCTAGGACAACAGGGGTTTAAATCCATGTTTGAGGGAGACTTCACCAATTTTTTCCATTTTCTCAACAGTGATTTGGTTGCGTCCCCAAGAAAAATTGGTGTACCACTTCTCAAACTCTAAGAGCATAGATTCAGCAAAGCAGGCAAACATCTGACGCGCCGGCACATCCATGTTGACCAACTTCATAATACGCCAGTTGATATCCAGGGCATGTTCAACGATGCCCCCTTTGAGGACGACCACGCCAGGGTGTTGCACTTTCGTATCCAGATTTTTGGGATAGCCGCCATCGACCAACAAACAGGGTTTTTTCAACGTCGTCGAATCAATCACCAGTCCTTTGGGCATACTGGCGACCCAGACAATAATATCGGCTTTCGGCAGAGCATCTTCTAGCCCCATGACCTTACCCCGTCCCAGTTCGGCTTGTAAATCATCCAAGCGTTGGCGATCGCGGGCAATCAGCAGTAACTCCGCCACATCGCTACGAGCATCCAACCAACGACAGACAGCACTCCCAATATCGCCCGTTGCCCCACAAACCGCCACCGTCGCTTGAGACAGTTCAATTCCCAGTTGTGCGCTCGCTTGCTCAACCTGACGGGCAATAATATAGGCCGTATGGGTATTACCGGTTGTAAAGCGCTGGAAGTCAAGGGTGATATTGCGAATCCGCTCAATTTGATTGAGATTAAAATTTTCAAAAACAATCGAGGAGAAGCCGCCCAGGGCCGTGATATCCAGGCCAATTTTTTGAGCATGGGCCATGGCGTTAATAATCTTACGGGTAGCGGCCTTGACTCGCCGCGTCGCCAGCATCTCCGGCAGAAAACAGGACTCAACGTAACGACCTTCAATGGTTTGCCCGGTGATACTGGTAACCGTAATGTGATCAACAGTTTGCGGCGGCGCCGCACACCAAAAGTCAAGTCCTTGATCTGCAAGTCCGTCATACCCCATGTCCCGAGCAACGGACTGGGCGTGTTCTAAATTAGTCAGGTGACCGATTAAACCAAACATGGGCAGAATCTCAAGCAACCCTTATTTCAGGCTGCGATATGGTATCCGGTAACAATAGGGCATTCATAAACCTTTACAATACTATGTAAAGCGCCCCTTCTCAACTTAAATCTGATTCAAACGCAAAAAACCGCTCGCTTTCCTAGGAAAAAACGAGCGATTGCGACAATGCTGTTACGCCTCGTTCGTTAGGCAACAGGGGCAGGGAACTCACCTAGGAGTTAACCTAGGCAGGTTGTCTAGGCTGCACCCCGTAAGCCGTAGGAGGACATTTTCATGATGTCACGAGTGCTGAAGCCAATGTTGCTCAGGGCTTCGCCGTAAGCAATCATGAAGTCTTCAATCAACTCCTCTTTCTCCATATTGAGAACCTTGGCATCTTTAGCAACGGCATTGAGCATTTCCCAAACAATGGGTAAATTCTCACGATTGGCCGCATCAACTTGCTCTTTGCATTCTTCAAAATGTCCCTTGAGCCATTCTTCCCCAAAATTGAGGTGAAGATACTCATCCTTAACCACCCCTTCGGTGATTTTACGAGCAAAGGGATCCGCGTAAGGAATGTAAATGTTGTAGGCGGAAATGGCGAAGCACTCAATAATCAGAGATTGAATCACCAAGCAGGTCACAATGTCGTTGGCATCGCTAGCCGCCTGAAAATTGCGATGAAGTTTGCCAAAAAACTCTTGGGCAAATTCCATGTCAGCTACGACACTCAAATTACGCCCACAGGCTTGGAATCCTTTTTTATGGCGTTTCTCCATTTTCGCCAGAGACTTGAGTTCGTCCTGACTTTCGGGGAGCATTTCGGCTAAGCGGATGTAATTGTCAAAGGCTTCTTGTTCGCCTTCGATGACAATGGCATTGATGCGACTGTAAGCGTCTTTGTAGACTTCGCTTTGGTAATCCAGAGTGGCGGTCGCTTCTAACTGCGGCATACGTTTTCTATCTCCTCATCCTATTTTGTGGAGCGGCGAGACTACACCGAACCGTTGACTTTCAACCTGGGTGGTTAAACTTGTTCAATAGGTCGTTACAACTTTCTATTACTTTACAAGGTTTAACCCGAAGTTGACCAGGTTTATTTCTCTCAACTCCTAACTACGATCATTCTACCGCTGCTTTTAGGTTTATGTCTCCCAAATTCCCTAATCGACGTTATCCCGTGCCTGCTAAGGCTTTGACCCCAAAGGCGATCGCCTCGAAGATTGTTACAGCTAATCAATGGCAGGGTGTAATCTTGTTTTTTTTAATGATTGGCGCCCTAGTGATGCTCTTCCCCCTGGCGATTGTCCTCCGAGCGGCCTTTGCTCCCCCAGGCTCCCTGGCAAACCTAGAGTTGGGGGGGGTTTGGACCCTAGAGAGTTATCGACAAGCCTGGATTCGCGGCAATTTTTGGCTGGCGTTTGCCAACTCCACCATCGTGGCGTTAGTGGTGACCGCCATCCAAACCGTGACCTCGGCCTTAGCTGGCTACGCTCTGGCCCGATTTGAGTTTCGTGGGCGCAATACGGTGCTGGTGCTGATTTTGGCCACCTTAGCGATTCCCTTTCAACTGCTGGTGATTCCCATTTTCTTGGTCTTGAAGTGGGGCCATCTCCTCGATACCTACGGGGCCTTGATTCTGCCAACAGCGGTCAGTGGCTTTGGGATTTTTCTGATGCGACAGTATTTTTTGACGATTCCGGTGGCGATCGAACAAGCGGCGATTTTAGATGGGGCCACAGCTTGGCAGGTGCTGCGGCATATCATGATTCCCTTATCTCGCCCGGCCTGGGTGACATTATTCTTATTCGCCTTTATCGGGGAGTGGAATGATCTGTTTAAACCGCTAGTCTTTACCACTCGTCCGGAACTGCGCACGGTTCAGCTAACGCTGGCAGAGTTTCAGGAGCAATTTACCAGTGATTGGGCCGTGCTGATGGCGGCGGTCGTTCTCTCGTCACTACCGGTTATTACTCTGTTTTTGGTCGGCCAGCGTCAGTTTGTGCAGGGAATTGCAGCCACTGGGGTCAAGGAATGAGACTCTGGAGGCGAACCTCGATCACAAGGCTCATTGGAACGGTCGCAGGCGAAAATAGGAGCTTAGGGGGATTTGGTAATACTCCATCAACAGGGTAATCACGCAAGAACCGTGGCAGAGAAAGGTTAATCCTGTCCAAATTAGGGGGAAGGTACTCCAGCCGCTACCTGGGAGAGGCGGGAAGACATAGGCGGCTGTAGCAACGATCGCCGTCGGAATCAGGGTAAAGCAGACAGCCGCAACCCAGGTGTCGAGGCCAATTTCGACATCTTCGCGGCCGGTGGGTTGCCAGCCTCGGCCCGTCCAACGCCAGGTGGGGGGAGGGGATTGGTCGATCGCCCGTAGAGAAATGCGATCGCGCTGGGGCTGATGTTGCACCTCAAACAGATGACCACAGTTGTCACAACCGACGGCCTCCATAAGCGTTAGGGGGGAGAGTTCTCCTCGACGACAAACGGGACAGGGACACTCTCCTCGGGAGGGATGTTGGGGAAGGGAAGACATAGAGAATCCAAGGGGGCGATTGCGGTTCCCGCACGCTTTGCGAGCACGGTTCCCGCACGCTTTGCGATGGCGGACGTAGACCCATGATAGCGAGATCCTCGGCGGAGTCGTTATGAGTCCGGGCGATCGCCTTGGCAGGCTTCAGAAGCTTGGACTCTAGCTTTTGGGCAATTGCGGCAGACTCCCCTGTTGGCGACGATTCTGAATCTCGATCATCAGGGTGTCAAGTTGGGCGTGCAGATGCAAGTATTTCACCTGATGATCGGCTTGATAGACCGATAACTTAAGCTCAGATAGGGGTTTGATGCTAGAGGTTTTGGATACGGTTGTCATATTTAAAGAGAAATTAAGAATTTGTACCTAGAGAGGCTCGGGCAACATTCTACTGCAAGGATTACGAAATGTTGCAACAAATGTTGCAATTTATGTAAAATATAAATTAAAAGACAGATATAATAGGACTCTAAAAATCATTAAATATTTTACCCGAAATACGTTTCATATAAAAAAACGTCATAGATAAACTGTCTAAAAAAATTGCCAGCGGCGATCGCCCGTCCCAACCCCCAGAACTCAGCTCCAGAACCCGGCTCCAGAACCCGGCCCCAGAACTCAGTCCCAGGCAGCCGTAGCATCCGCGACAATTTTGGTACAATTAGGCCAGAATCATGACCGAATCTAAGGCGAAAATCGTCCCAACGACCCGGTCAGCACCCCTTATTTGCCAACAACCATTGTGACGCTGAGTTTTTCGACCGCCAACGCCCCTCAACCCGAAACCGCTCCACAGCAGCGAGGCTGGCGCGGTTTGATCAATGCCTACCGTCCCCACTTGCCGGTGAGCGAGGCTACCCCGGTGATTACCCTCCATGAAGGGAACACCCCCCTCATTCCCGTCCCCACCATTGCCGCAGAAATTGGCAAAAAGGTCGAGGTGTTCGTCAAGTACGACGGGTTGAACCCCACCGGGAGCTTCAAAGATCGCGGCATGACCCTGGCCATCTCCAAAGCCAAAGAAGAAGGCGCCAAAGCCGTCATCTGTGCCAGTACCGGCAACACCTCCGCCGCCGCCGCCGCCTACGCCAAACGAGGCGGCTTGCGAGCCTTTGTCATCATCCCCGATGGCTATGTCGCCCTCGGTAAACTGGCTCAGGCCCTCGTCTACGGCGCCGAAATTCTCGCCATTAAGGGCAACTTCGATCGCGCCCTAGAAATCGTCCGCGAACTCGGAGACACCTACCCCGTCACCGTCGTCAACTCCGTTAACCCCTATCGCCTCGAAGGGCAAAAAACCGCCGCCTTTGAAGTCGTGGATGCTTTAGGGAACGCCCCTGACTGGCTCTGTATTCCCGTGGGCAATGCCGGCAATATCACCGCCTACTGGATGGGATTCTGTCAGTACCAGCAATTGGGCCGTTGCGATCGCCTACCGAAAATGATGGGTTTCCAAGCGGCCGGTTCAGCCCCGCTCATCGAAGGCGCCCCCGTCAAAAATCCCGATACCGTCGCCACCGCCATCCGCATCGGCAATCCCGCCAACTGGCAAAAAGCCCTAACCGTCGAAAACGCCAGCCAAGGGGAATTTAACGCCGTCTCCGACGAGGAAATCCTCCACGCCTATCGTCTCCTGGGGCAAGAAGGCATCTTCTGTGAACCCGCCAGTGCCGCTTCTGTGGCCGGACTCCTGAAACTACGCGATCGCGTCCCCGCCGGAGCCACCATCGTCTGTGTCTTGACCGGAAACGGCTTAAAAGACCCCGACTCCGCCATCAAACACAGCCATAGCCGGCTCCAGCAAGGCATCGAACCCGACCTAGACATCGTCGCCGAAGCCATGGGGTTCTAATCCCCCCATCTAATCCCCATAGAGAGTCACCACAATCTGACGCTGGCGGGGCTTAATATCACATTCGAGGTGAAAGATCTGTTGCCAGGTTCCCAGCCTCAGACAGCCCTGTTGAACCGGAACCGTCAGCTCTGGCCCCAGCCAAGTCGCTTGTAGATGGGAATGACCATTACCATCATGCCAAGTTTGCTCATGGCCATAATCACGGCTCGGGGGGATGAGGCGATCGAGCAGTTCCGGTAAATCCCGCTTTAAGCCTGGCTCAAACTCAATCGTCCCAATCGAGGCCGTACTACCCACATTGAAAATATGGGCCATTCCGGTGCGAATCCCAGACTGCTTGACGATCTGCTCCACCTGCTCAGTGATATCCTGTAGATCGCCATGATTATAGGTTTGTAGTTCAAACTCGTCTTGAAAAATCATCGGGTCTAATCTTTTGTACAACAACACCTAATGTCCATTGTGGCGACTTCGGGGGAAAACTCAATCCCATTCTCAATCTCATTCTCAATCTCATTTGAGATCTGCCGACCCCTCGACTATCATTAATGTAAATATAAGTAAAGACGTTAGCCCCTGTGTTTGTTCTCACTGGTTACGAATATTTCCTCGGCTTCCTGCTCATTTGCAGTTTAGTGCCGATCTTGGCCCTGACTGTCTCGAAGCTAGTACGACCCAAGAGTCTGGGTATTGAATCCAATACCACCTACGAATCAGGGATGGAACCCATTGGTGGCGCCTGGATTCAGTTCAACATCCGCTACTACATGTTTGCCCTAGTTTTCGTAGTCTTCGATGTTGAGACCGTCTTTCTTTACCCCTGGGCTGTGGCCTTCCACACCCTAGGACTACTGGCATTCATCGAGGCGTTGGTTTTCATCAGCATCCTCGTGATTGCCCTCGTGTACGCCTGGCGCAAAGGAGCATTGGAATGGTCATGAGTGATAAGAATCTCTCCACCCCCACCCTCATTAATCCCGTTGAGCGTCCTCAAGTGACGCAAGAGTTGTCGGAAAACTTGATTCTGACAACCGTAGACGACCTCTACAACTGGGCTCGTTTATCGAGTCTCTGGCCCATGATGTATGGGACCGCCTGTTGCTTTATTGAATTTGCGGCCTTGATTGGCTCTCGTTTCGACTTCGACCGCTTTGGTCTCGTTCCCCGGAACAGCCCTCGTCAAGCCGACTTGCTGATTACCGCCGGAACCATCACCATGAAAATGGCCCCGGCGGTGGTTCGTCTCTACGAACAGATGCCCGCGCCCAAATATGTCATCGCCATGGGTGCTTGCACCATCACCGGTGGGATGTTTAGCGTTGACTCCCCCACAGCCGTTCGCGGAGTCGATAAATTGATTCCGGTGGATGTCTATATTCCCGGTTGTCCTCCCCGTCCCGAGGCCATTATCGACGCGATTGTTAAACTGCGTAAAAAGGTCTCCAACGAGTCCCTCTCAGAACGAGGCAACCACCAACAAACGCACCGGTATCACACCATCTCTCACCAACTCAAACCTGTTGACCCCATCCTGACGGGTCATTATATGCGGAGTGAGGCTCGGCATAATCCGCCCAAGCAACTGGCTGAAGCAATGGGAATGCCCGTTCCCCCCGCATTACAATCTGCACAAGAAAAAGCTGCTCAGAAAGAGGAGGCAGACCGTGGCTGAAGAGTCCCCCAAAAACGGCAATGAGACCGAAGAACAAACTGAAGATAAACCCGTTCCGGCGGGTCCCGTCTCCAAATGGTTGACCGAGAATGGGTTTGCCAATGACGCCCTCGAAGCGGATAACCTAGGGGTGGAACTCATCCAGGTTAACCCGGAGGTTCTGATTCCCATTGCAACAGCATTGTACGCCTACGGATTTAATTATCTGCAATGTCAAGGGGCCTATGATGCGGGTCCCGGTCAGGAATTAGTGAGTTTCTATCACTTGATTAAGGTCAGTGATGATGCTCACAAGCCTGAAGAAGTACGCTTAAAGGTCTTTCTCCCCCGAAATGAGCCGAAAGTCGCTTCGGTCTATTGGATTTGGAAAGGAGCGGACTGGCAAGAACGGGAATCCTACGATATGTTCGGGATTCATTACGAAGGTCACCCCAACTTGAAGCGGTTGTTAATGCCTGAAGATTGGGTGGGTTTCCCCTTACGGAAAGATTATATTTCTCCCGACTTCTACGAAATTCAAGATGCGTATTAATTGCCATCTGAATTGAATTTTGTGTGGGTCAAGAAAACCTCAGTCTCTCTAGGAGGCTGAGGTTTTTTGCTCAAGCCGGAAACAGAGAATACAGGGGTAATTAAGGGGGAATTCGTACAAAGCGGGGTTTTTTATACCATCTTTCAGAACAGAAGTCGTGTCATAGATGTCTGTAGGGGAACCCACCCCTAACCCAGACCGTGGAGGGGACGGACGTTCGCCCTCCTCGGTGTCAGATGTCTAGCAAGCCGTTCGAAAAAGGGTATCAAAACCCGATTCCGTATCAGGTATAAATTTGGGTCTTCTGGATCTACGGTGAAATTTGTTGCAGGGTATACAAAATTGTAGGGGCGAAAAATCCCCTCCTGGGAGGGGTAGGGGTGGGTTATGCCCCTACATCAACGGGTGTAATCTGCCATAAATTTTCCTGATCACCCTAAACCCAGAAGACCCATAAATTTGCCGTTTTGGCTGTCTTCAGACTCTTTTTTTCCTACAATTAACTATTCATGATTAACAGTTCTAATTAATTTTTGGATGGCGCGGGTTTGTAGTTTTTGTTGGGCTTTGAGTTCTTCGAGTTCCGCTTCTAAATGGGCGATGGTGTCCGCGCGATCGCGGGCCAAGTCTTGCAACTCAGTCACCTCTTGGCGTAACTGGGCCACTCGTCGAGTTAAAACTTCCGCAAAGCGAGCATTCGCGCCATTGTAGGCCACCTGGAACATCAAAATTGGTTTCAGGACTTTCCGGGCCAGTCGTCGAGTGGCGGTGATGGCTGGCCCGAAGCGGTGGGCCGAGAAGAGGGGAACATGATAAATATTAGCCCGTTGGCGCAGGGCGATGAGATCGTCATCGCGATCGTCGTGTAACTGATCAACCGATTCAATCATCGGTGGAGGCGCATCCTCTAGGCCAATACTCGACGAGAGATGCTGACGGAGTTGGCGAATCAGCTTGGCTTTGGGATTTCCGTTGGCGGGGTGGTCAGATTGGCGATCGCGAGACATTGACGATTCCATGAGGAGACTCCATCAGGCTAACTCGATTTGACAATCATCTCCTACCATAAATCGCAGCGCTTTGGGGCGAGGACGACCACTTCCCAACTGGGCGCGTCGGCCAATCAAACTATCCACAATCCGCTGTTGAATGCCCTCAATCCGGGTTTCTTGTAGGATGACGCTATGTTCTAACTCTACATCCTTGAGGATAACGCCATCGGCGATGCTGCTGTAGGGACCAATAAAGCAGTTTTCCAGGTGACAGTTTTCACCAATAATCACGGGGCCACGAATGGAACAGTTAATGAGTTGGGTTCCCTGGCCAATTTTCACCCGGCCCACCACTTGGCTATCCGCGTCGAGTTCCCCGAAAATGGCGGTTTGCAGTTGGGTATCGAGGAGAATTTGGTTGGCGCTGAGGAGATCGTCTTTTTTCCCGGTATCCAGCCACCAGCCTTCGAGGATTTGCGCTTCGACGGGATTTTTATGATCCAGAAGGTTACTAATGGCGTCGGTGATTTCCAATTCTCCCCGTTCCGAGGGTTTGATGCGGGCGATCGCCTGGTGAACAGCGGCGGAGAAGTAATAAATCCCCACGAGGGCTAAGTTGGAAGGGGGAACGGCGGGTTTTTCCACCAATTCCAAGACACGGCCCGTTTCATCTACCGTCGCCACCCCGAAGGCGCTAGGGTTCTCGACGGGCCGCAAGAGAATCAACGCATCGAGTTGTTTGTCTTGGAAGTGGTTGAGAAAGGGGGTGAGGTCGTTTTGAATCAGGTTATCGCCCAGATACATGACAAAGGGAGCGTCACCGAGGAAGGGTTGAGCGATTTTGACGGCGTGGGCCAGGCCAGCGGGTTCCTCTTGCAGAATGTAGGTAATTTTGGCCCCGAAGCGATCGCCGTCTCCGGTGAGTTTTTGCACTTCTTCCCCGGTTTCCGGGCTAATGATAATCCCGATATCGGTGATTCCCGCTGAGACGATGCTTTCAATCCCATACCAGAGGATGGGTTTGTTGGCGACGGGCACCAGTTGTTTCGCCCCTGTGTAGGTGAGGGGACGCAGGCGCGTTCCTTTTCCGCCGGAGAGAATCAGTGCTTTCATAGTTGGGGGGAGAGTTAACACAAATATCGCTGCAAGGAACCGCCCCAATTATAGGGGGCGATGAGCCTCTTGTTCACTGGATTCTCTCGGCTGAGGTGGGATTCCGGAGTTTACTCGGGGAAGAGGCGGGGGATATCGATGCAACAATCGGGGAAAGCTTGGGGGCGATCGCGCCGGCGAGAATCCCCGTCTCAACGATACGATGATAGTCGTCGATAGACCATTAGGCGAGGGGGAAACTCATACTCAGTCTCAATCTCAGTGGCGATCGCAAATCTGGGTAAAATCCTTGATGGCTTCACCAGACAATACTGAGATCTAACTGAAAGTTTGGTAAGACGGTTTCGCCATCGAGGGTCACGGGGCGATCGCGACATTCGGGTTCGAGTCCCTGGCGATAAAGTTCTACCCTCTGGGCTTGTCGGTCAATTAACCACCCTAGCTTAACGCCAGCCTCCTGATATTCCGCCATCTTATCCCGCAGGTCGTTGAGGTTGTCACTGGGGGATTTGAGTTCGAGGATGAAGTCGGGGGCGATGGGGGGGAAGGTTTCGCGATCGCTTTGGCTAAGGGCTTCCCAGCGATCGCGACGGATCCAGGCCAGGTCGGGCGATCGGTTGCCGCCGTTGGGGAGTTTGAAGCAGGTGGAGGAATCAAAGACGTAGCCCAGTTTGCTACGACGATTCCAGAGTACAAAATCCGCTGACAGTTCGACATTGCGATTTCCAGTTTCGCCACCAGTGGGAGGCATGATGATGAGTTCTCCTCGGGAGTTTCGTTCAAATTTGATGTCGGGGTGGTTGTCGCACAGTTGCGCGAACTGGCGATCGCTCAGTTGGATGAAGGGAGTGAGGTCGAGGGTGTAGGTCAGCATCTTTGAACGAGGAGAGGGCGATCGCTGTTTCTGGAAACTGAAGTTGTTTCAATCATAGCGCCCGCTTAAGATTGAAGGGGGGCATCTTTAGCTTTGTTGCTGTGTGACTTTAAAAAATTATTTAATTCGGGGTTAAGCGGATTGTGCATCACCCTCAATCAGACTACAAATCGGGTTATCCCTTGACGTGTTGAGTGTTTAGGTTTTTAGACTGTTTATTCAGGTGCATCTCAGTCAGTCCAATCGCTAATAAACAGCTAGATTGTGATGAGATGCACCCAACAGACTCTCTACTTTTTCTTCAACCAGGAGAACATCGCCCGCAAGTCTTTACCGACTTCCTCAATAGGGTGTTCGGCTTCCTGACGACGCATCGCCGTGAAACCCGGTTTACCCGATTGATTTTCTAAGACAAATTCCCGCGCAAATTGTCCCGATTGGATTTCGCTGAGAATCTCTTTCATGGCGGCTTTGGTTTCCGGAGTCACCACCCGAGGACCCCGGGTGTAATCGCCATATTCAGCCGTGTTGGAGATACTGTCACGCATGGTCGCGAGACCCCCTTCCACGACCAAGTCCACAATCAGTTTCACTTCGTGCAGACATTCAAAATAGGCGAGTTCTGGTTGATAACCCGCTTCAATGAGGGTTTCAAACCCGGCTTTAATGAGCGCACTTAAGCCACCACATAACACTGCTTGTTCGCCAAACAAATCGGTTTCGGTTTCTTCCCGGAAACTGGTTTCTAAGATACCGGCGCGGGTTCCGCCAATCCCTTTAGCATAGGCCATAGCCCGATCGCGGGCCTGGCCAGAAGCATCTTGATACACTGCAAACAGACAAGGAACGCCTTCCCCTTGTTCGTAGGTCCGACGCACCAAATGACCGGGGCCTTTCGGCGCAATCATGACCACATCGACGTTTTCGGGGGGAACCACTTGACCAAAATGGATGTTAAATCCATGGGCGAAGGCCAGAACATCTCCCTCTTTTAAGTTGGGTTCGATTTCTTGTTTGTAAACGGTTTTCTGCACCTCATCCGGTAGCAGAATCATGATTAAATCGGCTTTTTCGGCGGCTTCAGCCACGGGATACACCGTTAGGCCAGCATCTTTGGCTTTGGGGGCGGATTTACTGCCAGGATAGAGGCCAACGATGACATTGACGCCACTATCTTTTAAGTTAAGGGCATGGGCGTGCCCTTGGGAACCATAGCCGATAATGGCAACGGTTTTATCGGCGAGTCTGTCCAGATTCGCATCTTGGTCGTAGTACATGCGAGCCATATGCACGTCTCCTTGAAAAATTCGGTGAATCGGCTGACTATCACAGGAATGCTGCCGCTGTGGTGAATCGTTGAGGATTCAGCGTTAGATAGAAAACACAATCTTTTATTGTACCAAAGAGTGGTCGGGCTGTTCGGGGTTGTAAGTTTCCGTCGCGATCGCCCGCGTTAGATCAGATCACAGGTTAAACTACAGAACATGGACAGTGACCCGCGACAACGGTTCGAGAGAGGGACAACGACTATGAGGCTCGGACGGTATTCTATCGAGTTTGCGACTCAGGTAGTGACAGCCACGGCGGTTGTCCTGTTGTCGAGTTCTGGCAACGTGGTTCAGGGACAGGAGTCTGCACCGTTAAGCGAGAGCGAGGCCCAGGAATTGCAACAGTTTCGGGCGCAGGAGAGTTTTCAGGAGAATCTGGAACGGGCGATCGCCAACAGTGTCAGTTTACGCGATCGCATCGATGCTCAAATTGAAACCGCCCTGGCCAGCCAACGACCCGCGATTACCGCCGTGTTTGTGGTGTTGGCCCTACTTCCCCTCCTGGGGGCGATCGCCGTTTGGCTAATTCTCAATCGTCTCGAAACCCGGGCCAACGCCTACGCCCAGGAAATGAACAGCATCAAAAATGATGCCATGGCCGAGTTACTGGGGATGATGAATGAAGCCCAATCGGTCTTACATCAGATCCAAACAACCATCAACGAACCCTTACCGAAGGTTCCCGTCAGTACGCAACGCCAACTCGATAAGCGTTCTCAATCCCTCGATGACTCCCTCGATGAGGATGACCCCCGAGAGGAGACGTTTCCCTCGCCGCCGCCTCCGCTAGATATCACTCAAGACGATCTCTCTCAGGAGGTTGAGGAGAACTCGATCGCCGCCGAGGAGTTAGATCAACACGAGGCCCAAGAATCCGAACAAGAGGAGGACATTCCGCCCTCCCTGAACTCCATTTTGGACTCAGAAGAGGACGACGAGGATGAAACTCCCCCACCCTCATTCAACTCGATTTTGGACTCAGAAGAGGACGACGAGGCGTTAGACCCCTCTCAACCCCAATCCGTGAACTCCATCTTAGACAACGACACGGAGTCCGATGAATCCTCAAATCACTCGACCGCCAACGCGGCCAGCGTCCCGCCGCCGATGACCTATCGCGGTGGTGACGAAGCCATCGCAACCGCCTCAGAGAACCGTCTGAATGGCAATTCTGGCAACTCTACCCCCCCGGCCCAACCCCCCGTCCAACCCCAGTCATCTCAGGCCAGTGCAGCGGAATTTTGCCGTCAAGCCAACGCCTTGTTCTTTAGTGGCCGCTACGCAGAAGCGATCGCCGCCTATCAGCAAGCCGTCCAACTCAAACCCGACTATCATCAGGCCTGGAGTAATCAGGGAAGCGCCCTATTTCATCTGCAACGCTATCCCGAAGCCATTAGCGCCTATAATCGCGCCCTCAGCATCCATCCAGACTATCCTGAAGCCTGGAACAATAAAGGGGGCGCCCTCTCGAAACTGGGGCAATATGAGGAGGCTTTGGCGGCCTATGATCGCGCCGTGGAACTCAAACCCGATTACGTCGAAGCTTGGAACAATCGCGGTTTAGCCTTGATGGAACTCAAACGCTATAAAGAGTCTGTCGCCTCCTATAACCGGGCCGTGAAACTCAAACCCGATTATATCGAAGCCTGGAATAATCGCGGTTTAGCCTTCGCCGCTGCCGATCTTCATGATCACGCCCTACGCTGTTTCGAGAAAGCCCAGAGTCTCAACCCCGATTATCTCGATAGTTATCGCAATCAGGGGGTATCCCTGGCCGCCCTCGAACGCTATCCCGAAGCGATCGCCGCCTACCGACGGGGAACCGAGATTCAACCCCAAGATATCCCCACTTGGTACTATTTGGGACAACTCCTCACCCAACTGCAACGGTATGATGAGGCGATCGCGGCCTATGATGAGGCGATCGCCCTGCAACCAGCTATCCCCGAGATTTGGTATAACAAGGCTGGTTGCTATAGTACGCAAGGCTTTGTGGCCCCCTGCTTGGAAAGCCTGCAAGAGGCCATTCGTCTCGCCCCCCATCCCTATCGTGAACGAGCCCAAGTTGATCCGCGTTTCGATGAGATTCGCCAAGATGAACGGTTCAAACAATTGTTGGTATGAGGGGGGAACGGGGAACAGGGAACAGGGAACAGGGAACAGGAAAAAACCCACCCCTAACCCCTCCCAAGAGGGGATGGCAAGAGGCTAAAAACCATGAAAAAAAACCTTTGTGGTTGCCTGGTCTTGGATGATTCTTTTACAACCCAACTTAACGATTTACCATGATGCAGAAATCCTATATTTTAGCGGTTCTATCTCTCCTGTTGGTGTCTCCCAAAGGGGCGATCGCACAAGATCCCACCGCCCCCCAACCGACTCCCCCCGACGCGGCGGCCCCGCTGCCGCCGGACGGCCCCGCAGAACCCTCATTTACAGCCCCAGTTCCCACAGAACCCGCAGAACCCTCCTTTATTGCCCCCGTTCCGGCGGAACCCGACCCGAGTTTAGATTGGCAAATTGACAATCGCTTGCGTAATAGTCCCGTGGTTCAGGATGCGATCAATGATGCCGTTGATCGCAATTTTTCCTGGACATTTGGCTTATTAAATATCCTCTTATTGCTGTTGATTTTATTCCCCATCGCTGGGCTTGCCCTGTTGTGGTGGATGCGCCGAGAAATGGTGTCTCAAGTGGTTGATGAAGTCGAAGGCCATCTCTCGGATGAGTTGAAAGCCGAAGTCAGCCGGGAGTTAAAAGCTGATTTTGCCTCAGCCAGCGCCCCCGCAGCCGCTTCAGCCGCTGAACCGGCCCAACTTAAAGATATGGTGTCGATGGCCTTGTCGGTGCAGAACGTCATGTCCAATGCCCGCCATACCATTGAGAACTCCATGCAACTGCAAGATCGACTTGATGGACGGTTGCAGGATGTCTTAGAACTCCAGATGATGCAAGGGCGACAACTTGAAGCCAATGGACAGTATACCGAGGCGATCGCCGCCTTCGATCGCGCCATCGAAGTCGATGAACGCCATCGGGAGGCCTATTGCGCCAAAGGGAGTCTTCTCATTACCCTACAACGCCTCGAAGAAGCCCTCGCCACCTATGCCCAAGCGGTGAAAGTGGCCCCCGATTGTGCCGAAGCCTGGTATGGGATTGCCCGCTGTTATGCCCTCGTCGGCCATCAGGAACCGGCCATTGATAATCTCAAAAAAGCCATTCATCTCAACCCCAGCTTGAAGGAACAGGCCCAACAAAATGAGGCCTTCGCCAATCTGCGGGAACAAGACGCTTTTCAAACAGCCCTAGTCGGTTAAATCGGCTATCCATTGAGATCCTCGTCATGGGGGCAACCGCCGGGGTTTGCCCTCCCTTAAAACGATTGATTTGAAGTATCAATTTGTAACAAGGACTTGACAACTCGATACAATAGACTCAAACAAATCAATTTTTATCTAACCTTATGAGTCAAATTGCCTTAAATACCTTGGCGATCGGCATTTTTAGCCTCACCATGTTTTCCCTACTGGGGCCAATGCTGCATCTGTCGCCCCTGTACCCGGCGGCGACGGTTTTTGCCCTGTTGGGGTTAGCCACGGTCGATCAGCTAGGCTTCCAAGGCCAGGGAGGACTGGTGTTTCTCGATTGGTTGGGGGCCAGTACCAGCGATCGCCGTCAGCGCGTCATTCGCCATGAAGCGGGCCATTTTCTCGTGGCCTATCTGCTAGAAGTTCGCATTGCCAACTACAGCCTCAGCGCCTGGGAAGCGCTGCGACAGGGACAAACCGGGCGCGGGGGGGTACAGTTCGATGATGGCCAGTTACTCTCTCAACTCAGCCAAGGACAACTCTCCTCTCAGCAGTTAAATCGCTATGCCATGATTTGGATGGCCGGAATCGCCGCCGAAGAACTTGAGGAAGATGCGGCCCGAGGTGGCATTGACGATCGCCAACAACTGCGTTTAGTCTTGCGTCAGTTGCGTCCCATCGTGGGCGACAGCGAGGCCCGAGAACGCTGGGCAATTTTACAGGCCCGCACCCTCATCGATCGCCATCGGGATGCCTATGAGGCCTTAGTTGACGCCATGTCACAAGGGTTAAGCGTCCAAGACTGCTGCGATCGCATCCAACAGCATCTCACCCCAGCCGTCTCCTAATCGCCTCTTGACGGGGGTGGTTGTTTCGTCCGATGGTTGAACTCAGCAGGTAGTCTGGGCCGGCTGAACCCGGTCACAACTGCCAGAACTCGGCCAAAACTAGCAATCATAACAAAAAAGGTTTGAAAAACGTCATGAGCGGGTTTAAACGACTGGTGGCGATGCTTTCGGTAGTCATCGCCCTGACGCTGACGGGATGCAGTACCTCCCCAAGCAGCGGCTTAACCTCATTTACCGATAGTTACGACGGCTATCGCTTCCTCTATCCCAACGAATGGATTGAGATGGATGCGTCGAACCTGACGCCGGATGTGGTGTTACATGATCTCATCGAACGCAGTGAAAATGTCAGCGTGATTATCAATCCCGCCGAAGCCGGACAAACCCTAGCGGATTTGGGAACCCCGACAGAAGTCGGGTATGAACTCTCGAAACGGGCCATCGCCCCCGAAGGAAGCGATCGCGTGGCAGAGTTAATCGATGCCCAATCGCGACAGGATGAGGATGGCAAAACCTACTATATCCTCGAATATGCCGTCACCCTGCCCGATCAGCTGCGTCACAACATCGCCAGCATCTCAATGTCTCGCGATAAACTCTTTACCCTGAATGTTTCAACCACAGAACGCCGTTGGCAAGAAATTCAGGATAAACTGCGGATTGTTGCTCGTTCGTTCTTTGTCTACTAATTTGCTAATTTGCGTTAGGAATCCTTGGACGACTGTTTGTTGATAAAGTCCCGCAGGAAGGTCCCATGAGTTCGCCGATTCTGATTCTTGCCTCCGCCTCGCCCGCCCGTCGCCAACTGTTGCGCAGTGCGGGAATTGAACCGATTGTCTGTCCAAGTGATTTAGACGAATCCCAGGTTCAACTCAGTAACCCCGTGGCCTTAGTCCAAACCCTAGCCCAACTCAAAGGGGAACGGATTGCAGCCGGGATTCGTAGCGAGGATATTGCCCCCCACTCTCTCGATGACCAACAGCCTGAGTCGGTGTTGGTGTTAGCCTGTGATTCGGTGTTAGTGTTAGGCGATCGCATCTATGGTAAACCGGCCAATGCCTATGAGGCGATCGCCCGCTGGCAGTTAATGCGCGGCCAAGTCGGTGAACTCTATACGGGCCACGCCCTGGTGGATATCGCCCAAAACATCACCCTCGTCAACTGCGAAGTGACTCGGGTTCATTTTGCCAGCATCAGCGACTCAGACATCGAAGCCTATGTAGCGACAGGAGAACCCCTCAATTGTGCCGGCTGTTTTGCCATCGATGGTCGAGGTAGCCTCTTTGTTGAAAAGATAGAAGGCTGTCACAGCAATGTAATTGGCTTGAGTTTACCCCTGTTTCGACGCATGATCGTGGAACTCGGCTATTCAGTGACTCATCTATGGAATACACCCCGCTAGAGAATGGCTGACGCAGAAATTATTGTAATTGGCAGTGGTATTGGGGGCTTAGTGGCCGCCTCCCTGCTGGCGCGTTATGGAAAATCGGTGGTGGTTTGTGAAAGTCATGTCCTTGCAGGCGGGGCGGCCCATGGATTTTCTCGTCGAGGCTTTCATTTCGACGCGGGACCCTCGTTTTTTTGCGGTTTAGGCGACGGCCCTAGTCTAAATCCCTTGCGCCAGGTTCTCAATGCCTTGGAGATGTCCCTAGAGACCATCGCCTACGACCCCTTAGGAGAGTATCATTTCCCCGAGGGGACTTTTCCCGTGTACTGCGATCGCGATCGCTACCAGCAAGAAATCGCCCGCGTCACCCCCAGCGGCGCCGAAGAATATCGTCAACTTGAACGCCGTCTCGGGAAACTCTACAAGGGAATGCGTCAAATTCCCACCCTCGCCCTACGCAGCGACTGGCAAGCCATTCCCTTTTTGGCCCAACATTACCCCGCCAGCCTCCTAAAACTACTATCCATTGCCGGATTGACGCAAAAAACCGTCGGGGAAATTATGGACACCTGTGTCCGCAACAGTTGGGTGCGGCGGACGGTACATTTAGAATGTTTCCTCCTCTCAGGGTTGAAGGCCTACGGAACCATCGCCCCGGAAATGGCCTTTATGTATGGTGAACGTCATCACGCCAAGGTAGACTATCCCCGAGGCGGAAGTGCGGCCATTGTGCAGGCCTTGGTGAAAGGGTTAGAGAAATGGGGAGGCGAGTTACGCTTGCGAACCCATGTCGAGAAGATTTTAGTGGAATCGGGCCAGGTGACGGGGGTGCGCCTGCGTAATGGCGAAACCCTCAAAGCGCCGATTGTCATCTCCAACGCCACGGTTTGGGATACCTATCGCAAGTTACTCAGTGGACATCATTTGCCCCCAGCTTATCGCAAGGAAGCCCTGGAATTGCCCCGCTTAAATAGCTTTATGCACCTCTATCTCGGGATTCGCGCCCAGGGATTAGAGGATTTGAGGGGCCATCATGTGGTGGTGTTGGATAATACCCTTGATATCAATGTACCGGGCAATACCTGTATGGTGTCGATTCCCACGGTTTGGGACCCGAGTTTAGCGCCCGAGGGCTATCATGGGATTCACTGTTACACCCTCGAACCTTATAAGTCTTGGAAACTGGATGCCCAGTATGAGGAACGCAAACAACGGCGATCGCAATCTCTCTATCGTGCCTTAGATAAGATTATCCCCGGTATCCGCGATCGCATTGAATTTGAGATGGTGGGAACGCCGATTACCCATGAGCGTTTTTTGCGGCGCTATCAGGGAACCTATGGCCCCGGAATCCCGCCAATTCAAGGCATTTTCCCCCTCAATCAAACGCCGGTATCGGGATTGTATCGTGTCGGTGATACGACAATGCCCGGAATTGGTGTTCCGGCGGTGGCCGCGTCGGGAATTCTCTGTGCCAATAGTTTAGTCAGTCCTCAGCAGACTTGGCAACTGTTGCAAGATGTGGGGTTGGCTTGACGGTGTGGGCAATCTGTAGGAGGGTGAGGGATTGCCGAAGTTTGAGTTACTAGGGTTGGAGGTGTATCTGTGAGTCATCCCCGTCAGGTTGCGTTTTGGGCGCTGAAAGAGATTGAACGCAAGGATACCTATGCCGAGGTGGCTTTGCAGCGACAGTTGGCTAAGTCTGATTTGACCCGAGGCGATCGCGCCTTGGTGACGGAGTTCGTCTATGGGGTGGTACGGCGGCGGCGATCGCTCGATGCGGTTATCGACCAGTTTGGCAAAAAACCGGCCGCTCAACAAGCCCCAGATTTGCGGGTTTTGTTGCGTCTTGGCTTCTATCAACTGATTTATCTCGATCGCGTGGCGGCGGCGTTAGCGGTGGACAGTACCGTGGAATTGGCGAAAGCCAATCGCTTGGGAGGATTATCAAACGTCGCCAATGGGATGCTACGGGAGTATTTGCGTCAACGAAGCGCCGACAATCCCCTGGGAATCTCCCTTCCTGAGAATCCTGTCTCCCGCTTGGGGGTGCGCCACAGTTACCCGGACTGGATTGTGCAACAGTGGTGTGATCAACTCGGAATTGAAGAGGCTGAACACCTCTGTCGTTGGTTCAATCAACCGCCCCAACTCTATTTACGCATCAATCCCCTGAGAACCTCTCTGGAGGAGGTGGAAAACAACTTCTTAGAGGCGGGTATTGCCGTCGAGCGGCTGCCCAATTTGCCGCAAGGGTTAAAATTGCCCTCCGCTGGTCATATCGAGGCGCTACCGGGCTATACGGAGGGCTGGTGGACGGTCCAGGATGCCAGCGCCCAATGGGTGACGCATCTGTTGAATCCCCAGCCAGGGGAGGTGATTGTGGATGCTTGTGCCGCCCCAGGGGGGAAAACGACTCATATGGCTGAGTTGATGGGCGATCGCGGGCAGATTTGGGCCTGCGATCGCACGGCGTCTCGTTTGAAGAAAGTGAGGCAAAATTGCCAGCGCTTGCAGCTGCGATCGGTACAACTGTTACAAGGGGATAGTCGGGAGTTCCGCCAGTTTGAGGGGAGTTGCGATCGCGTCTTATTAGATGTTCCCTGTTCGGGGTTAGGAACCCTCCACCGTCGCGCCGATTTACGTTGGCGACAAACCCCCCAGGGGATTGTTGAGTTAGCGCAACTTCAGGCGGAACTGTTAGCGGCGGCGGCGACTTGGGTGAAACCCGGTGGGGTGTTGGTATATGCGACTTGTACGATCAGTTCGCCGGAAAATGAGGGGGTGATTGATCCCTTTTTACAAACTCACCCGGATTGGCGGGTTGAGACGCCTTCCGAGGCGTTGGGGTTAGGGGAGGCGGAGTCTCCCCTGGGGTTCCGTCTGTGGCCTCATCGCCATGAGGGAGATGGCTTTTTTATGGTGAAGTTGCGGCGGCGCTAGGGGGGATATTTCCGCGATTCCAAGGAATAGTTGCTAATAAACAATTCTGAGCCTTTATTGGCTTTTTCTTGTTTATAATTATTCATGCCATACTGCAATTCCCATTCATAAATGTTGGCAAATTGGAAGTTTTCACGCACGTCTGGACAGTCATCATAGGTAATCAACCAGAGATGAGGGCAGGGTTGCAGAAGTTGGGCAAAACGATCATGGTCAAAACGACTATGATAATGACCTCGTTTGCCATAGAGTTTAGATTTGGTCGCACTGAGGTAGGGTGGATCGAGAAAAATGAAGCTAGGATTTCCCGTTGAGTTGGGGTCATCTTGCAGTAATTCACTATAATCAAGAGTGGTGATTGTTACTCCATCTAATACTTGGTCAAGCAAACTTAATCGGTCAATTGAAGAGTCCGTAAAACGCTGTTCAAAGGCATTTTGCGAATAGCCTCCCGCTTCAATGGTTCCAGAAAACGTAATCCGATTGAGAATAAAAAAACGAACCGCCCGTTCTAAGTTTGAGAGGTGGTCAACCTCAACTGTTGCTAACTCTTTAAATAACCCTTTTCCATCATTACAGGTTCGTTTGATGTCTCGAACAGTTTGCGTAAACTCAGTCAGTTGAGATTGGGCGCATTTCCAGAAATAATAGACATCAGGATTGAGGTCGTTAATCCAAATCGGTAAATTTGGATTTAACTTTTTCAGTTCTATAAACACCGATCCACCGCCAACAAAGGGTTCCCGATAGGCTTGAAATGAGGCGGGAAATTGGGCAAAGATTTGGCGTAAGGCTTTGGATTTTCCGCCAGGATAGCGCAAGGGAGTACGAACTGACTTGGAGATTGACATCAATAAATCGGGTTGTTAGAGATTATAAAAAAGTCAAGTCTATGCAAGATTAAAACCATTTCCGTAGGGGCGAAAATCCCCTCCAGGGAGGGGTCAGGGGTGGGTTCCCCTACAATTTTGTACCCCATGCAACCCACTACACCGCATTTCCTAAAAACCCATTCCTAAAAACCCATTTAATGCCAAACAATCTACAATCTTAGCTTCAGCGCAACCCATAACTTACGCCAAATTAGACGGAGGCGCAGAACGATACTGCTGCAATTGCAAGGCGACAGCTTGTTGAAGATCCGAACGTTTTACCTCGACTCCCGTTTCCCGTTGGCCTGGAGTTTCAAACAGAATTAGACTATCCACGCGATCCAACGCCAATAATTGGAACAAAATATGAGTTACCGGAAGCGCAACCGCCAGCAATTGCGGGGCCTGGCTGTCGGGTTCACTCGCTTTCGCATCCTCGAAACTCGGAAAGCCGTAAATCACGGACTTTTCCAAATCCGCATTGAGACGATTACTCAACGTCGTCATCAACCAATTGCTATCAGGAGTTTGTAGAATATAGTATTGCTGATGACGTAGGCGATCGCCGAAGGCTTTGAGAACCGGCGCGATCGCCGCGATCGCCCCCGGCGTCGAACCATCCTGAGGCGCATTATCAATCAGGGTTTGAATTTGCAGATCTAAACTCATAGAAGCAGAATAGTAAAATTTGGTACGGTAATCCCTTGACAAACCATTGAACTTGGTGTAATTTCCCCAAAACCCTTAGAAATTCCCCCAATCCCTAGATACAATCTAATCGAAGACTCATCTAAGACATCAACCCAGTTCACCCGCACCCCCTAACCGAATGTCGGACTCACTCACCCAAACCGCCAGCCCTTCCATCACCCTCAACGTTGCCCCTGCCCAAACCTTGCGGGGCGAGAATATCTTGCCCGAAGCCGCCCAACGCATCGCCCAACTGGGACAGCGGCCGTTCTTAGTGGCCGGCGATCGCACCCTCGATCTCGCCACACAACAGATCCAACCCCACCTCACTCAAAACCAGCTTACCCCATCGACCCACTCCTACGGTCGCGACTGCGACGAAGCCGACCTCGATCGCCTCAAAAGCGCCCTCCACCACCATCAAGCCGATGTCGTGATTGGCATTGGCGGCGGCAAAGCCCTCGACACCGCCAAACTCCTCGCCTATCGCTGCCAAGTTCCCGTCGTCACCATTCCCACCTCAGCCGCCACCTGTGCCGCCTGGACAGCCCTCTCCAACGTCTACACCCCCGACGGGGCCTTTCGCTACGATGTCCCCCTTCCCGTCTGCCCCAACCTCCTCGTCCTCGACTACGCCCTCATTCGCACCGCCCCCCGACGCACCCTCGTCGCCGGCATTGGCGACGCCCTCGCCAAATGGTACGAAGCCTCCGTCAGTAGCGGCAGTTCCGACCAAACCCTCATTGTCGCCGCCGTACAACAGGCCCGCGTCTTACGAGACCTACTCCTGCAAAAATCCGCCGCCGCCCTCGCCGAACCCGGTAGCCCCGTCTGGCGGGAAGTCGTCGATGCCAGCGTTCTCCTGGCCGGCGTCATTGGCGGCTTAGGCGGCGCCCAATGTCGCACCGTCGCCGCCCATGCCGTCCACAACGCCCTCACCCATCTAAGCGACTGCCACCATACCATTCACGGCGAAAAAGTCGCCTATGGCATTCTCGTGCAACTGCGACTCGAAGAAATTGTCCAACATAACCAACTGGCTGCCACCGCCCGTCAGCAATTGTTGACCTTTTACCGAGAGATTGGTCTCCCCCAAACCCTGGCGGATTTAGGCTTAGGGGAGATTTCCCTGGGCCAACTCCAGCAGGCCGCCGAATTTGCCTGTGGTCCCAACTCCGACATTCATCATCTGCCCTTCCCCGTCGAACCCGCCCAAGTGATGGCGGCCATGGTGTCCACCACCGTCGGCTATTCTCTAGGGGTCACCCCTGACGCTTCAGTGGTCAGCCATAACTCCTAAAACCTGATAGAGTAAAAGGTCTGTGTCTTCCTCCCTCGAACTCAATGGTACTGGATTGGATTAGCCCTGCGGAGCGGGTGCAAGCATTACCCCCCTATGTTTTTGCGCGTCTCGATGAGTTGAAAGCCCGTGCGCGAGAACAGGGTTTGGATTTGATTGATTTGGGGATGGGCAACCCCGACGGGGCCACCCCCCAACCGGTGATTGACTCAGCCATCCAAGCCCTGCAAAATCCAGCCAATCACGGCTATCCGCCCTTTGAAGGAACCGGCAGTTTCCGCCAAACCATCACGGACTGGTATTACCGCCGCTATAGCGTCAAACTCGATCCGGATGGGGAGGCGTTGCCCTTATTGGGATCGAAAGAGGGATTATCCCATTTGGCGTTAGCCTATCTCAATCCCGGCGATTTAGTCTTAGTTCCCAGTCCCGCCTATCCGGCCCATTTTCGCGGGCCGTTGATTGCGGGGGCTAAGGTGCATTCGATTCCCCTCTCAGCGGAGAATGACTGGCTGATTGATTTGAGTCAGATTCCCGACGAGGTGGCGGACTCGGCGAAAATGCTCTATTTCAACTATCCCAATAATCCTACAGGGGCAACGGCACCGAGGGAGTTTTTTGAGGAGATTGTGGCCTTTGCCCGCCGTCACTCAATTTTGTTGGTTCATGACTTATGTTACGCCGAGTTAGCGTTTGACGGCTATCAGCCAACGAGTTTATTGGAGATTGAGGGGGCTAAGGAGATTGGCGTGGAGTTCCACACCCTCTCGAAGACCTATAATATGGCGGGTTGGCGCGTGGGTTTTGTGGTGGGCAACCGCCATGTGATTCAAGGCTTGCGAACCCTAAAGACGAATTTGGATTACGGGATTTTCTCGGCGTTGCAATGTGCGGCGGAGACGGCGTTACAGTTGCCGGAAGTCTATTTGGAACAGGTGCAGCAACGTTACAGCAGCCGCCGCGACTTCTTGATTGAGGGGTTAGGGCGTTTGGGCTGGACGGTCCGCAAACCCTTAGCCACCATGTATTTATGGGTGGAATGTCCCCCTGGGATGGGGTCAACGGATTTTGCCCTAACGGTGTTGCAACAGACGGGGGTGGTGGTGACGCCGGGAAATGCGTTTGGGAAAGGCGGTGAGGGCTATGTGCGCGTTAGTTTGATTGCAGAGTGCGATCGCCTCCAGACGGCATTAGATCGCCTAGAAGCCGCCGGAATCCGTTATGAGTCTTAATAATATCTCTAATATCTCGTGATGAGGCTCCAGCCTCGTCACGTGTAGCGGGAGGCTCTGCCTCCTGTCATCTCTCGCGACGACGTCCTATCGAGTTAGGATAAGATAAGCTCAAGCAATCGGTCAGACATTGTATCACGGATTGGGTTGACAGGAGAAAGGCTGACAATCCTGAGTACATGCTGGATAAAACACTAGCTCATCAATTGAAATAAAAAATCCATGTCTAATCCCCAAAAAATTATATACAATTACACCGTTATTTTTGAACAAGAGCAAGACGGTGGGTATCATGTCTTCTGTCCCATCTTAAAAGGCTGTCATAGCCAAGGCGATCATTTTGAGGAAGCATTGGCGAACATAAGCGAAGCGATAGAATTGTATCTTGAGAGTCTTTTAGCCGATCAAGGCAGTTGCTAAAAACCGGGAGGGCCTGATGTACACTCAGCCGACAATCTTACCCCTCGAAAATGGCGATCGCCTGACACGCCAAGAGTTCGAGCGTCGTTACGAAGCCATGCCGGATCTAAAAAAGGCTGAACTCATAGAAGGGATTGTTTATATGGGTTCCCCAGTACGAGCCAGTCACGCTGTCGCTCATGGTCACATCATCGGCTGGCTATGGAGTTATGCTATCGAAGTCCCCGGTGTGCAAGTTGCCGATAATGCCACTCTCAGACTCGATCGCGACAACGAACCTCAACCCGATGCCTTACTGAGATGGGAAACGAGCGGTCGTTCCCATCTCGGAGAGGATGGCTACCTCGAAGGATCTCCCGAACTGATTGTCGAAATCGCCGCCAGTAGTGCCTCCTACGACCTCCGGCAAAAATTGCAAGTCTATCGCCGCAATGAAGTCCAGGAATATCTCGTCTGGCAAGTCTATGACCGTCGTCTCGATTGGTTTCGTTGGCATGAGGGAACCTACCAACCTTTAGCCGCCGATGACCAGGGAATCCTTCGTAGCGAGGTCTTTCCCGGCTTGTGGCTGGCCGTCGATGCCCTCTTAGACGGGGATTTGAGAACCGTAAAAGAGGTGTTAAAGTTAGGATTAGCCCAAAAAAGCGCCTGAACTCCCGATGTCCACATCTCCCTTAAGCTGGTCAGAACTGGAAAACTTCACCGATACTCCCCCCGATTTGGTGAACGGACCCACGAACCCCCAGGCCCGACTACGACTGTTTGGCCAGGATGAAGCGGCGGTACAAGTCACCCTCTATCGGGATCATCATGCTTGGTGTCCCTATTGTCAAAAAGTTTGGTTGTGGTTGGAAGAGAAACAAATCCCCTACCGCATCGAAAAAGTGACCATGTTCTGTTATGGCCAGAAAGAACGTTGGTATAAGCAAAAAGTCCCCTCGGGGATGCTGCCAGCGGTGGAACTTAAGGGTCAGTTGATTACGGAAAGTGATGATATTTTACTCGCGTTAGAAGAGGAATTTGGCCCGCTAGGGTTTTCGATGCGCGATCGCCAGGTTTTACCCCTACGACAATTAGAACGAGTGCTATTTCGCGCCTGGTGTATGTGGCTCTGTCGCCCCAGTTTATCGGAGCGTCAGGAACGTAACGCCCGTGAACAGTTTATCGAGGTGGTTCAGGAGGTAGAAGCGGCTCTGGCTGCAACACCTGGCCCCTACTTTTTGCCGGAATTTAGTACCGCTGATGTGGTCTTTACGCCCTATGTGGAACGGATGAATGCCAGTCTGTTTTACTACAAAGGCTATTCGTTGCGGGAAGAAAATCCTCGCCTCTCGGACTGGTTTGATGGCCTAGAAAGCCGTTCAACCTATCGGGGAACTCAGAGCGATTTCCATACCCATGTCCATGATTTACCGCCCCAAATGGGGGGCTGTTGGGCGAATAATAACTCACAAACAGAACTGAATCAAATTCGCGTCGATCGCGGTTCCTGGTTTGAGCTTCCCGATGCCACCTATCCAGAACCGCAAAACTCTTATTCTGAGGCCTTGCGGCGAGTGCTGAAACATCGCCGGAACCTGATTCGCGTCAATCCCGCCCCAGATGAGCTGTTTGAGACGGCCCTGCGTTGTGCGTTGACGAATTTGATGGTTGGGGAAGATTGTCCACCGCCAGCGGGGAGTGAGGTGGGGTTACGCTATCTGCGCGATCGCATTAGTGTCCCCCGCGATATGTCGATTTATGCAGCGAAGCGGCTGCGTCAATCCTTGGAAGCCACCGCCGCTTTGGTGGGACCGGCTCAAGGTCCAAAAATTCCCGTCCGACATCGCCGCGACCAAGATCCGGCGAACTTTGCAGCGGAATAATTCGCCTAAATAATTGACCCAAAACCCTCACGT
>SIHH01000014.1:19105-30474 GCA_004299065.1 Phormidium sp. SL48-SHIP | reverse complement strand
ATACTCACCCGGCGGAAATGTTTAATTTCTCTGATTGCCGAAAGGCGTTGAGCACACTACTCTTGTAGTCGCCCCCATGGGGATTTCCGCTCGTTTAATTCCTCTGATTGCCGAAAGGCGTTGAGCACATTACTCGTTGGAGAAACAATTGGTATTGTATTTTTCTTTATGTCTCAAGTGCGGAGAATTGGAGACATAGAAATTGATTAAGTCCAGGTTCTAGTATCATCATAAATAGGAGTTTAAGAAAACTAGAAGCAGAATAACCCAACCTAACATTAAGATTCTACCCGGAAAGGATTCACAATCCTTAGACCATCAATCTCTGGGTAGCCAAAGTCTTCTGTATAAATCGTTTGAACCTGAACATCCAGACAGGCAGCGATGAGCATGGCATCCCAGTGAGACAAACTATAGCGGCTCATTAAGCTCTCTGTTCGATTCAGAATGTCCCAGGTGGGAATTGCGGTGTACCAAACCTGTTGTAAGCTTCGGATGTATTGATAGGCTTGTCCTCAATCATATCCCAACGGCTCTAGTTTGCGACTCGCTGCCAGATACTCACAAGCAACTTGCCAGAGGAGAACAGCATCGCTTAAAGTCGCGACAAGAGAACTAGCGATTCGCTGTTTCATGGGGTCCCGTGGGTCGTTCACATAAATCAGGACATTCGTATCAACGGCGTTCATGCAAACTCTCGCGGGTTAACTCAGGTGCTGTGGCGGGGATTGGATATTGCTGCATCTTCTCAACCAGTGACCTGAGAAAGATGGCTTTCTCACGCGGATCTGAGATTTTAGGCGCAATGAGCTGGGAGGAATTGACCCATAGCTCAACTTCCGCGCCTTCGGGTAAATGACAATCTGTTTTCAGGACAAAAGTTCCGTTGTGATAAACCGCTTTTAAGGGGTGAGGCATGACAAGAGGACTCCTTTGGCGTGAAACCTAGGGCGGTGAAAAACGCCTAGAGAAACAGGGACAAGTTGTGTCTATAATATAACAACCATTGGTCTAAGTCAGACCAAAAACGGGGTAAAAAAAGGCAACAGGTGGCGGATTCTCTCTCAATTTAGGGTGTCCTAAGATAATCAAGGACACCAAGACCCTCACTAACATAGGCGTTGAGCTGTGGGACAGCGGGCCAGAAACCGGGTGTCTTGGGAGACACTCGGTTTCTTAATCTCGCAGTTATGGTACTGGGCCAGAAACCGGGTGTCTTGGGAGACACTCGGTTTCTCCATCTGGACATCCCCTCAGCCCACACCCAATCCCCGTAGCGTCTCACCCGGATGCACAAACCGGGGCGAAGAAGACTACAATATCGCTCGATTAACATTTCATGACCGACGAGCTTCTATGACTCTAACTCGCTCCTCTGGCATCCCCAAACGACGCCGACTCATACGGCGGCTTTGGATTGCTCTCACCCTCACCACCCTCCTACTCACCCAACTCCCGAGCCTGGCCCGACAAGACCTAGCCAGCGCCCCTGAGTACGAATTTCGCGGCGTTTGGGCCGCCTCCGTCGTGAACATCGACTGGCCCTCTAGCCCTAACCTCAGCACCCAACAACAACAAGCAGAACTCATCGGCATCCTCAATCGGATGCAACAACTCAACCTCAACGCCCTGATTCTGCAAATCCGCCCCGCTGGGGATGCCCTCTACTACTCGGACACTGAACCTTGGAGTTATTGGCTCACTGGGCAACAGGGACGACCCCCTAGCCCCTTCTACGACCCCCTAGAATTTGCCATTGAGGAAGCTCACGATCGCAACATCGAACTGCACGCCTGGTTTAACCCCTATCGCGCTAAACTCGGCGGTAGCTATGACCTGGCCGCCAATAACATGGCTCGCCAGTACCCTCAATACGCCTATTCCTATCGCAACCTGATTTGGATGGACCCTGGGGCCAAAGTCATTCAAGATCGCGCCTATGACGTGATCCTCGATGTCGTCAACCGCTACAGTATCGATGGCGTTCACCTCGATGACTACTTCTATCCCTATCCAGAACCCGGCGTTGAGTTCCCCGACGACGAGACCTATCGGGAATATCGTAAAAATGGCGGCAGCTTAAGCCGAGATAATTGGCGGCGGGATAATGTTAATCGTTTGGTGCGTCGCCTCTACGACGGCATCAAAGCCGCGAAACCTCAGGTTAAATTCGGGATTAGTCCCTTTGGGATCTATCGCCCTGGCCAGCCGGCGGGGATTGAGGGGATGGATCAGTTTGCACAAATCTATGCTGACCCCAAACTCTGGCTTGAACAAGGTTGGGTCGATTACATGGCGCCACAACTCTACTGGCGTATCGATCCCCCCCAACAAAGTTATCCTCGTTTGCTCGACTGGTGGCTCAGTCACAATCCCTACCGTCGTCATATCTATACCGGCAATTATCTCAGTCGTCTCAATGATAGTGATTGGCCCGTGACGGAGTTTCTGCGTCAGGTGGATATCTCCCGCCGCTCTCAGTCTCGGGATTCCCTGGGGAATATCTTTTTTAGCGTTAAAGTCTTTATGGAGGATCGCTTAGGGGTGAATGGACAGTTCCGATCGCGCCTCTACCCCACACCCGCTCTAATTCCCCCCATGCCTTGGCTCGATAGCCAAGCCCCCGATGCACCCCAAGGCGTCGAAACCACCGCCAATGGCATTCATTGGCAACCCCAGTACTCCGAGGACGTGCGATCGCTGGCCCTCTACAAACGCCAAAACCGTCATTGGCAGCTCGAACAACTCCTGCCGCGTCAGGAAACCCAGGTGCAGGTTAGCCCCGGACGCTACGCCCTGCGAACCGTCGATGCCCTCTCGAATCAAAGTGAGGCGGTGGAAGTCTCTGTTAGACGCTAACGAAGACCCGAACGAAGACCCTAACCCACCCCGCCATACTCCCACCCGGTGTCAGCCTCTGAGTCGCGATCCCAGAGCCGACATCGGGTTTTGTATGGCGCTCCTAGGCCGTTTCATCGCAGACATCGAGATCCCGATTAAAGATATCGATCGCCTCCCGGCAACAGCGTTTCAACTTCTCTTGCATCTCTGGAACTGGCTCCTTCCGACCCACAAAGTGCCAGTGTTCCACTGTGGACAAGCGCCAGAGACGACCCAAACCACTAAACCCAGCCGCTTCCAAACCGATCGCCCGCACATCAGAGTCCACCGCGTGAAAACGGATCTGAATCAAAATACTGCGACAATGACAGCGGAAGCTATAGCCGGGAAAATGGAAACTGATATCAATCGAATCGGGATCTAACATCTCCCGCGTTTCCACATCATCCGTCCAAGGCTTGAGATCCGAGCGTAAATCAGGAAACTCCGTCTTAAACAGGTTGACAACTGCCGCAATCTTGCTGGCAATGCGGAAATCCTTGGCTTGTTCTGCTGCGTTCAAGGTCAATCCCCCCTTTCTCAACGTTATGCCGTCGTACCCACCTGGGATCAGTGGCTACTCCATTGGCTTAACTTTAGTGTACTTAACCCAGTTGAGTCAGGTGTCTCACGCCGCTGAACCCTGGGCAAACATCGGGGAATTAAACCATTGAAGCCTTAGCCGATCGCCTCCGAGCCAGCCTGAGCGTGCCAACGCACCGTTTCATCAGGATCATCGAGGAGCGATCGCACCACCGCCATGGCCTCAGGCTGTCCGAAATTCCCTAACCCCAAGGCGATCGCCTGGCGAACCCGAGCCAGTTCCCGGTGAGGCGGTTCACTGCACCACCAGCGAATCAACGCCTGGCCCGCCTCAGCCTTCAACGGCGGCGAACTCACCTGAGACAGAACCCGGATCGCTTCGAGACAAACCTGAGAACTCGGTAAACTCAAAGCCATTGCTAAATCATCAATGGTGCGAGGATGATTGATCCACCCCAAGGCGCGGACAAGTTCCAACTTAAGCGGAATTGGCGTGTGCGGCGATCGCAGACAGCGGCCCAACGCCTCAATCGCCTCAACCGTTCCCAGCCGAGACAGCGCGATCGCCGCCTGCTGACTCACCGCCAGATCCAAATCCAGGAGTCGTTCCCGAAGCAACGCCACAACATCCACCTCCGGAGCCAATTCCTCAATCAAACCATGCTGTAACCCCAAAGCAATCGTTGCGAAGCGGCGCACCGGCGCCGACAAATCCGTCACGCCGGCTAACACCGGCGTGAGGATGCGGGGATGGCGATCGCCGGTTAACACCGCCAACACCTGAGCGCGAACCTCCGCATCGGGATCATCCCAAAACTCAACCACCCGTTCCATCGCATCCCGATGACGGATTTGAGCCAGAGTCCGAATCGCCAACACCCGCCAGCGTTCCTCCTGCAACAACTGATTCAGCGGTGCGATCGCCGCCTCCCCCAGATTCGCCAACGTACGAGCCGCCATTCCCTTAACATCCTCATCCGTCGTCGCACTCGTCACCAAATCCACCAACACCGTCAACGCCTCCTCAGAGGGGAACTGGCCAATAATCTGAGCCGCGAACCAAGCCAGTTCATCATCCTCAGGGTGCGATCGTAACAACGCCAACGTTCCCTGCAACGCCGGCCAACCATAACTCGGTAACCGCTTCGCCGCATCCCAACGTTCCTGGAAATCTCCGATCTCCAGCAACTCCAAAAAAGCCCTCAGCGTTTGCGAGACCCCAACCATCTGGTCCGAGTCTGGCATCGAGTCTGGCATCGAGTCTGGCATAGCCGAGTTATTGATACCCGAGTGACGAGACGAAAAAAAAGTCATAAAACTGGGGGAATCCAAACAGTGAACCGAACAGGTGCATCACCTAAGCCTACCTTGACGCAAACTCACCAGACCTGCCAGAGCAATTTCAGGCAATTTTCGCCATTTCATGTATAAAGCGCATCACTCCAATGCACAAACCAAAATGAATAGCGTTTTTTGTAGCTAAACATACGAAACCGTAACAAAACTTCTTCTAACGTTAGACCTAATCACAGATAGACCGACCTCTAACTCCCTCCTTCCCGATCCAAAAATGCCACCATCACCTAACGGGTTGCCAGAACACCGTAACCGCTCTAACCGAATCCAGATTTTAGCCCTAAAATCCATGATAAATCCCTAAAAAGCCCTTTAACCTCAATGCAAACCCCGTTTTCCCTTAGCTAATCTGCAAGTATTTCCTAGAAAAAAACCATGACTCCCTCCGCAGCAGCCCCAACCAAACTCAACAAATTCGAGAAATACAAAGTCGAAAAAGATGGCTTAGCCGTCAAAGACGAACTCAAACAGTTTAGCGAACTCGGCTGGGAAGCCTTAGACGAAACCGACCTTGTGCATCGTCTCAAATGGTTAGGCATCTTCTTCCGGCCCGTCACCCCCGGTCAATTCATGTTGCGGCTGCGCATTGCCAACGGCATCCTCAACGCCGAACAACTGCGCGTCCTAGCCAGCATTGTCCAACGCTATGGCGACGACGGCAGTGCCGACATTACCACCCGGCAAAACCTGCAACTGCGTGGCATTCGCTTCGAAGACTTCCCCAACATCTTCGAGCAACTCCAACAAGCCGGCCTCACCAGCATTCAGTCCGGTATGGACAACGTCCGTAACATCACCGGTTCCCCCGTCGCCGGCATCGATGGCGCCGAATTTATCGATACCATCCCCCTCTGTCAAGCCATCCAAGATGCCATCACCAACCACGGAACCGGCAACCCCGAGTACACCAACCTACCCCGTAAATTCAACATTGCCGTTGCCGGAGGCCCCGATAACTCCGTCCACGCCGAAATCAACGACATCGCCTACGTTCCCGCCTTCAAAGACGGTCACTTTGGCTTCAATGTCCTCGTCGGGGGGTTCTTCTCCGCCAAACGTTGCGAAGCCGCCATTCCCCTCAACGCTTGGGTCACAGCACATCAACTGGCCGACCTCAGTTGTGCCATCCTGCGAGTCTTCCGCGACCATGGTTCCCGGGCCAACCGGCAAAAATCACGGTTAATGTGGCTCATCGATGACTGGGGACTCGACCAATTCCGGGCCGCCGTCGAAGCCGAATTCGGGCAATCTCTACCCGACGCCGCCCCCAACGACGAAATCGCTTGGGACAAACGAGATCACATCGGCATTCATCCTCAAAAACAACCCGGACTCCACTATGCCGGACTTCATGTTCCCGTCGGTCGTCTCAAGGCTGACGAGATGTTTGAAATCGCCCGTCTGGCTCAAGTTTACGGTCACGGCGACATCCGTCTCACCGTCGAGCAAAACCTGATTTTAACGGGTCTTGAAACCGCCAAACTCGACGCCTTCAGACAAGAACCCCTACTTAAGACATTTTCCCTCAGCCCAGCCCCCCTGGTGCGAGAACTGGTGTCCTGTACCGGGGCCAAATTCTGTAACTTTGCCCTCGTTGAAACCAAACAACGAGCCTTAGCCCTCGCCCAAGACCTCACCGAAGAACTCAACCTCACCCAAGCCGTGCGTATCCACTGGACGGGATGTCCGAACTCTTGCGGACAGCCCCAAGTCGCCGACATTGGCCTGATGGGAACCAAAACCCGCAAAGATGGCCAAACCGTCGAAGCCGTGGATATTTACATGGGCGGAAAAGTCGGTAAAGATGCCCAACTCGGAGAGCGAGTTCTCAAATCTATCCCCTGCGATGACCTCAAACCCGTGCTGCGAGACTTGCTGCTAGAGAAATTCGGCGCCACAGCCCGAGCTTAACCCGTCATCATTCAGCCTTGATTGCCCCATCACCGATCGCATTCCCTTGAATCCTTAGGATACCCTGACTCATGTTGACCAAACTCCTTTCCTTTAGCGGTCGCTACCGCATTTTGCACCTGACCTGGTTTGCCTTTTTCCTCTCCTTTGTCGTCTGGTTTAACTTTGCCCCCTTTGCCACCACCATCCAACAAGATTTCGGCTTAGATGTCGGACAAATTCGCACCATCGGCATTTGCAACGTTGCCTTGACAGTTCCGGCCCGGATTCTGATTGGGATGTTACTCGATCGCTTCGGTCCCCGTGTCACCTATTCCCTACTACTCATTTACGCCGCCGTTCCTTGCCTCCTGTTTGCGACCGCCCAGGACTTCAACACCCTGGTCATTAGCCGCTTGATGCTGAGCATTGTTGGTGCGGGCTTTGTAATCGGCATCCGCATGGTCGCCGAATGGTTCCCCCCCAAAGAAATTGGCATCGCCGAAGGCATTTACGGAGGTTGGGGCAACTTTGGGTCCGCCGCCGCCGCCTTTACCCTGCCCTCAATCGCCCTAGGACTCTCGGTGTTTGCCGGAGGCGAGATGAACTGGCGTCTCGCCATTGCCCTCACCGGCATTGCCGCCGCCCTCTATGGTGTGATGTACTTCTTCAATGTCGAAGACACTCCCCCTGGCAAAGAATACCGACGACCCAGCCGCAACGGAGGCTTAGAAGTCACCAGCCGCAAAGATTTCGCCTTCTTGATGCTGATGAATATCCCCCTGGTGGGCATTCTCGCGCTTTTGGCTTGGCGTTTGAGTAAAGTGGGCTTCCTCAGTGAAACCGGACTGTTGATTGTTTGGGCTGCATTGGTTGGACTCTATCTGTTTCAGGCCTATGGCTGCTGGACGACGAACGCCGACTTGCTGCAAGGTAAAAAACACTATCCCCCTGAAGACCGCTATAAATTCAATCAGGTTGCCATCTTGGAACTGACCTATGTGGTTAACTTTGGCTCTGAGTTAGCCGTCGTCTCGATGTTGCCGGCCTTCTTTGAACTGACCTTTGGCTTGAATCCCGCCCAAGCGGGGATGATTGCCGCTAGTTATGCCTTTATGAACCTCATGTCTCGTCCCGGAGGCGGCTTGATTTCTGACTCCCTCGGCAGTCGCAAATGGACGATGACGGTCTTAACCGGTGCGATGGGCATTGGCTACCTCTGTATGGGAACCGTGTCCGAGGGCTGGTGGCTGCCTGGGGCGATTCTGCTGACGATGGCCTGTTCCTTCTTTGTCCAAGCTGGGGAAGGGTCAACCTATGCCATTGTGCCGCTGATTAAACGACGGGTGACGGGACAAATTGCTGGGAATGTCGGGGCTTATGGCAATGTTGGGGCGGTGGCCTATCTGACGCTCTATAGTCTTTTGCCGGAAGGGGCTGCTGGAAATCTCATCTTTTTCCAAACCTTGGGGGTTTCCTCGATGGTGGTGGCCTTCCTCTGTGGTTTCTTCCTGCGGGAACCTCAAGGGTCGTTTGCTGAGTTCCATGAGGGGGAGGAAGAAGCGGTCCAACCGGTGGTTCCGGCGTTGAGTCATGAGTCATACCCAGAGTAATTCCCCCTAATTCCCCAAGGAATTTACGCCCATAAGCTGCTATTCATTTGACGACTGGAGGACTGACACAACTATGATCGCGCCGACAAAAACCCTATGTCCCTATTGTGGTGTTGGCTGTGGCTTGGAGGTGCAACCTCCGGCTTTACCCGGAAAAACCACCCATCGCGATGCCGCCGGAACTCCCATTTGGCGCGTCAGGGGCGATCGCCAACATCCCTCCAGTCGTGGCCGGGTTTGTGTCAAAGGAGCCACCGTCGCGGAATCCCTGGACAAAAACCGGCTCAAATACCCCATGATGCGACATTCCCTAGATGAGCCGTTTCAGCGGGTGAGTTGGGATGAGGCGCTCGATCGCATCGTCGCTCATATCCATCAAGTCCGCCAGGACTCTGGCAGTCATGCCATTTGTATGTATGGGTCGGGCCAATTCCAAACGGAAGATTATTATGTAGCCCAAAAGCTCATGAAAGGCTGTTTGGGAACCAATAATTTTGATGCCAACTCCCGTCTCTGTATGTCCTCGGCGGTGGCTGGCTATATCCAGAGTTTAGGCTCCGATGGCCCCCCCTGTTGCTATGACGATTTGGAACGCACTGATTGCGCCTTTCTCATTGGTACCAATGCGGCTGAATGTCATCCCATCGCCTTTAACCGTCTGCGGGACTATCACAAGAAAAACCGCAAGGTGAAATTGGTGGTGGTCGATCCTCGCGAAACCCCCACGGCGAAAGCGGCCGACTTGCATCTAGCCATTCGCCCCGGTACGGATATTGATTTGCTGCATGGGATTGGCCATCTCTTGTTACGCTGGCAAGCCTTTGATGCGCTGTTTATCGAGGATTGCACCCAAGGCTTCTCAGAGTACACCCAGACCCTTCAGAGTTATCCGCCCGAGTTGGTGGCCCGTCGTTGTAACATTCGTCTCGATGAGTTGGAACTGGCCGCTCGTTATTGGGCGGAGAATGAGCGGGTGCTGTCGATGTGGTCTATGGGGTTAAATCAGTCCTCGGAAGGGACCGCTAAGGTGCGATCGCTCATCAACCTCCATCTCATGACCGGTTCGATTGGGAAACCGGGGGCGGGACCGTTTTCGCTGACGGGACAACCCAATGCGATGGGAGGACGGGAAGCCGGGGGCTTATCTCATCTTCTCCCTGGCTATCGGCTGGTGAAAAACCCTCAACATCGGGCCGAGGTGGAACGCCATTGGCAACTTCCCCCCGGCCAAATTGACCCCAGCCCCGGTTTAGCCGCCTGGGATATGATGCTGGGACTCGAAGCGGGGCTGGTGCAATTGTTTTGGGTGGCCGCAACCAATCCGGCGGTGAGTATGCCCGATATTGGCCGCACGAAGGCGGCGCTGCGACGCTCTCCTCTGACGGTGTATCAGGATGCTTACTATCCTACGGAAACCGCTGAATATGCTCATATTTTGCTGCCGGCGGCCCAGTGGAGTGAGAAAACGGGAACCATGACTAACTCGGAACGGGTGGTTACCCTTTGCCCGCAATTCCGCGAGGCCCCCGGTGAGGCTCGTCCCGATTGGGAAATTTTTGCGGAAGTGGGGCGACGACTCGGGTTTGAGGCTCAGTTTGAGTTCTCCGATGCGGCGGCGGTGCATCGTGAGTTTGTTGCCTTGACAAAATCACGAGTTTGTGATATGAGCGGCATGAGTCATGAGGGGTTGCAGGAGCGGACGCTGCAATGGCCGCACCCCGAGGGAGCCGAGGATGTCCCTGAGGGCCGGTATAGCAAGCGGCTGTATGAGGATTTGCGCTTTCCCACGGCTGATGGCCGCGCCCGCTTCTGTGCTAGCCATACTCGCGGTTTGGCTGAAGCCCCCGATCCTGAGTATCCCTTTGTGTTAACGACGGGACGTGTTTATGAACATTGGCATACTCAAACCCGAACCGGACGCATTCCTAAAATTAGCCAGAAGTATCCTCATCCCTTTATGGAGATTCATCCGCGAGATGCCAAAAAATTAGAGATTCTCGATGAAATGTGGGTGTTGATTCGCGGACGGCGCGGTGAGGGGAGATTTAAGGCGACGGTGACGACGGCGATCGCCCCCGGAACCCTCTTTATCCCCATGCACTGGGGTTTCCTCTGGGCGGACAATTCTGAAGCGAATGCCCTCACTCACCCGGAAGCCTGCCCAGATTCCCTGCAACCGGAACTCAAGGCCTGTGCGGTGCAATTATTGCCGTTGCCCATCGCCAGCGACGCTTTAAACCAGCAACAGCAAGACGTGATGGCCATAAATCGCTCCTCGGGATGAACGCCTCTAGTCTTGCACTTCTGACGACCAAAGGGTGGCTTCACTGGGAACCACAAATGAGGGGTCGGGCCGGTTGGAGAGGGACTCTAGCTGGAAAATGGGAATCGCCCCCACCGTTAAGGATGCAATCAAGACGCCCACGATGATCTCGTGGATGTTCTCAGAAGCCTGGCTGTGGTTGGGATCTCGCTGTTGGACAGCGCGATCGCGGTGATGAGCATTCATCAATGACTCCCCCATTGTTTTCGCGAGTTCCTAGGTTTATTGTAGGAGTCTTTTTCCAGAAATCTCAAAAACGGTAACTAAATTAACAGAAGATAACGAAGGGTCATGCAACCAGCGACGACATTTTTTCAATTTGAAGCGGATTTTGTGGAATCCCTCCGCTGTATTCCCATGCAGGTTCGCTATAAACTCGATACCTGTGGGGTGAAGTTGAAACTGAACCATTGGCATCAGTTGGAGGCGACTGAACGACAAGTTCTGGTGGATTCGCCTTGTCAGACGGCGCAAGAGATTGCCGAGTATCGGCAGGTGTTACAGCGCTTAGTCCGCGATCGCACCGGGGAGATTCCCAAAGATCTCCCGGTGGACGAGAATCCCCCTTGGCTGGGGGAGACGGTTCCTGAGACGGTTCAGGAGAAGGCGCGATCGCTGTCCGTTGAGATTGGCGAGAACCGCTGGGCGGCCCTGACTCCCCTACAGCGGTTTACCCTGCTGAAACTGAGTCGCCCCAGTCATGAAAACCGCAATTTCTATCCCGCTTTACAAGAGTTTGGGCTAGTGTGAGGAGTTTAAGAGGA